>JBOGEI010000081.1:0-16861 GCA_050701935.1 Microbacterium sp.
GGGGACACCTGGTTCGAGACGCGGGGGAGTCCAGTCGTCGGGCTCGGCTGCGGCGCGGCAGTGGATGCCGTACTGCGCGCCCTCCTCGGTGCGGCTGTAGTACCACCAGTCGCCCCGGCGGGTGGGGACGGACAGGTCGGTCTCCTGCACACGGCCCTTGATCTCCTCGAACAGCCGCTCCCGCAGATCCGCGAGGTGGGCGGTCTCCGCATCGGTGTGGGCGTTCTCCGCCTCGAGATGGGCGATGACCTCGTCCGCTTCCTTGGCGCGAAGCCACTCGTAGGGATCGTCGAACGTGTCACCGTGGTGGGTGCGAAGTGTCGAGCGTCGGTCGGCGGCAGGGGCGTCAGTCACCGTCTCACGCTATCCCAGGTCGAGTTGACCGGCACGGGGGAGGGTGGGAGGATCTACCGGGGCCGGTTAACGGAAGTCAAACCCACGGTGAACTCTTCGTTCATCACGTCGATCACGTCGGCATCTCCTTCCTCCTCAAACGACCGAAAGCGAACGGTGGAAACCGCAGCCCTCATCGTCGTGCTTGTCATCGCGCTGGCACTCTTCTTCGACTTCACCAACGGCTTCCACGACACGGCGAACGCCATGGCGACGCCGATCGCCACGGGTGCACTGAAGCCCAAGACCGCCGTCCTGCTCGCCGCAGTGCTGAACCTCGTCGGCGCATTCCTGTCGACCGAGGTCTCCAAGACCATCTCCGGCGGCATCATCCGTGAAGACGCGATCATCGCCGCGGGAGCCGATCTCTTCCTGTCGCTGATCTTCGCCGGTCTGATCGGCGCCATCACCTGGAACATGCTGACCTGGCTCCTGGGGCTCCCCTCCAGCTCGTCGCATGCGCTCTTCGGCGGACTCATCGGCGCGACGCTCGTCGGCTCCGGCCTCGGCGGCATCGACTTCGGCATGGTCCTGTCGAAGATCGTGCTTCCCGCCCTGATCGCCCCCGTCACCGCGGGTCTGATCGCCTTCGCAGCGACCAAGATCGCCTATTCGGTCACCCGTCGCTACGACGGCAAGCCCGACGGCCGCGACGGCTTCCGCTGGGGGCAGATCTTCACGTCTTCTCTGGTCGCCCTCGCCCACGGTACCAACGATGCTCAGAAGACCATGGGCGTGATCACGCTCGCGATGATCACGATCGGCTGGCAGTCCGGTGCACACCACGAGCCCGAACTCTGGGTCATCATCGCCTGTGCGTTCACGATCGCCCTCGGAACCTACCTCGGCGGGTGGCGCATCATCCGCACGCTCGGCAAGGGGCTGACCGACGTCAAGCCCGCGCAGGGCTTCGCGGCCGAGAGCTCGACCGCAGCGACCATCCTCGCCTCCAGCGCCCTCGGCTTCGCGCTCTCGACGACTCAGGTCGCCTCCGGTTCGGTCATCGGCTCCGGTCTCGGCCGCCGCGGCTCCACGGTGCGCTGGCGGACCGCCGGACGCATCGGCATCGGCTGGCTGCTGACCCTTCCCGCTGCCGGTGGAGTCGGAGCACTCGCCGCGCTGCTGGTCGTCTGGCTCGGCACCTGGGGCGTCGCGATCGATGCGGTCATCGCTGTCGTGATCATCCTCGCGCTCTTCATGCGGTCACGCCGGAACGCGGTGACGCACGCGAACGCGATGAGCGACGTCGCCGAGTCGGGGCGGGCCATCGAGCATCCGGACACGCCGCCGCCGACGCGCCGTCAGCAGCGTATCGAGCAGGCCAAGGCCGAGGCCAGGGCGCGTGCCGAAGCGCGCGAGAAGGCGAAGGCACAGGCGAAGAAGGATGCCGAGGCCAAGGCAAAGAGGAAGGCTCAGGCGAAGGCGGGAGCCGGGGCATCGAAGTCCGCGGCGTCGTCCAAGAAGTCGGACGCAGACCGGAACGGGGAGTCGAAATGAACGTAGTCATCGACTGGGTCGCCTTCCTGCAGGTGTTCCTGGCGGCGCTCGTCGGCGCCACCGCGATCGTCACCTTCTATTCGCTCGGTCTCCGTCTGCTCGTGCGAAGCGGCCGTGCCCCGGTGGTGAGTCCGGCGGAGTTCACCGACGCCATCACGGTGATCACCGAGAAGGAGCTCAAGCGCGCGGAGAAGCAAGCGGCCAAGGCTGCGCGCAAGAGCCCGTTGACCGAAGGACAGAAGTCCCTCGCGCTCGTCGGAGCCTACGGATGCTTCGCCCTCTGCGCTGCAGCGGTGGTCGGCGGCATCCTGTTCCTCGTCGTCGGCCACTGATACTTCCGGGTCAGACAGACTCCGCTCGTCGAGGTCGGTACGGCCGCATAGGCTGATGCCATGTCTGCAGGAACCGGCGCCTCGTACGTCTTCGGTCGGCACGAGCCGGCGTCGCATGTGCTCATCCACGTCAGCGATCCGCATTTCCTCGCCGGGGGAGCGCATCTGGGCGGTCGCTACGATGTGGCCGCGAACTTCGCGCGAACACTCGAAGCGATCCGCACCGTGCATCCGCATCCGGCCGGGATCGTCGTCACAGGAGATCTGGCCGATCTGGGCGAGCCCGACGCCTACCGGCGTCTTCGAGCGGCCGTCGAACCGGTCGCCGAAGAGTTGAACGCACCGATCATCTGGGTCGCCGGCAACCATGATGAGCGCCCTGCTCTGCGAGCGGGGCTGCTGGGGTTGGACCCGACGGAGGAGCCGGTCACGGGGGTCTGGGACCTCGACGGCCTCCGCGTCATCGCGCTCGACACCAGCGTTCCCGGTTGGCATCACGGAGATCTCGACCAGCGACAGCTGTCCTGGCTCACCGAGGTCCTCGCCGAACCCGCACCGCACGGCACGCTGCTGGCGATGCACCATCCGCCGGTGCCCAGCCACCTGCCTCTCTTCGACATTCTGGAGCTGCGTCATCAGGACGAGCTCGCCGCGGTCGTCCGTGGCAGCGACGTCCGGGGCATCCTCGCCGGTCACCTGCACTACTCCTCGCACGGGACGTTCGCCGGGGTTCCCGTGAGCGTCGCATCGGCCACCTGCTACACGATGAACGTGGCGCGCCCTTCGGCAGAGGTGAACGGCATGGATGCCGCACAGGCCTTCCAACTGGTCCATGTGTATCCCGACACGATCACCCACACCGTGGTTCCGGTGACCGATGCCGCAACCGGCGACTACTTCTCCGAAGCATGGCTGGAGCGCATGTCGAAGCTCACTCCGGAAGGGCGACTCGAGGCCTTCTCCCGCAAACCAGGGCGCTGAGCGGCGTAGACTGGTGGGCATCCCCCACCCTTTCCACCCGCCACGACCCACGAGGATGTGACATGGCTTCTGCCGCGCCTACCCTGACCCGCACCGAGACCGATTCGCTCGGGAGCATGGAGATTCCCGTCGACGCGTACTGGGGGATCCACACCGCCCGCGCCGACGCGAACTTCCCGATCACGAAGCGGCCCATCTCGGTGTATCCCGATCTCGTCGTGGGGCTTGCGATGGTCAAGCAAGCGAGTGCCCGCGCGAATCGCGAGATCGGCGTGCTCGATCCGGAGCGCGCCGACCTGATCGACCGTGCGGCGCAGCGTGTGATCGACGGCGAGTTCCACGAACAGTTCACCGTGGGCGTCATCCAGGGTGGTGCCGGCACATCGACCAACATGAACGCGAACGAGGTCATCACCAACATCGCGCTCGAGATGGCCGGCCGCGAGAAGGGCGACTACGCCTTCCTGTCGCCGATCGACCACACCAACCGCAGCCAGTCCACGAACGATGTCTACCCGACCGCGGTGAAGATCGGCCTTTCGCTGACGCTGCGCTCGCTGCTTGAAGAGCTCGACCTGCTGCGCCTGTCGTTCCTGGGCAAGTCGCGGGAGTTCCACGACGTGCTGAAGGTTGGTCGCACCCAGCTGCAGGATGCCGTGCCGATGACGCTCGGGCAGGAGTTCAACGGCTTCGCCACGACGCTCGGCTACGACCACACGCGCCTCACCGAGAACGCCTCGCTGATGTTCGAGATCAACATGGGCGCCACCGCGATCGGCACCGGCATCACCACGCACCCGGGCTACGCGCCCGCGGTGCTCAAGCACCTGCGTCAGATCACGGAGCTCGATCTGCGTACGGCGGGCGACCTGGTCGAGGCGACCAGTGACACCGGCTCTTTCATGTCGTTCTCCTCGACGCTCAAGCGCAACGCGATGAAGCTGTCGAAGATCTGCAACGACCTGCGTCTTCTCTCGTCCGGACCGCAGGCCGGACTCGGTGAGATCAACCTCCCTGCGATGCAGGCGGGCTCCAGCATCATGCCCGGCAAGGTCAACCCCGTCATCCCCGAGGTCGTGAACCAGGTCGCCTTCGCCGTCGCCGGCGCCGACATGACGGTCACGATGGCAGCGGAGGCCGGACAGCTGCAGCTGAACGCCTTCGAGCCGGTCATCGCGCACTCGATCTTCCAGTCCATCACCTGGATGCGTCAGGCGATGTGGACCCTGCGCGTCAACTGCGTCGACGGCATCACCGCCAACCGCGATCGTCTGGGGGCGATGGTCGGCGCCTCAGTCGGCGTCATCACGGCTCTGACACCGTTCATCGGCTACGCGGCGGCCGCGGCGCTCGCGAAGACCGCGCTCCTGACGAACCGCAGCGTGGCCGACCTGGTCGTCGAGGCCGGCCTGATGTCGCGCGAAGAGGTCGTCAAGCAGCTGTCGCCCGCGCGTCTTTCGGGACTCGAGACGATCACTGCGGCGATCCCCGTGATCGCGCCGGAGGATCTCATCGAGATCTGATCGAAGACCGAGAAGAGGGGGATGGAAGCTGGCTTCCATCCCCCTCTTTCTGCGTCTGCCGGCTTCAGTCGGTGATGCGGCAGTGGGTCGTGAGCTCGCCGATTCCGTCGATGCCGACCGTGACGGTCGAGTGATCGCGGAGGAAGATCTGCGGATCGCGAGAGTAGCCCGCACCTCCCGGGCTGCCGGTCGAGATGAGGGTACCGGGCAGCAGGGTGAGCGACTGCGAGAGGTGGGCGATCAGCTTCGCGACGGAGCGCACCATCTGGTCGGTGCTGGCGTCCTGCACCGTGTGGCCGTCCACGACGGTCCAGATGTGCAGGTCCTGCGGGTCGGCGATCTCGTCAGCCGTGACCGCGAAGGGCCCGGTCGGGGTGAAGCCGTCGAACGACTTGCAGCGGGACCACTGCGCCTCGGAGAACTGGATGTTCCTGGCGGTGATGTCGTTGACGACCGTGTAGCCCCACACGTGCGAGAGAGCATCAGACTCGGCGACGTCCTTCGCGGGGGAACCGATGAGCACACCGAGTTCGGCCTCATAGTCGACGGCCTCGCTCAGGCTCCGCGGCCATGATGTGGTCTGGTCGTGCCCCGTGAGCGAGTTCGGCCACAGCGTGAACACAGTGGGGGCGGCATCCGTCTTCAGCCCGAGCTCGCTCGAGTGCGCGGCGTAGTTGAGACCGACGGCCAGCACCGCGGGGGGAGCGAGCACGGCGGACGCGTACTCCCAATCGCCGAGCGGGTGCCGTGCGGCAGTGCCGTCGGCGAGGGCGTCGCGCAAGAGTTCGAGCGATGCCTCCCCGCCCTCGATCAGCTGCTGCAGCGTGGCTGGAGCGTCGGTCAGGAGGTCAGAGACGAGGATGGCGTCCGAGTCCTGCACCACGGCGAGAACCGCATGAGGGGAGTCAGGACGGCGCAGATGAGCGAACCGCATGCTTCTACGCTACCGGGTGGCGGGCGACGGGCGGGTGGAGGACTCGGCCATACCCGGACGCGTACTCTTGTGCCGCATAAGCTTTGGCTATGAGTTTCGGAGGACCACCCCCGTCGCAGCCACCGCCCTATTCGCCGCCACCAGCCCAGCCGGTGGGTCGGCAGGGCGTTCCCGATGGGCGGTACGCAGCTCCTGCACCCGCGTTGCCGCAGCGGACATACGCGTCGTCGTTGGCGCAGCCGACGCCCTACACGCCGCCGGCACCCGTCGCTCCGTCGCCGGCCGAGTCGCTGCCGGCCCTGCCCGTGCCGACGAGGAAGGGACGCTCGGTCTCGCTCTGGCTGTTCGGATTCCTCGGCTTCCTGCTCCTCGCCCTGATCGGCTACTTCGGATGGGCGCTGGGCGCCGTCGCCTCCGTCGTCGGTCTGGTGCTGGCGCTCATTCCGCTCACCGTCGTGTTCCTGGGCGTGCGGATGATCGACCGCTGGGAGCCTGAGCCGAAGCGTCTGGTGTTCTTCGCGATCGCCTGGGGTGCTGTCGCCGCCGCCGGGCTCTCACTGCTCGTCGACGTCGGGCTGAAAGTCTTGATCGGCCCGACCACCGATGCCTTCTCCGCTGTGGTGCAGGCACCGATCGTCGAGGAGTTCTGGAAGGGGCTCGGCGTCTTCCTGATCTTCCTGCTCGCTCGACGCGCGTTCGACGGGCCGGTCGACGGCGTGGTCTACGGTGCGCTCGTCGGCGCGGGGTTCGCCTTCACCGAGAACATCCAGTACTTCGCACTCAGTCTGATCGAGGGCGGGGGTGAGCAGTTGACGGTCACGTTCGGGGTCCGCGCGATCCTCTCGCCGTTCGCGCACGCGATGTTCACGGCAGTCACCGGTTTCGCGATCGGCCTCGTCGCGCGCCGTCACGGGTCAGCGCAGTCGGCCCTCGGCGTCGGTCTGCTCGGCTTCGTCGGAGCGGTACTGCTGCATGCCCTGTGGAACGGCTCCGCCACCTTCGCCGACTTCTTCGGGCTCTACTTCACCCTCCAGGTGCCGCTGTTCATCGGCTTCATCCTCGGCATCATCGCGCTGCGGAGAGAAGAGGCTCGGCTCACCAGAGCCCGACTCGAGGAGTATGCGGCGGCAGGATGGTTCACGCCGGAGGAGGTCACGATGCTCGCGACACCCAGCGGTCGCAAGGTGGGCCTGGCATGGGCGGCAGGGCTTCGTGGGGACCGTCGTCCCCTGATGCGCGCATTCATCAAGGACGCTACCGAGCTCGCGGCAGTCCGGCAGCGAGCGATCACCGGTCGTGATCCGATGGCCGTGGAGGATGAGCGCGCTCTGCTGATCCGCACCCGCGCCACCAGGGCGGCGCTGCTGGCCTACTGACGCGAGGCCCTGGCGGCGTACCCTGCTCGAGAGGGAAGGCGGTGGAGCATGAGCGCATTCGTCGTGGTTCATGGTGGCGGAGATGTGGGCTGGTCGTGGCATCTCGTCGCCGCCGAACTGCGAGCGCGGGGGCACGAGGTCTTCACTCCCGACTTGCCAGCCGATGACGACGCGCTCACTCTCGACGACTATGCCGACGCGGTCGTGGCGCACGTCGGTGCGCGGTCCGGGGTGGTCGTGGTCGGGCATTCTTTCGGAGCCTTCACGGCACCACTGGTCGCCGAGCGACTCTCAGCCGATCTCCTCGTCCTGATCGCAGGGATGGTCCCGGCACCCGGCGAGCCGCCGGAGCAGTGGTGGGCGGACTCCGGATACCTCGCCGCGGCGCAGGAGCAGTCCGCTCTGGACGGCGGTCTGACGGGCAACGACGATCCGTATGTGAGCTTCTACAACGATGTACCGCGCGAACTGGCCGAAGAGGCCCTCCGACGAGAGCGGGCGCATCCGTCGCAAGCGGCGATGGAGGGGCCGTGGCCGCTGTCGGAGTGGCCTGGAGTGCCTACGAAGGTCATCGTGTTCAGAGACGATCGCTTCTTCCCGGCAGCATTCCTCCGTGGCCTCGCTCTCGAGCGTCTGGGAGTGCACGCGGATGAAGTGCCGGGAGGGCATTGCGCGATGTTGGGGCGGCCGGTCGAGATCGCAGAGGTGCTCGCCGGATATGTCGATTGACGGCGGGAAGCTCGGCCCTGGCAAGACTCAGCGCCCGACGCTGCGGCGATGCCTGCGAGTCTCCCGGGCGCTGAGTTGATCTGTAAACAGGGTGCACCCGACCCCTCGTGAGTGTCAAGAGCTTCTTGTCCAAAGGCCACGTCCCCGGTGTCGAGGTGTTCGCTGTGAGCAGGTGCGTTCTCGTTGACCCCGCCCGCGATGCTCGGGTTTGATGGAAGCATGACTGATCGCACAAAGCCTGAGTTCGACGCCCCCAGCGGCCCTGCTCCCGCGGAGCTCGTCATCCGCGACATCATCGTGGGCGACGGCGCGGAGGCCCAGCGGGGCGACACCGTGACCGTTCACTACGCCGGCGTCGAGTTCGAGTCCGGCGAGGAGTTCGACTCCTCTTGGGGACGCGGCGATACCATCCAGTTCCCGCTGGCCGCTCTGGTCCAGGGGTGGCAGGAAGGAATCCCCGGAATGAAGGTAGGCGGTCGCCGCGAGCTCATCGTTCCGCCGCACCTCGCCTACGGTCCGGCCGGGGGAGGACACTTCCTCTCCGGCAAGACGCTGATCTTCATCATCGATCTCATCGCTGTCTGACCCCCGGTCAGAGCCGTTGCGAGGCGCCCCTCTTCTTCGGGAGAGGGGCGCCTCGTGCTGTGTCGCAAAAGAATCTTCATTCAGGGGAATACATGCGAGTGAATGTAAGTTGTCACAGAGGTCGCGGCGAACGCGGCCCCTGTCCCGTGCCGCAGCAGCGGCTGAAGTCTCCGGAGGAGAAACAATGACCAGCATCGAGATTCCCGGCTACCGTCCCGGCACGTGGGTTCTTGACCCGTCGCACAGCGAGGTCACCTTCAGTGTCCGTCACATGATGATCTCCAAGGTGCGCGGCACCTTCGGCGTCAAGAGCGCAACGCTGATCGCTCCCGAGAACCCTCTCGAGACCAAGGTGCAGGCGAGCGTCGACGTCACTTCGGTCGACACCAACGACGAGGGTCGCGACGCGCACCTGCGCTCGGCCGACTTCTTCGACACCGAGAACTTCCCGACCATGGAGTTCGTGTCCACGGGTGCACGGGTCAAGGGCGACGACCTGTTCGTCGACGGCGACCTCACGATCCGCGGCATCACCAAGCCGGTGAGCTTCGAGCTCGACTTCGGCGGCTTCGGCACCGACCCGTACGGCAACTACAAGGCTGGCGCGTCCGCCAAGGCCGTGATCAACCGCGAGGACTTCGGTCTCACCTGGAACGCAGCCCTTGAGACCGGCGGCGTTCTCGTCGGCAAGGACATCACGATCAACCTCGACCTGCAGGGCGCTCTGCAGCAGGACTGATCCCGTCAGGTGGTTTCGAGGACCCCGGGCCCGTCAGGGCTCGGGGTCCTCTGCGTCGTAGTCGCGGAAGCGGTGGTTGCGGCGGGCGAGCATCGCGACGAGGGCGATCACCAGAACTCCACCGAGCAGGGGCGGGAACCACAGGGTGGTCAGGGTCGCGAGCGTGCCCGCGTAGAGGGCTCCGACGCGAGGGCCGCCGGCCACGACCACGACGAACAGGCCCTGGAGGCGGCCCCGCATCGCGTCGGGCACCGCCGCCTGCATCATGGTGTTGCGATAGATGGAGCTGACATTGTCCGATGCCCCTGACAGGGCGAGAGCGACGCAGGCCGCCGCGATCAGTCCGATGTGGGGAGCCGTCTCGCTGGCAGGCGAAGAGAGGGCGCCGATGAGCAGCACGACGCCGAACAGCAGGATCGACGCGCCATAGGCCTCGACAGCCCGAGCGATCCCACGACCGTGCCAGCGGTACTGCACCACGCGACCGGAGAACAGACTCGACGTGAAGGTGCCGACCGCTACGGCGGCGGTGAGGATGCCGGTGGTGAGCGCTCCGCCGCCCAGGAGGACGGTGCCGAGGGCGGGGAAGAGGACGAGAGGCTGTCCGAAGGTCATCGCGATGATGTCGATGATGTACTGCATCCGGATGTTCCCGGCCTTGCGAAGGAATCGCCAGCCGTCGACGAGCGACTCGAGACCTGGACGGACCGTCTCTCCTTCGGGCCGCAACGACGGCAGCGTCCACAGTCCGAGGAACATCGACAGCATCAGCACGACGTCGATCGTGTAGGTCCAGCCGTAGCCGGTGAGTGCGACGAGGAGACCCGCCAGCGCAGGGCCCGCCATCACCGTCAGGCCGAAGGCGACGCCGTTGAGGGCCGATGCCGCGGCGAGCTGTGCCCGAGGGATGAGGCGCGGCACGATCGCCGTGCGCGTCGCCATACCCACCGAGTTCGCGGCGGAGTTGATGATGCTCAGCACGTACAGCCACCAGATGGTCTCCGTGCCGGTCCAGGTGAGGGCTGCGAGCAGAGCGGTGGAGGCGAAGGTGATCGTCGCGGCGATCAGGGCGACACGACGTCGGTCGAAGGCATCCGCGAGCATGCCGCCGTACAGGCCGGCGAGGATCATCGGCACGAGGCCGGCGACGGCGATCATCGAGACGGCAAAGGTGCTCTGCGTCAGTGCGAACACATGCAGCATCACCGTGACGATGGTGAGCTGACCCCCGATGCCCGCGAGGGTCGAGCCGATCCACATCCGGGCGAATGCCGGGCTGGTCTTGAGCGGGGTGAGGTCGATCAGATGACCGCGCCGGGCGCTCACCGGTCGAACTTCTTTTGCACCTTCCGAGCCTAGTTGACCTCGGCGGAGGCGCCTCGCTGCTCGTGTCACCCGGGGGAGTCGTCGGCTGGTAGACTTGCGAGGTTGCCGTTCGATCGGCCGCGGATAAAGAGAGCCCACGCATCAGGCGTCGGGCGCCGCGCAACAAGCTGAAAGGGGATCGAATCTATGGCACTGGAAGCAGACGTCAAGAAGGCGATCATCGAAGAGTACGCGACGCACCCCGGTGACACCGGATCCCCCGAGGTGCAGGTCGCAATGCTGACGCAGCGCATCAAGGACCTCACCGAGCACCTCAAGGAGCACAAGCACGACCACCACTCGCGTCGTGGCCTGTTCCTGCTCGTGGGTCAGCGCCGTCGTCTGCTCGGCTACCTCCAGGACATCGACATCGCGCGCTACCGCTCGCTGATCGAGCGTCTCGGACTCCGCCGCTAAGGCACTGCGAACCTGCGTACAATCGCGCAGAACATTCTTGAGAAGGCCGCCCCACGGTGTGGGGCGGCCTTCGTCATGTCCGAGGGCGGGCCGGCAGGGCGGAGGGCACCTGCAGGTCGACCGGCCGACAGCGGATCACGAGACCCACGACGAGCGTGAGTGCTGCGGCGCACACCATCATGAGGATGAAACTGGCGGTCCAGCCGCCCGTGACGTCGTGCAGCACGCCGATGAGAAGGCTCCCCGCACCGGCGAAGGCGTAGCCGAGGCCCTGCGCGACGGCCGACAGCATCCCCGCGGAGGCCTCGTTCGCAGCGAGCATCACCATGAGCGCGAGGGAGAGCCCGAAGGTCGCACTCTGGACGGCACCGAGCACGACCGTGATCGCGATGTAGGACCCGTCACCGGATGCGAGCCAGGCGAACGCCGCGAACGTCACGACACCGAGTCCGGGACCGAACCAGCGCAGCACGCCATGGCGTCGAGCGAGAATCGGTGCGACGAGCGTCGGCCCGAGGCCGGCGATGCTGGTCAGAGCGAGCAGCCAGCCCGCAGTCTGCGCATCCACTCCGCGATCGCCGAGGATGCGGGGGAGCCAGGAGGCCACCGCGAAGAACAGCATCGCCTGAAGCCCGAACATCGCGGTGACGAGGGCGACGGTCGGCCGCGCGGAACGCGACAACGCCATCCGCGACGTCGAGGGCGACGGGGCTTCCGAGCGCAGGGCGACGCCGACCATGGCACCCGCTCGACGCGATCGTCGCCGGCCGCGGCGAGGTCGCCGCCGCTCAGGCCTACGCGCACATCGATCAGGGGCGCGAACCCATCATCGAAGCCCTCGCCGAGGCTCTCGACTGGTAGCGGGGGTTGACCCTCCTCTGGCTTTCCGATAGGAAAGTAGAAAACTTTCCATCCGGAAAGTGGAGGAGGTTCGTCGTGAAGCAGAAGCCGCTTCCCGGTCAGAGTGCTCTCGTGCCGCCCGATGCCGACGTCGCTCGGCAGTACCTGGCCGCGGCGGATGCGGTGATGAAACGGCGCGACCGCACGCTCGACAGGCGCGCGCTCGCCTGGCTCCACATCGTCAATGCCGCCGTCACCGCCGGATACCTCGCCACGTTCGCACTCATCCTGCGCCAGGGGGACGTCGTCGCTTCCCAGGTGATCCTGTTCACCTTCCTGGTGTGGGGGCAGCTGGCGAACGGGATGGCGCAGCGCAGCGGAATGCAGTGGCGCTGGAGCTCCTCGCGGTGGCCGCTCCTTCTCGGCGGAGGCGTCGTGCTCATCGGGGCCGTCATCGTGTTCGGACTCGTAGCGTTGGACACGAGGCTCCCGGATGTCGTGGTGCTCATCCCCGCGGGCATGGTCCTGCTGGGCGGCGGAGGTTACGGCGTGGTCCAGCTCCTGCGTGCAGCCGGCGATCCGCGACCTCCGCAGCCTTCGCGGATCGCCCTGCCCTCCCCGATCCGGCGGGGGACCGTGCTCGTCGGAGTCGCTCTCGGCGTGCTGACCATGCTCGCGGGAGCGCCGGACGACGCGCTGCGCAGCGTGATCACTCTGCTGGTGATGCTGGTGCTCCTCGCCTGGATCGTCGCCTTCAACACCCCCGTGGGGCTCCCCGCCATCGGCGCTTCCTGGCGGTGGCCGCATGTCGCGATCTTCTTCCTCGCCGTCGGCATCCCCGTCACTCTCACGGTGGGGGGAGGAGCATTCGGCGGCCGGGGGCTCGCCGGGATCCTCGGTGGCGCCGTCGTGATCGTGCTCTTCGCACTGGTGTCCTTCGTCCCCGGTCGGCAGAGCCGTGGCTGAGCCGGCGTTCCGGCCGCACCCGCGCACGCAGCTGGACGACAACTTCGCCTCGCCCATCCGGTTCTCGCTCATGGCGGCACTGGGCGACGGCATGGAGCTCGACTTCCAGGCCCTGCGCGAGATCCTCCAGTGCGGCGACTCTCCTCTGAGCAAGGCGATCACGCACCTGCAGGCGGCCGACTACGTGCTCGCGCGCAAGGATGTCGTCGGCGGTCGCTCGCGCACCTGGGTGCGTTCTACGAAGATGGGCCGCGACGCCTTCGCGGCCCATCTCCAGGCACTCCGGGAGATCGTCGCCCTCGGAGGCGGGCCGCAACTGTGATGCCCGTCAGGCGGTCGCGCTGACGAGGTCGGGATGATGGATCGCCGCGACATCGGGGTGCGCACGAAGCCGAGACTTGAGCGCGTTCTCGCCGTAGGTTGCATGGATCGGATTGCCGGGGTCCTCGGTCACTCCGGTCGCTTGCGCGGCAAGGTCAGCGGGGAGCTCGAGCAGCGGCAGCTGCTGATCGAGCGCGGGGTTGAAGAAGAACGGGATCGAGATGCGCTCCTCCGGTGCTCGTGGTGAGATCACACGGTGGTTCGTGGCCTTGAGATATCCGCCGGTGGCGTACTCCAGAAGCTCGCCGATGTTGACGACGAAGGCGCCTGACACCGGGGGAGCCGACACCCAATCTCCGTCACGCTCGACCTGGAGTCCGCCCTTGCCGGGTTCGACCCACAGCAGCGTCAGCACACCGGAGTCCTTGTGCGCTCCGACACCCTGTTGCGGTTCCGGCTCGTCCGTGCCCGGGTATCGCACGATCTTGATCAGGGTCGAAGGATCGCGGAACGGCTCGTCGAAGTAGGTCTCGTCGGCGCCGAGAGTGACGGCCCAGGCGCGCAGGAGCTTGCGGGCGATCTCCGTCAGGGTGTCGTGCCACTCCGTGACGATTTCCTTCAGCTCCGGTTGTGCCGCAGGCCAGAGGTTGGGGCCGGTGAGACGGTTGAAGGCGGGGCCGCCGTCGACGGGTTCGCGCTCGGGGCCGATGTCGATCTGCTCGCGCCAGTCGACCTTCCCCTGCGTCCGCTCGCCGCCGACGCGGGTGTACCCGCGGAAGTGCGGGCTGTTCACGTTCTCGATCGCCAGCTTGTCCTCTTCGGGCAGGGCGAAGAAGTCCAGGGCCGCGCGGTGGAGCCGGGCTTCGAGCGCGGGGGAGATCCCCGTGCCGGTGAGGTAGAAGAATCCGACGTCGTGCGTCGCCGCCCTGAGGTCGTCGCGGAATCGTGCCGCGGCCTCGGGGTCTTCGTCGAGCTGGGACAGGTCCAGGATGGGGAGCGAGAGTTCAGCCATGGACAGAGGCTACGTCGCGCTGCCGGGGGCGGGCTCCTGTATTGCGCTCCATTACTTCCGGTCTTCGTGTTCGGAGCAGGTCGATCGCGGTGCTAGAGTCGTCCTTCGGTAAGGGCTGCCTTACCTCAGCCAACGCCAGAGAGTGTTCTTCCGTGCTCGCCACTTTTCTCATCGGGCTCCGCGAGGGTCTCGAAGCCGCACTCGTCGTCGGCATCCTCGTCGCCTATCTCCGTCGCCTCGGGCGGCAGGATGCCCTCCCGAAGATGTGGGCGGGTGTCGGACTCGCGATCGCGCTCGCCCTCGGCATCGGAGCGGTGCTCACCTTCGGGGCCTACGAGCTCACGTTCCAGGCGCAGGAGCTGATCGGCGGCGGTCTGTCGCTGCTCGCCGTCGCGATGGTGACCTGGATGATCTTCTGGATGCAGCGGGCCGGGCGCAGCATGAAGGCGACGCTGGAGGGTGGCATCGACCGCGCCCTCACCGCCGGCGGGCTCTGGGCGCTCATCGCCATCGGCTTCGTGTCCGTCGCCCGCGAGGGCATCGAGACGACTCTGCTGCTGTGGTCGATGGTCCAGTCGTTCGGCGACGCGCCCTCGGCGCTGCTCGGTGCCCTTCTCGGACTGATCACGGCCGTGATCATCGGATGGCTGATCTCCCGCGGTGCGCTGCGACTCGATCTGCGTCGCTTCTTCGCGTGGACCGGCGGTTTCCTCGTGATCGTCGCGGCGGGTGTGCTCGCGTACGCGTTGATGGATCTGCAGGAGGCCGGCGTGCTTCCCGGGCCGTTCACCGCGCTGGCGCCGATCGATGCCGTCACCGGCGGCGTGGCCGTCGGTTGGGCCGCCTTCCCCTTCGGGTGGGCTTTCGACGTCTCGGCGACGATCGCCCCCGGCGGACCCCTCGCCTCGATCCTGCAGGCGACGGTCGGCTTCATGCCCGCGATGACCTGGCTGCAGGTCGTCGCCTGGGTCCTCTACATCTGCGTCGTCGGATGGCTCTACGTCCGCGGACTCCGCTCGAAGCGCCCGTCGAAGCCGCAGGGCCCGACGGAGCCTTCGTCTGAATCTCCCTCCCTCTCACAACAAGGAGCAGCATGACCACCTCGCACCGGTTCCTGGGGGTGCTGGCGGCCACGGGCGCCGCGGCCCTCGTCCTGAGCGGCTGTGTCGCGAAGAGCGACGCCGAGGCCACCGCGGCCTTCGACGTCTCTTCGACCGACAGCGAGTGCGCCGTCTCCGCGGCGACCGCGAAGAGCGGCACCCTGACCTTCGACGTCAAGAACGACACCGATCAGGTCACGGAGTTCTACCTGCTGGCCGAGGACGGTCTGCGGATCGTCGGCGAGGTCGAGAACATCGCCCCCGCGGCATCTCGGACCCTCACCGTTGTCGCGCAGCCGGGCGACTACTTCACCCTCTGCAAGCCGGGGATGCTCGGCGAGGGTGTCGGCAAGACCGCGTTCACCGTCACCGGTGACCGGGTCGCGGTCGATGGGCCCGACGCCGAGCAGAAGCAGAAGGCCGTCGACCTGTACGGTGCTTTCGTCAAGGACCAGGTCGGTCAGCTCGTCCCCGCCGTCGATGACCTCGTTGCCGCATACGAGTCGGGCGACGATGCGACCGCTCGCACGCTGTTCCCGCAGACCCGCGCCTTCTACGAGCGCATCGAGCCGGTGGCCGAGGCGCTGGGCGACCTCGACCCGCGCATCGACTACCGCGAGGTCGACGCCGTTGCCGAGGGGCTGGACTGGACGGGATTCCACCGCATCGAGAAGGATCTGTGGGTCCCGGCGCAGGATGCCTTGAATGCCGATGGCGAGATGCCGGCTTGGCAGAACTGGGCGCCGTCCACGCCGCAGGAGCGTGCCGACTACGGCGATCAGCTGCTCGCCGACGTGCAGGAGCTCTACGACTACGTCCACTCCGATGACTTCACCACCGCCCTCGACGACCAGGGCATCGGCGGCATCTCGAACGGTGCGATCGCGCTGCTCGACGAGGTGGCGACCGGAAAGATCTCCGGGGAGGAGGACTGGTGGTCGGGAACCGACCTCTACGACTTCGCCGCGAACGTCGAGGGCTCGAAGATGGCGTTCTCCCTCGTGCAGGACTTCGCCGTCGCGCAGGGTGACGACGGCAAGGCTCTCGTCGCGGAGATCGAGTCGGGCTACGCCGCGCTCGAAGCGTCGCTCGCTGCCCACGGCTCGCTCGCCGACGGCTTCGTGGGGTATTCGGAGCTGACCGAGGCCGACAAGCGCGAGTTCACCGACCTGATCAACGCGCTGGCCGAGCCGCTCTCGCAGCTCACCAGCACGGTCCTCGACTGATCAGCCACGACGCGAATCGACCGGTGCCATCACGGACGTGAACGAGCCAGAAGCGGATGCCGTGCCCGACGAGCCTTCGACGGACGCGGTGTCCGCTCCTGCAGGACTGAGCAGACGCGGCCTTCTCGGCCTGGCGATCGGAGGCGGCGTCGCGGGACTCGCCGTCGGCGCGGGGGCGGGCCTCGCCGGGGGTGTCGCGCTCGGTCGGGCCCGCGCCGCCGAGGACGCGCATTCCGCGTACGACTTCTTCGGCGCGCACCAGGCGGGCATCACCACCCCCGTGCAGGATCACCTGCACTTCGCCAGTTTCGACATGATGCCTCGCACGGATCGGGAAGATCTGATCTCGCTGCTGCAGGACTGGTCGTACGCGGCGTCCCGCATGGTGCAGGGCCTCGAGGTCAGCGCCACCGGCGCGGTGGGCGGACCGGCGGAGGCGCCGCCGGACGATACCGGGGAGGCCCTGGGGCTTCCCGCCGCGGGGCTCACGATCACGTTCGGCTTCGGACCGGGCCTCTTCGAGAA
>JBOGEI010000082.1:0-16817 GCA_050701935.1 Microbacterium sp.
GCTCGGAGTACGACGCGACGAGCTGCTCGGCCGACTGCGACTCACCGGGTGCGCGCTCCTCGGCGACCTCGCTCCAGGCAGCGAAGGTCGTCGGGCCCTTCGCGAAGGGGGAGGCGCTGGTCTTCGGGCGACGGAGGAAGAGCTGGCTGATCGCCCATTCGCCGAGGCGGTTCGGCTCGATCGCGACGTCTTCGATCACGGCGGTGCCGCTGCCGTCGGCGAAGCTCACGCGTCGTCCGAGCATCTCGGCCAGAACCCGCACCTCGCCGGCGCGCGGAGAGAAGCGCCGCACGTTGATGAGGCCGGTGGTGATGACCTGGCCCGAACGGATCGATGTGACCCGGCCGATCGAGAGGAACACGTGCCGTCGTCCCGGAATCTCGACCACGAGGCCGATCACACGCGGCGCCGCGGTACTTCGGTACACGACGACGACATCCCGGACTTTGCCGAGCCGGTCGCCGACGGGATCGAAGACGGCGCACCCGGCCAGGCGCGCGGCGAAAACCCGTTGTGTACTCACTTCTCCAGAGTAGTCGGCGGCTCGGGTCTCCGGCGGGATGGTCGCGCCTCGGGCCCTCGGACGGTGCGCGTGGAAGAATAGCCGGATGAGCATGCTGAACCGGCCCGCGAGCGGCACAGACACCGGCGAGATCGTCGCGTCGATGCGCGACTACGAGAGCGCGCAGAAGACGGTCTCGAAGCTGATCGCCGGGGAGGTGCCGGCTCGCGACATCGCCATCGTCGGGCAGAGCGTGCGCACGGTCGAACGTGTGACCGGCAAGCTGGGTTACGCGGCCGCCGCGCGCTCCGGTGCGATCAACGGTGTGCTGATCGGCTTGTTCCTCGCCGCGATCCTCGTGCTCGGCAACCCCGAGGTGCCGATCCAGCTCTTCCTCGGCTTCGTCCTGATCGGTGTCGCGGTCGGGATGCTCCTGAGCCTCATCACCTACGCCATCGTCCGCCGTCGGCGCGACTTCGCCAGCGTCACACAGTTCGCCGCCGACCACTACGAGGTCACGGTCCTGTCCTCATCGCTGGGCAAGGCGCGTCAGGTCCTCGGAGCGAACAAGGTCGCCCCGGTGCGCCCGCCGGTGAACCTCGACGAGCCTCCGCGGTACGGCGAGCGGATCACGCCGGGTGCCCCAGCGCCCGAGCCTGCCGCGACGCCGGAGGAGCCCGTGATCCCGCCGCGCCCTGCCGACCCGGTCGCCGAGCCCGCCGAGCCGGAATCCGGTGCGACTCCCGAGCCCGGTCCGGCAGCGGCGGGTACCGCAGCTGCATCGACGGAGACTCCGGTCGATCCGGATGCCGCCCCCGGTGTCGAAGGCATCCAGGGCGAACGCGCATGACCGCGATCTCCGCCCCCGTCGCCTGATGGTCGAGATCCTGGTCGCGCTGCCAGCCGGACCCACCGCGGTGTCTGCGGACTGGACACACGGTGACAACGGCGCGACTGTGGTCGTGGCTCACGGTGCAGGCACCGGGAAGGATCATCCGTTTCTCACCGGATTCGTTGAAGCCCTCGGCGAACGCGGCTTCTCGACCCTGCGTTTCAACTTCCCGTATGTCGAGCAGGGAGGGCGGATGCCGGGGCCGGCGGGGCATGCCGTCGCCACCTGGAATGCGGTCACGGCGTTCGCACGTGGACAGGATCCCGCGGCGAGCATCTGGGCGACCGGAAAATCGTACGGCGGACGCATGGCCTCGATGGCCGCCGCAGAGGGCATGTCCGTCGACGGGCTCGTCTACCTCGGCTACCCGCTGCATCCGCCAGGACGGCCCGATAAACCGCGCACGGAACACCTCCCGAGCATCTCCGTGCCGCAGCTCTTCGTCGAGGGGACGAACGATCCCTTCATCCAGCCGATCTCGCAGTTCGAGGAGGCGGTCGCTTCCTGCCAGGATGCGCGCGTCGAATGGGTCGAGGGCGGCGGACACACCTTCGAGGTGAAGGGGCGCAAGCTTCCGGCCGCCGAGATCGGAGCGTCGCTCGCGCCGATCGTGGCCGCGTTCGTCCTGCCCGACGTCATCGGCTGAGGTCGCTCAGCCGATGAGTGCCGACAGCTCTTCGTCTTCGAGCAGACGGCGAAGCGTCGAGCGCCCCAGCGCACTCATCTCCGGCAGGGATTCCTCGTAGTACCAGCCGAGTCCCATCGCCTGTTGGAATGCCCACGCCGCGCCTCGCAACCACTCGACGTCGCTGACGTCGAGACCGTCACGCAGGACGCGTCGTGCCGAGGCGTCGAACAGATGCCAGGCGCAGACGAGATCCAGCGACCGGTCGGCAGGACCGAACCCGCCGGCGTCGAGGACACCCGAGAGTCGAGTGTCGCCGGAACGATCCTCGACGAGCAGGTTGAAGGGCGTGAGGTCGCGATGACTCATGACGTCGGGTCCCACCGGCGGCAACGCCCGCAGCGCGCTCCATAGCCGTTCTGCACGCGGTACGTCCAGGAGGTGCCCGCTCTCGCGCAGGCACTGCGCCACCCACTCGTCGTGTTCGAGGAGGTTCCCTCCGCGCCCGCGGCCGTCGAAGGTTCGGCCGTCGGTGTCGGCCGCGCGCAGCGACTGGATGAGGGCGACGAGATCCTGCGCCAACGAGGCGGACTCCGCATCCGCGTCGAAGCCGGCAGTCCTTCCGGGAACCCACGTCTGCAGCGACCACGAAGACGGGAAGTCGACTGTTCCCGCCGAAATCCCTCGTGGCACGGGGGTCTCGAAGGGGCAGACCTCCGCCAGAGCCGTCATCGCCGCCGCTTCCGCACGCAGTTCTGCTCCGGTGGCAGGCAGGAGCGGGAATCGGGCGACGAGCTCATCGCCGACGCGGACGATCGTGTTGACCGTGCCGGTCGTGGAGAGCACGCGCAGTTCCGCTGCGCCGAGTCCGGGGAAGGACTCGGCGAGCAGCGTCCGTGCAAGTGCCTCGTCGACGACGAGGGCGCCATCGTGCATCGTCAGAGCGGTCTGGACCGCGTCAGCTCTGCAGGCGCGCGATCCACGCCTCGACCTCGTCGGCCGTGCGGGGGATGCCGGCGGAGAGGTTCACGGGGCCGTCCTCGGTCATCACGATGTCGTCTTCGATGCGTACACCGATACCGCGAAGCTCGGCCGGAACCGTGAGGTCGTCGATCTGGAAGTACAGTCCCGGCTCGATCGTGAACACCATGCCAGGTGCGAGGATGCCGTCGTAGTACATCTCACGGCGGGCCTGAGCGCAGTCGTGCACGTCGATGCCGAGGTGGTGCGAAGTGCCGTGCACCATATACCGGCGGTGCTGGCCGCCCTTGTCGGCGTCCAGAGCCTCTTCGGCGCTGACAGGCAGCAGCCCCCACTCGGCTGTGCGCTCGGCGATGACCTTCATGGCTGCGCCGTGCACGTCGCGGAAGCGCACCCCGACCCTGGCAGCGGCGAACGCGGCGTCGGCGGCCTCGCGCACCGTCTCGTACACCCGACGCTGCACCTCGGTGAAGGTGCCGGAGACGGGCAGCGTACGGGTGATGTCTGCGGTGTACAGGCTGTCCGCCTCGACACCCGCATCCACCAGGATCAGGTCCCCGGGGACGAGCGTGCCGTCGTTGCGCGTCCAGTGCAGATAGCAGGCGTGCGGGCCGGAGGCCGCGATCGTGTCATACCCTTCGCCGTTGCCGTCTTCGCGCGCGCGACGGTGGAAGACGCCCTCCACGACCCGCTCGCCGCGTGCGTGGGCGGTCGCGGCGGGAAGCTCGCGGATGATGTCGTCGAAGCCGTTGGCCGTGATCTCGACGGCACGGCGCATCTCGGCGATCTCGAACTCGTCCTTGATCAGGCGCAGCTCGGAGACGAAACGGCTGAGAGCCTCGTCATCGTCGAGCACCAGCTCGCCATCGACGGCCTCGAACTCATCCAGGTGCGCGGTCGCGATCGCGAGGTCGGCCGCGACGCCCGCCAGCGACGGGCGCGGCCCGATCCAGAACTCGCCGACCGTGGCATCGGCATAGAACTCCGTCGTCGTGCGGTCTGCACGCTCGCGGAAGAAGAGGGTGATGTCGTGGCCTGCATCGGTCGGCGAGAAGACGAGGATCGAATCCGGCTCGGAGTCCGATGCCCATCCGGTGAGGTGCGCGAAGGCGGAGTGCGCGCGGAAGACGTAGTCGGTGTCGTTGCTGCGCTGCTTGAGCGAGCCTGCGGGGATCACGAGACGCTTGCCGGGGAAGGCTGCAGACACCGCTGCCCGCCGGGCAGCGGCGAATGACGCCTGCGCCCGCGGAGCCGGCAAGGACTCGGGGCGCTCTGCCCACCCGGTGGAGATGGTGTCGAGGAAACCCTGGGGGAAGGGCTGCTTGCGGTTCGTGGTGCCGTTCTCGACAGACGCTTCGACGGTGGGTTCTGCGATCGTGTCGCGCTCTCCTGTGCTCATCCCTCCAGTCTGTCACCTGGCGGGCGAGTGCGGGAGTCAGCCGGCGGGCTCGAGCTGCACGACCAGGGCGCGGTGGTCGCTGCCGCCGGCGTCGTCGAGCACGACCGACCCCGTCGGCTTCCAGTTCTGCGACGCCATCACGTGGTCGATCGGTGCGCCGGCCAGGGCCGGCAGCGAACTCGGCCAGGTGCCCGTGAGACCGTTGCCGGTGCGCGATGCGACATCACGGCAGTAACCGATGTCGCCACCTTCCACCCCGAGCGGGGCCATGTGGTCGATCGTCGCGTTGAAGTCGCCGGCGAGGAGGAAATCGCCCTTGGGGCACTGGTCGGCGATCCACTGCAGGTCGCTGCGCCACTGCTGCATCTCCTCCATGCGCGGGGCGACCGCGTGCACGGCGACGATCGTGGGGCCGGATCCGTCGATCGGCATCAGCACGACGCTGGGCACCGAGCCGGTGTTGCTCGTGCCGTCCTTCGCCGACTCGATCACCGAGTACTCGCCGAGGTCGGGCGCCACCAGCACCGTGGTCTGCCAGGACTGCGGACCGTCCTGCACGTCCGGGCGGAACTGCACATGGTGCACCCACATCGGGTGCCCCTGCTCTCGCAACATGATGGCGATGCGCTCGCCGACGGCCTCGGTCGTCTCGGGAAGGGCCACGATGTCGGCCCCTTGATCGAGGATCTGCTGTGCGATCACCTCGGCGGGTACGGCTTCACCAGCGGTGTTCCAGGTGAGTACGCGGACGCTGCCCTCGGTCTTGTCCGGAAGGGCGGAGGCCCCGAAGCCGCGAGTCGCGCCGATCGCCGCGGTCGCACCGGCTCCGAGCAGCGCGACGATCAGGATCGACGCGGCGAATCCCCGCAGTGGGCGGGCGAACAGCAACAGGAGCGCGAGGACCGCGACGACGAGGAATCCGCCGAGCACGAGACCGCGCACCGACACGAGCTGTGCGAAAGGATACGTCTGCTCGAGGCGGAAGAACTGCGGCCAGACCACGACCGCCGTCGCGATCGCGAACAGCACGGTGAAGAGGATCCCCAGTAGTCGAAACATCCTCTCCAGCCTAGGAGCGCCGCCTGTGAAGTCCCTGCCCCGACATCCGCTTCAGTGGGTCTGCGCGTCCGGTCCGGGTGGCGCTGGGTACGCTCAGAGGATGGCCACTTCGTCCCACGGGTTCACAGGTCCTGCCGACCTGCACCTGCACTCCAACCATTCCGATGGCACGGAGTCTCCTGCAGAGGTGGTCGCCCAGGCGCATGCGCACGGGGTTCGCACGCTCGCCCTCACCGATCATGACCGCTCCACCGGGTGGAGCGAGGCCGGAGACGCCGCCGTTTCGCTCGGGATGACCTTCATCCCGGGGATGGAGCTGTCGGCGAAGCACGAATGGCGCAGTGTCCACGTGCTGGGCTATCTCTTCGATCCGGAGAACCATGCTCTGCGCGCCGAGACCGACCGCATCCGCGGCGATCGGATCGGTCGTGCCGAGCGCATCGTCCGCAACATCGGTCGCGACTACGACCTGCAATGGGACGACGTCGTAGCCCAGACAACGCCGGATGCGACGGTCGGACGCCCGCACATCGCGGACGCCCTCGTCGCCCGCGGCATCGTGCGCGACCGGACCGAGGCGTTCGATGGAATCCTGCATCCGCGGGAGGGATACTACGAGCCGCACTATGCGCCCGACCCGCTGACGGCTGTGCGTCTGATCACCGAGGCCGGGGGAGTGGCGATCATCGCACATCCGGTGACGGCGGGTCGGGATCGCATGATGCCGGTGCCCTTCATCGAGCGGCTCATCGCCGCAGGTCTGGGCGGGTTCGAGATCGAGCATCGTGAGAACACCGAGGCGGGCAAGAGGATGCTGCGCGAGATCGCCGCGAAGCACGACCTCATCGTGACCGGATCGAGTGACTATCACGGCACCGGCAAGCCGAACCGACCGGGCGAGAACACCACCGCCGATGAGATGGTGGCCAGGCTCATAGCACGCGGCACCGGCACCCCCACGCGCTTTCCCTGATCCTCGGCAATCTGTCGGTCACCTCCCGGCGACCTGTCGAGCGGGACCGATACCGTGCGAGACATGCAGCGAGCGACTTCCCTGGAGCGACGCGTCGACGCGTGGGCTCATCGCCTCCTCCTCGGCGCTCCGTCCGACGGCATTCGCGCGGGCCTGGTCGAGTTCGCGGTGTTCGTGGTCAAGCAGGCCTGGGCGTGCATCTTCGGCGCGGCCCTGCTGGTCGTGATCGTCGCGGCGCGCCTCTGGTATCCCGACGATGCAGCACTCGCCCGCAACGACGCTCTCACGATCGCCGCCGTGCTCATCCAGATCGCGATGCTGGTGTTCCGGCTGGAAAGCGGCCGCGAACTGTGGGTGATCGTGCTCTTCCACATCACCGGCACTGCCATGGAGCTCTTCAAGACCGACGTGGGCTCGTGGGCGTATGCTGCGGACGGATTCCTGAGGATCGGCGGAGTCCCGCTGTACAGCGGATTCATGTATGCGGCGATCGGCTCGTACATGGTTCGCGTGTACCGGCTGTTCGATCTGAGTTTCACCCGGTACCCGCGACGTTGGATGACGGCCATCCTCGCGTTCGCGATCTACCTCAACTTCTTCGCGCATCACTGGTTGTGGGACGCCCGCTGGGTGCTCCTCGCCGGCGTCGTGCTGCTCTGGCTGCCGACGGTGATGCACGCGCGAATCTGGCGCCGGACCATCAGACTCCCGCTGCTCGCGGTTTTCGCGGGAGTCGCCGTGTTCATCTATCTCGCCGAGAACATCGGCACCTGGGCCGGTGCGTGGGCGTACCCGGATCAGGCCGATGGGTGGCAGCCGGTCTCACTGAGCAAGCTGAGTTCGTGGTTCCTGCTGATGATCATCTCGGTCGTGCTCGTCGCATGGGTGTATCCGCCACAGGTCCCCGCCGCGTTCCTGCGTGACTCCGAGGACGACGGCCTCGCCGCCCGCGCCGTCGGAGGAGAGCAGACCGGCCTCGGGTGAGAGCCCGCCGGTGCGGTCCGCACACGCGAAAGGGCGCACGCGGGTCGGAAGGATTCCCGGCCGCGTGCGCCCTTGTCGTCAGTGCGAGAGATCAGGCCCCGGTGACGGGTGCGGCGCCTGCGCCCGAGCCGCCACGACGACGCCGGCGACGACGTGCAGGAGCGGGCTTGCCGTCGTGGTGCTCTTTGCCGGCACCGTCATGCGTTCCGGCGCCCTCGGCGCTGCGGTCTGCCGAGGGTGCGGACTGGCCTGCGTCGGATGCGGCCTCGGCCGTGCCCTCTGCGAAGGTCGAGCCGACCGGGGTGGTGCTGTTACGGCGGCGACGGCGGCGGCGGGTGCCACTCTCATCGGTGCCCTCTGCGGCGACATCGGCTGCGCGCTCGGGGCGACGAGTGCGCTCGGTCTTCACGGACTCGGTCTTCGGCGCCGAGACCAGGCGGCCCTTCGTGCCCTGGGGGATGTTGAGGTCTTCGTAGAGGTGCGGGCTCGACGAGTACGTCTCGATCGGCTCGGGCTGGCCGAACTCCAGGGCCCGGTTGATGAGGGCCCACTTGTGCAGGTCTTCCCAGTCGACGAAGGTCACTGCGATGCCGGTCTTTCCCGCGCGGCCCGTACGGCCTGCGCGGTGCAGGTACGTCTTGTCCTCGTCGGGGATGGTGTGGTTGATGACGTGCGTCACGTCGTCGACGTCGATGCCTCGCGCGGCCACGTCGGTCGCGACGAGCACATCGCGCTTACCGGCCTTGAAGGCGGCCATCGAACGCTCGCGCTGGTCCTGGCCCATGTCGCCGTGCACACCGCCGACATTGAAACCGCGGTCGCCGAGTTCGTCGACGAGGCGCTGCGCCGCGCGCTTGGTGCGCGTGAAGATCACGGTCTTGCCGCGACCCTCCGCCTGCAGGATGCGGGCGATGACCTCGTCCTTGTCCATCGAGTGCGCGCGGTAGACGAGGTGCTTGATGTTCGCCTGCGTGAGGCCCTCGTCGGGGTCGTTCGCGCGGATGTGGATCGGATTGGTCATGAAGCGACGTGCCAGAGCGACGATCGGTCCCGGCATGGTCGCGGAGAACAGCTGCGTGTGCCGGACGGCGGGGACCTTCTGGAAGATCTTCTCGATGTCGGCGAGGAAGCCGAGGTCGAGCATCTTGTCGGCCTCGTCGAGCACGACCTCGGTCGCGTTCGAAAGGTCGAGCAGTCGCTGGCCGGCGAGGTCGATCAGACGGCCGGGGGTGCCGACGACGATCTGCGCGCCTGCCTTGAGCTGGTCGATCTGACCCTCGTAGGCCTTGCCGCCGTAGATGGCGACGACGCTGGTGGAACGGTTGCTGGTGAGGAGGTCGATGTCTTCGTAGACCTGCACCGCGAGCTCACGGGTCGGCACCACGATGAGCGCCTTGACGCCGTGCTCCGGATCCTTGCCGAGGCGCTGGACGACGGGGATGCCGAAGCCGAAGGTCTTTCCCGTCCCCGTCTTGGCCTGACCGATGATGTCCTGGCCGGGAAGGCCGAGGGGGATGGTCTGCTCCTGGATGGGGAACGCCTCGATGATGCCCTTGGCGGCGAGTGCGTCGACGATGTCCTGATCGACGCCGAGATCAGCGAAAGTTGTCACTATATTCAGATTGCCTGTCCGGCGACCCTGCGGGATCGCCACGTTAACGGATCCACGCCGTCTCTTGTGCCACAGGCGCGGGGCCCCGCTCCGACGGCGGGGACACGCCCAGCCTACCCGAGGGGTGCCGCTGACCAGGAAGAACGCCTCCGCACGAGTATTGTGAACGACGTGGTGGACTCGGGAGGACGACCTCGTGGTTAAGTGGTTCTGGCAGCGCGAAGACGCGCCGAGGCGCACCCTCGCCCTGCGCGGCAGGGGTGAGCAGGGCGATACGACGCGTATCGACTTCGCCGAACTCGCCCCGGAGCTCAACCGCTTCCTCGGCCAGGCCGCGTACCTGCAGCTGGGGTACTTCGAGACGCTCACGCGCCTCATCCGCGCAACGCCCGAGCTGTCCGAGAAGGAGTCGCTGTCGCGCGCGGCCGGTGCAGCCCTGACCAAGCACCGCGGAATCGTCGAGCTCATCGCCGAGCGCGGCGACGACCCGACGCAGCTGATGCTCCCGTTCCGGGAGAACCTCGACGCTTTCCGCCGCAAGACGATCGGCGCCCGTCCTCGGGAGACGCTGCTCTCGGTGTACACGACCGCCGGGATGCTCGACGACTTCTACCTCGCGCTGGCCTCCAGCTACGGCGACACAGGGCGCCGTGTTGCAGAGATCCTCCGCGAAGACGACGCTCGACACGAGATCGTCGCGATCATGCAGGAGACGATCGAGAGCGATGAGGAGTGGCGCTCACTGCTGTCGATGTGGGCCCGCCGCCTGGTCGGCGACACGATCCTCGTCTGTCGTTCGGCCCTTCGGCCGGAGCGGCTCGACGTGGACGAGGAGCGCATCGAGCCGGTGTACACCGAGCTGATGGGCGCGCACGCACGACGGATGGACGCGATGGGCCTCGCCTCCTAGGCGGAGCCCCGTCGGATCGGTGCCGGTCAGATGCCGAGCGCCGCGCTGGCCTCAGCATCCGAGCGCGTGCGGAGCCCGGTGACGGCGAGTGTCGCAAGCCCTGCGAGGACGGCTGCGCCGAGCACGCTCGCGAGCCACAGCCAGATGCTGTCCTCGCCGACGCCTGCCCACTGCATGCCCGTGTAGGTGATCGCCGACACGGCGGTCGCGATCGCCGGAGCGAGTGCCACGCCGCGCAGCTGTCGGTCGGGGATCAAGAAGTGTGCGGCGATGCCCAGAGCGCACGCGCCGATGAGTGCGAGGAGGATGTACATCGACGGTTCAGGCGACGAAGCCCACGCGACGCGATTCCTCGGTGCCCAGTTCGATGTAGGCGAGGTTCGCGGTGGGGACGATGTAGGAGTTGCCCTTCACGTCGGCGAAGCTCACATGTGTCGCGCTCTGCTCCAGTGCTGCGGTGACCTGAGTGCGGACCTCGTCGGCGCTCGCGCCGGTGTCGAAGCTCAGTTCACGGCCGGTGTTGATGATGCCGATGCGGATTTCCACGCGTGCTCCTTGAAGTTCGGGGACTGCGCCAACTCTACCCCGCGCACGCCGGGCCGGATCGGCGCCAGCGGCCGGTTTCGCCGTGAGCGCACAGGCGGAGGTCGGGGTGCATCGGGCGCGGACGGACGACGATGTCCGCGCGTCCGGATAGCGTGGAGGACATGACACCGGATGCCGCTCAGCGCGCTGTGATCGCCGCCGAGCCGACGGCGTCGGGGGTCATCATCGGTGCACCGGGAACCGGGAAGACACGCACTCTCATCGACCGCGTGGTGCACCTGATCGATGCCGAGGCGATGCGCCCGGAGCAGGTGCTCGCGCTCACTCCGAACCGTCAGGCGGCGACGGCGCTGCGAGATCGGATCGGTGTGCGGATCGGTCAGGCGACTCCCGGGCCGCTGGCACGATCACTGGGATCCTTCGCGTTCCAGCTGGTTCGCGGGGCGATGGTGCGCGAGGGTGCGGAGCCACCCGCCCTGCTCACCGGCGCCGACCAGGATCGCATCATCGCCGAGCTGCTCGCAGGGGATGCGGAAGACGAACGGATCCCCTGGCCGGATGCGCTGAGTGCTTCCGTGCGCGCTTCGAAGGGTTTCCGGTCGGAACTGCGGGCGTTCCTCGCCGAGTGCACCGAGATCGGCGCGGCCGCGGATGAGCTCCGAGAATCCGGTAACCAGGCATGGGCCGCGACAGCGGATTTCCTCGTGGAGTACCGTGCCGTGCTCGACGCGCTCAGGTCCGCCCACCGTGACGCCGCCGATCTGCTGAGTGAAGCGGCCATGATCCTGCAGACCGCGGAGACGACCGCCCTCGGGGCCCTCGCGCCCCTGCGTGTCGTGCTCATCGATGATGCCCAGGAGCTCACCCGAGGGGGGATCAGCATCGTGAGGGCTCTGCAGAGCCGCGGGATCGCCGTGCTCGCATTCGGCGACCCCGACATCTCTTCGGGATCGTTCCGCGGCGCCAGTGCCGAGCTCTTCGCCCAGCTCGCTGGGGTGCTGGGCGAGGTGCACGTGCTCGACGGCACGCACCGCCAGCGCCCGGCGCTCACCGCTCTCACACGCACGGTGACACAGGCGATCGGCGTGTCCGGCCGTGTCGAGCACCGCCGCGCGCCCGTGCCGGTGACCGCCGACGAGGTCGATGCGGGAGTCTCGACATTCCTGGCGCCTTCGCCCTACGAAGAGCTCGATCGCATCGCCGGAGTGATGCGAGGGTGGCATCTCACCGATGGCATCCGCTGGGATCGGATGGCGGTCATCGCGCACGACACCCGTCAGGTGACCACGCTCGAGACCGAGCTCGCGGCGCGAGAGATCCCGACACGCGCCGCCGGGGTGCAACGCCCGCTCGGCAGCGAAGGGATCGTGCGCGACATCGTCGGCATCGTGCGACTGGCTCTGACCCCGGTCGACGAGCGCACATCACAAGCCCTCGAGGAGGCGATGCGCACCCCGTTCGGGGGGACCGATGCGATCGGTCTGCGGAGACTTCGTGCTCGACTACGGCACCTCGAACTCGAGCAGGGGGGCTCGACGCCTGCGCGCGAGCTGCTGCGTCAGGCGATGGCGAATCCGTCGCACCTCACGCTGATCGACGCACCGGAGTCGCGCACAGCCGAGCGCTTCGCCGAGACGATCGAGGCCCTCGCACGCGCCGCGGCCGCCGGCGAGACGATCCACGATCTGCTGTGGCGGGTGTGGGATCAGGCGCGAGCCGTCGACGGGAGGCGGTTGCAGGTCGCCTGGCGCGAGATCTCGCTGCTGCCGACCGGCGCGGAGACCGCGCGCTCGCTCGATGCGTTGGTGTCGCTGTTCGATGCGGCGAAGCGCTTCGTCGAGCGCTCGCCGAACGAGAAGCCCGAGACGTTCGTACGGGACATCCTCGACAGCGAGGTCCCCGAAGACTCGCTGTCGACCCCTGACAGGCCGGGAAAGGTCACGCTGCTGACCCCGGCGACGGCGCTCGGGACGGAGTTCGACGCGGTCGTCGTCGCCGGGGTGCAAGACGGCATCTGGCCGAACGTACGGCTGCGCGGTGGTCTGCTGCAGACGTGGCGTCTGGCCGACGCGATCCAGGCCGCACGCACGGGCGAGTCCATCGAGCCGCCGGGGGCACTGGATCGGCGGCGAGCGGCGTTGCACGACGAGCTCCGACTCTTCGTCCGCGCCGTGTCGAGGGCGCGGGATCGACTCCTGATCACGGCCGTGGACGACGACGACCTCACGCCCAGCCCGTTCTTCGGGTTTCTGCCTGCCCCTGAGCCGCCGGAGCGACACGCCTCTGCCGAACATCCGCTCACTCTGCGTGGTCTGGTCGCACGGCATCGGCGCGCCCTCACCACAGCCCGCGCGGAATCGACCCGGCGTGACGCCGCGGCGCAGCTCGCCGTCCTCGCACGAGAGGGCGTCCCTGGCGCCGACCCCGGCGAGTGGTACGGGGTGACACCTGCCTCCTCCGATGCACCGTTGCGCGATCTCGGTGTCGCAGGGGCGCGGGTGTCTCCCTCGAAGATGGAGTCCTATGAGGAGTGCGGCCTCAACTGGGTCGTCTCCGCTCTCGGCGGCGACACGGTGATGCCTCCGACCGCCGGCATCGGCACGATCGTTCATGAGGCGATGGAGCGGGTTCCCGACGGCGACCTCGAGCAGATGCGGGCGATCGTCGCCGAGCATTGGCCGGAACTCGACTTCGAGACCGAGTGGATCGGCCGCAAGGAGCGGCGTCGTGCCGACCTGCTCGTCGACCGACTGCACACATACCTGGGCGATGTGCGCAGAGAGGGCGGACGCGTGATCGGGAGCGAGATGGAGTTCCGTTTCGCCGTCGATGTCGCACCAGCAGCCGACACCGAAGCCGTTCCTGCCGTGCACCCGGTGGGAGACGACAGAGCGAATCAGGCGATCATCCACGGCTACATCGACCGCGTCGAGACATACCCGCCTGCCGCCGGCGAGCACTCCCAGGCTCGAGGCCGCGGATGGGAGCGGATGTCCGGCGGTCAGGACGGCCCGACGGTCGTCGTCGACCTGAAGACCGGGAAGAACGACCCGGAGTCAGACGCGGGGGTGCTCGAGCACGCACAGCTGGCCGCCTATCAGGTGGCTGTCCAGCAGGGACTGGTGCAGGGGGCTCCGCCGGAGTCGTTGGCGGGGGCGCGCCTGGTCATCGTCTCGAAGACCCTCGCGAAGAGCGACTACCGCATCGCGCATCAGCACACGCTCGATGACGATTCACGTTCGGCGTTCCTGAGGCGGGTGTCGGATGCCGCCCACGGGATGACGGCGTCGAGCTTCACCGCGCAGGTCGAGTCGCATTGCGCCGACACGCAGCGTCGCCTGCATCCATGTCGCATCCACACGGTGCCGGCGGTGAGCTCGTGACGGGCTGGAGCGGCGGCGAGGGCATCTCGGCGACCGACATCGCCTCGGCGCTCGGCCTGCCTTCGCCGACGCCCGCCCAGCAGCGGGTGATCGAGGCGCCGCCGGAGCCGGCCCTCGTCGTGGCGGGTGCCGGCAGCGGCAAGACCGAGACGATGTCGGGACGGGTGGTCTGGCTTGTCGCCAACGGGCATGTGCGACGTGACGAGATCCTCGGCCTCACCTTCACCCGAAAGGCCGCGGGGGAGCTCGCGGAGCGGATCAGTCATCGCCTCGCGGTCGTCGATGAGTACGGACGCCGGGGGCTGCTGCCCCATCTGCCTGCGATCGTGGCAGAGGGTTCACTCCGCCGGATCGACGAGGCCGCGCAGGGGCGGCAGCGTGAACTGGTGCGTGCGCACGTGCTCGACGAGCTCGCCGCGCATCGTGGCACGGGGTGGGATCCGGTGGCGCCGCGCTCGGCGGAAGATCTGATGATCCGCCCTCGGGTCTCGACGTACAACGCCTTCGCCGACGGCATCGTCCGTGAGCACGCGGCGCGCATCGGTCGTGATCCCGATGTGGCGATGCTCAGTCAGGCCGCTTCGTGGATGCTGGCGCGCGAAGTCGTGCTCCGAAGCGACATCCCGGAACTCGAGGACATCGAGTTCGCGCTCGGCACCGTCATAGATGCCGTGCAACGGCTTGCCGGAGACGCGCTCGATCATCGGGTGGACCTCGATCTGGCACAACGCATCGCGCACGAGCAGGCCGTCGCGTTCGAGCCGTACCGCGGCAACAGCGATGTCGAGAAGGCGGCGATGAACCTGCTCAGCCTGCCGACGCTGTCACGCCTCGTGGGTGATTACATCGCGGAGAAGGAACGGCGCGGCGTGCTGGACTTCGCGGATCAGGTGAGCGGAGCCTACGACATCGTCGAGTCCGCGCCAGACGTGCGCGCCGAGCTCCGCGAGCAGCACCGCGTCGTGCTGCTCGACGAGTATCAGGACACGTCCGTCATCCAGACCCGTTTCCTCGCGGAACTCTTCCGGGACTCCGCGGTCATGGCGGTCGGAGATCCGCATCAGTCGATCTACGGCTGGCGGGGTGCGAGCGCCGACAACCTCTACGCCTTCTCCCGGACGTTCTCGAGCACCGCGACCGCAGAGACCTACAGCCTCATGACGAGCTGGCGGAACGATCGCGGCATCCTCGACATCGCGAACAGCGTATTGGCCCCGCTGCAGCGGCCAGGACTCGATGTCCCCCCTCTCGAACCCCGCCCGGGAGCCGGCGACGGCACCGTGAGCGTGGAGTATCCGTTCACGGTCGACGAGGAGGCATCGGCGGTGGCGGAGTGGTTCGTCCAGCGCCGGGCAGCGCACGAGGCCTGCGGTCTCGGCGACGCCGGGGGCGGGAAGCCGCACACCGGCGCGATCCTGTTCCGGTCGAAGCGGCACATGCAGACCTTCGCGGCCGCGCTCGCCGCTCGCGGCATCCCGCACCGCATCCTGGGACTGGGCGGATTGCTCGCGACGCCCGAGGTGGTCGACGTCGTCTCGACCCTTCGCGTCGTGCACGACCCGACCGCGGGGTCGGCGCTGATACGCCTGCTCACGGGGCCGCGCTTCGGAGTCGGAGTGGCCGACATGGCCGCCCTCTACGATCTCGGTCGCACGCTCTCCGAGCGCGATACCGCGATGGCACCACTGCCCGAAGAGGTGCGGGCGCGGTTGCGGTCCTCTCGCGGCGCCGACGAAGCCGTCTCCATCATCGATGCCGTCGACGTGGTGCGGGCGGTGCGCGACGACTACCGACTGCTCGAGGCGATCACCCCCGACGGTCGCGCGCGAGTGCGCGCGGCAGGCGAGATGCTGGAACGACTTCGCCGTGCGTCCTCGCAGCCGATCCCCGAACTGATCCGTCTCATCGAGCTCGAGCTGCGGCTGGACATCGAGCTGGCGGCGAACGAGACCAGAGGGCCGGCACGCATCGCGGCTACGCAGCTGAGGGCCTTCGCCGACGAGGTACGCGCCTTCCTGGCCGCAGACGATCGGGGGAGCATCGGCAGCCTGCTCGCCTGGCTCGACAAGGCCGAGAGCACGGATGAACTGATGCCTCGCCCCGAGCCTCCGGAGGCCGGCGTCGTGCAGCTGCTCACGATCCACGGGTCGAAGGGGCTGGAGTGGGATGCCGTCGCGGTGGTCAGGCTCGTGGTCGACGAGCTTCCCAGTCGAGTGTCCGACACCTCCGGCTGGTTCGGGTTCGGCGTCGTGCCGTTCGCTCTCCGAGGCGACCGCGACGCGCTGCCCCGCTTCGAGTGGGATCCGGTCGAGGCGATGGGTGACGAGACCGATCCGGACAAACGCCGCAAACTCGCCCAGGCCTCGTTGTCGGGAGGTGCGACGAAGGCGAATCCGCAGGGTGGCGCACTCAAGCGTTTCAAAGACGCCTACCGCGCGTACCAGCAGCAGGAGGAGAGGCGTCTCGCCTACGTCGCGGTTACCCGTGCCAGGACCGATCTACTGCTCAGCGGTGCGCATTGGGCAGGGCAGAAGTCGCCACGCACCCCCAGCCCCTATCTTGCCGAGGCGATCGAGGTGCGCGGGCTCGAACCCATCGAGCCGGTGGATCCGGACGACAACCCGTATGACGGTCTGGGGGCGACCCTCCGCTGGCCGATGGACCCGCTGGGCGCGCGGCGAGAAGCCGTCTCCGCGGCAGCCGCCATGGTGGGCGAGGCGGCGCGCACCGGTACGGCTGAACCGTCGATCGAACTCACGCGTCTGCTCGCCGAACGTGCCGCACGTCAGCGCGGCACCGATGCGGAGGCCCCGACCCGCGTGCCGGCTTCGCGGTTCAAGGACTATGTCACCGACTTCTCGGGCACGCTGTCGTCGATCGTCAGACCCATGCCTGAGCGCCCGTATCGCCAGACACGCCTCGGTACCCTCTTCCACGCCTGGGTCGAGCAG
>JBOGEI010000083.1:0-11475 GCA_050701935.1 Microbacterium sp.
GCGTTGACCTGGGCGCGGGCGGCCTCGGCCGAGGGGCCGTCGGTCGCGCCGATGTAGACGGTGCCGTCCTCCTCGATGGAGATCTGCGCACCGGTCTCGTCCTGGATCGCGTTGATCGTCTTGCCCTTCGGGCCGATCAGCTCGCCGATCTTGTCGACCGGGATCTGCACGCTGATGACGCGAGGCGCGGTCGGCGCCATCTCGTCGGGAGCGTCGATCGCGGCGTTCAATACGTTGAGGATCGTCAGACGAGCGTCGCGGGCCTGCGTGAGCGCGCCGGCGAGAACCGAGGTCGGGATGCCGTCGAGCTTCGTGTCGAGCTGGATCGCGGTGATGAACTCTCCGGTACCCGCGACCTTGAAGTCCATGTCGCCCAGTGCATCTTCTGCACCGAGGATGTCGGTGAGCGCCGCGTAGCGGGTCTCACCGTTGACCTCGTCGGACACCAGCCCCATCGCGATACCGGCGACGGGAGCGCGCAGCGGCACACCCGCGTTCAGCAGCGACAGCGTCGACGCGCAGACGGAACCCATCGACGTCGAGCCGTTGGAGCTCAGCGCCTCGGACACCTGACGGATCGCGTACGGGAACTCCTCGCGGCTCGGCAGCACCGGCACGAGCGCACGCTCGGCGAGGAAGCCGTGCCCGATCTCGCGACGCTTCGGCGAACCGACACGGCCGGTCTCACCGGTCGAGTACGGCGGGAAGTTGTAGTGGTGCATGTAGCGCTTGCTCGTCGTGGGCGACAGCGAGTCGATCTGCTGCTCCATCTTGAGCATGTTCAGCGTGGTGATACCCAGGATCTGGGTCTCGCCGCGCTGGAAGATCGCGGAACCGTGCACGCGCGGGATGACCTGCACCTCGGCGTCGAGCGGACGGATGTCCGCAAGGCCGCGACCGTCGATACGAGCGCCCTCGGTGAGGATGCGTCCGCGGACGATCCTCTTCGTAACCGACTTGTACGCAGCGGAGAACTCGAGCGGAGCCGCCGCCGGGAGCGAACCCGCCTCGGTGGCCTCGATCAGCTCGGCCTTGACGCGATCCTTGATCGCATCGTCAGCGGTCTGACGCTCGACCTTGTCGGCGATCTGGTAGACGTCGCTGAGCTCGGCGAACGCGCGCTCGGAGACGAAGCTGTAGACCTCGTCGCTGTACGCGGGGAAGACCGGGTAGACGCCCGGCTCCTTCGACGCGGTCGCGGCGAGCTCGGCCTGTGCCTTGACGAGCTGGGCGATGAAGGGCTTCGAAGCCTCGAGGCCCTGGGCCACGACATCCTCGTTCGGCTTGGTGGCGCCGGCCTTGATCAGGTTCCAGCTGCCCTCGGTCGCCTCGGCCTCGACCATCATGATGGCGACGTCTTCCGTGCCATCGGCCTTGGTGACGACACGACCGGCGACGATCAGGTCGAACACGGCCTCTGCGACCTGCTCGGCGGTCGGGAACGCGACCCACTGGTCGGCGTGCTCGCCGTGGCCGGGGATGAACGCGAGGCGCACACCGGCGACGGGGCCCGAGAACGGCAGACCCGAGATCTGGGTCGACGCGGACGCGGCGTTGATCGCGAGGGCGTCGTAGAACTCACCCGGTGCGATCGACAGGACGGTGATGACGATCTGGACCTCGTTGCGCAGGCCGTCGACGAACGACGGACGCAGCGGACGGTCGATCAGACGGCAGACGAGGATCGCCTCGGTGGAGGGACGGCCCTCACGACGGAAGAACGAGCCGGGGATCTTGCCGGCTGCGTAGGAGCGCTCCTCGACGTCGACCGTCAACGGGAAGAAGTCGAAGCCCTCGCGCGGGTGCTTGCCTGCGCTGGTGGCCGAGAGGAGCATGGTCTCGCCGTCGAGGTAGGCGGCGACTGCGCCCTGCGCCTGCTGCGCGAGGCGGCCGGTCTCGAAGCGGATGGTGCGGGTGCCGAAGCGGCCGTTGTCGAGAACGGCCTCGGTGGCAGTGATTTCAGGACCTTCCAAGAGGTCTCTCCTTCTTTGTTTAGACTCGCGAGTCCATGTGACGCGCGAGCGTGTTCAAAGGAGCGGAGCGGAAGGGTTCGGGCGCGCGGGCACTCCCGCGAATGTCGCCTGCGCTGGCCACCAGTAGAAAGCCACCCGACATCTCCTGCCGAGGAACCCACCACAGGGGACCAGCTTCTCCGCCGCTCACTCCATGAGTCGATATGAAGTTGTGCAGTTGACACACGTCAACCCCATCCACCCTACCAGCGCACACCGCGAATCCTGCGTCTGCTGGCACACCGCGGATCGGACACGCGCCGGTCACGACCCGTTCACCCCACGGATGCCACGCGGTGAGGGGCGTCCGCTGTTCTGAGTCCATGCGCATGTCTGTGATCGGCTGCGGGTACCTCGGTGCCGTGCACGCCGCAGCGATGGCCTCGATCGGACACGACGTCATCGGTATCGATGTCGACGAACAGAAGGTCGCGCTGCTGGCCACCGGCACGGCACCGTTCTTCGAGCCTCAGCTGTCGGAGCTGCTCGCGGAGGGTCTGAGGGCTGGACGGCTGCGGTTCAGCAGCGCGATGGCCGATGCCGCGGGCTCCGACGTGCACTTCGTCGCGGTCGGCACGCCGCAGGTGCCCGGCGGTCACGCCGCAGACCTGAGACACGTCGACGCGGCGATCGACGGGCTGCTCCCTCACCTGCGTCCGGGTGACGTGATCGCTGGGAAGTCCACCGTGCCGGTCGGCACCGCTGCGAACGTGGCAGCGCGTCTGGTCGGCACCGGCACGACGCTCGTCTGGAACCCCGAGTTCCTTCGCGAGGGCTGGGCTGTGCACGACACGCTCACGCCGGATCGACTCGTCGTCGGCGCGGAATCAGACGCGGCGGGCGAGCGGGCAGTCGACGTGCTCCGCCAGGTGTACGCCTCGGCCATCGAATCGGGAACGCCCTTCCTGGTGACCGACCTCGCCACTGCCGAACTCGTCAAGGGCGCAGCGAACGCCTTCCTGGCCACCAAGATCTCGTTCATCAACGCGATGGCGGAGATCGCGGAGGCCTCCGGCGCCGATGTCGCACTGCTCGCCGACGCACTCGGCCACGACACACGGATCGGACGACGCTACCTCGGTGCGGGGATCGGCTTCGGTGGGGGCTGTCTCCCGAAGGACATCCGAGCGTTCGCTGCACGGGCGGAGGAGCTCGGGCGGGGTGAGGCGGTCGGCTTCCTCCGCGAGGTCGACACGATCAACCTCCGTCGCCGCGACCGTGCGGTCCAGTTGGTGGTGGATGCACTGGGCGGCCTCGTGTTCGGACGCCGGATCGCGGTCCTGGGCGCCGCGTTCAAGCCCTTCAGCGACGACATCAGGGACTCCCCGGCGCTGGACGTCGCCGTGCGCCTTCGCGGACTGGGCGCGGACGTGGTCGTCACCGATCCGGCGGCGATGGACAACGCCGCAGCGGCCCATCCCCAGCTCGGCTATGCGCGCGACCGCGACGACGCATTGAGGGAGGCCGATGCGGTCGTCGTCGTCACCGAATGGGACGAGTACCGGCGCGACCTCTCCCCCGAGCACGCCGGTGGCCTCGTGCGAGGACGGATCATCATCGACGGACGGAACTGCCTCGACTCCGCGGCATGGCGCGCGGCAGGCTGGCAGTACCACGGCATGGGCCGCCGCTGAGAGCACCGACCCGAACACGTCAGCGGGCGAACGCCCCCTTGGCCGCCGCCGACCGGCCGAGGTAGACGTAGTCGTCGTGCTTCGCCCTGCGGCCATCTCCTGCAGCGCGACCGTGCAGGCGACGCCAGACCCAGGGCAGCGCGTGCCGGCGCCACCACACCCCTGCGCCGATCGACTCGTGTTCGTGCATGGCGGCGTCCAGGGCCCCCAGCGCGTCGGCGTCGGGCACCCCCAGCATCTCCCCCGCCCGATACGCCAGGAACCGATGGCCCCGGCTGCTCAGGTGCACGAGATCTTCTCCCCAGTTGGGCCGCTCTGCCAGGGAAGGGTGCAGATCGGTGTCGATCAGGAGGGCTCCGGTGCGCGTGGCGATCCCCGTCAACGCGGTGGCGAAAGCGGCGAACCGCCGCGTGTAGATCACCGCCGCGCGACGATCGGGGAGGAACGGCGTCACCAGGAGCACATCGGCGCCGATGCCCCGCAACGTCTGCACCGTGCGCTCCAGCTCAGCGGCGAGCACCGCCACGTCGACCCGGCGCTTGACCAGGTCGTTGGCCCCGATCAGGATCGACACGAGGTCGGGGCGCAGCTCGAGAGCCCGCTCCAGCTGGAGACCTGCCACATCGCTCACGCGCTTCGATCGGATCGCGAGGTTCGCATAGTGAAGCCCTCCCCGAGCGGCGAGAAGCAGCGCGAGGCGATCCGCCCAGCCCCGCAGCGCGCCGTCCGGCGCCGGGTCGCACAGCCCTTCGGTGAGCGAGTCGCCCATCGCGACGTAGCGTTGCCACCGGCGCGCGGCGACGGGCGCAGACGGCTCTGGACGGACCACGCGGCGAGCGCGGGCACCGGAATCCGTCCGATGCAGCATCCGCGCCTGCTCGAAGTGATCGAGGAGCTGATCGCACACGCTCTCCCAGCTGCGGCCCTGGACTGCTTCACGGCCGGCTTCACCGAAGGCCCGCCGCTTTCGGGCATCGCCTACGAGGTCTGTGACCCGCATCCGGAGGTCTTCGAGGTCTCCAGGACGATACAGCCATCCGTCGATCCCCATCCGTACGAGGTCTCGGGGACCACCCCGCCCTGTCGCGATCACCGGCACTCCGCTGGCGTGCGCCTCCTGCAGGGTCTGCCCGAAGGTCTCGCTCTCGCCGGGGTGCACGAACACATCGAACGATGCCATCGCTGCGGCGAGCGCCGCGCCGTCGAGGTGACCGAGGAACAGGGCGTCTGGAAGCAGGCTCTCGAGTCTGGCCCTGCTGGGTCCGTCGCCGACGATGACCAGGCGCGTTCCCGGGACGTTCCGCAGGGCTGCGAGGTCTTCGACCTGCTTCTCGGGGGCGAGGCGTCCTACATACCCGATCACGACGTCAGAACCCCACCCGTCACGGAGCACGGGATCGCGGCGGGACGGCTGGAAGCGTTCGGCGTCGACGCCTCTCCCCCAGCGCCGCACGCGGTCCACCCCGAGAGATGCGAGCTGCTGCGCCGCGTCAGCGGATGGCGCCAGCGTCATCGTGGCACGCCGATGCAGTCGGGCGATGTGGGTCTGGGCGATGCCGGTCGTCGCGGCGATCCGATAGCGCTCCGTATAGGCCGCCACGTCGGTCTGGTAGGCGGCTACCGAGGCGAGATCCAGTCGCTCGGCTGCCAGAACGCCGCGCCACCCCAGTGCGAAGGGCGAGGCCAGATGCACGACGTCGGGCTGGAACCGGCCGAGCGAGGCGGCGACGCGGTGAGCGCTCGACGTGCCGACGCGCACGTGCCGGTATCCCGGCAGCGCAAGGCTCGGTATGGGCTCGATCCGTGCACCGCTGACCTCTGCCGGTGCGCCGGTCGCCGCCGGAGCGATGACGTGGGCTTCGTGACCTCGTCGTTCGAGGTGTCGCAGGATCTGCAGCACGGATCCCGTGACGCCGTTCATGTGCGGAAGGAAGGACTCGGTGACGATCGCTACTCTCACAGCCCCAGGATGACGGGGACGAGAGCCCGTATTCGCCGCAAACGGCCTCCGGCACCGGATGTTCACCTGATGCTGGATCGCGGGTCACCGGCTATCCGTTCGTTGGTTCCCGTTCACCCTCTGCAGGCACTGTGGACGACGTGCCGATGGATCTGCTGACCGAATCGCTCACGAGCCCGTGGAGCCTGGCGCTGATGAGCGCGCTCGTGGTCGGCGACGCGTTCTTCGTCGTAGTGCCCGGAGAAGTCGCGGTGACCGCTCTCGGCGCTCTCTCGGTGACCTCGGGCTCACCGCCGCTCTGGTCCGTCGTCGCGTGCGCCGCTGCGGCGGCGACCGTCGGAGATGCGTGCTGCTATCTGATCGGACGACTGGTGGGTACCGAGCGCTGGCGCTGGATGCGCACCCCTCGGGTGCAGCAGGCTCTGGGCTGGGCGCGAACCCGGTTGGACGGCGGCATGGCCACCGTGCTGTTCACCGCACGGTTCGTGCCTTTCGCGCGGCTCGCGATCAATCTGGTCGCCGGAGCCTCGCGCATCCACCCACCGCGCTATCTCGCCCTGGTCGCTGCCGCAGCCACAGGGTGGGCCCTCTACCAGGCGGCCGTCGGCGCCGCGGTGGCAGCAGTCCTCCCGGGTGGTCCTCTCGTCGCCGTGCCGGTCTCGATCGTGCTGGCCATAGGGCTCGGCGTGCTGATCGACGTATGTGTGCGACGCACCAGAGGGTGACCCACCAGACGGTGTGCTCTAGGCTCGGGGCATGAGCACCGAAGAAGGCGCCACCTCCTCTGAGGAGATGAAGCGCAAGTTCAAGGAAGCGCTCGAGAAGAAGAACGCGCACCACCGGCAGGGCGAGGCACACCTCGACGGCGACTCCGCCGTGCACAGTGCGAACGCCCCGCAGACCCGGCGCGAGTTCCGACGCAAGAGCGGTTGACCGCGTGGATGCGGGAGCCGGCTTCACCGGACTCCCGCATCCCACTTTCACTCCTGCTCGTCAGACGCGATCCGCGCGCGCTCGTGCCCGCTCCTCCTTGGCTGCCATCTCCGTGACGGCCGCTTCCCGAAGCTCCTGCACGTCGGCGCCCTGTGGAGCAGCTGAGCTCCCGTGCGCGTCGACGCCGTCGAGCAGCGACTCGTCGAACGCCAGCTCGCCGCTGAGCACCCGGCGCACCCGCTCCCTGTCGATCTGCTTCGTCCAGGTGCCGATCAGGAGAGTCGCCACGGCGTTCCCGGTGAAGTTGGTGAGTGCACGCCCCTCCGACATGAAGCGGTCGATCCCCACGATCACGCCGACGCCGTCGACGAGGTCGGGACGGTATGCCTGGAGCCCGCCGGCCAGGGTGGCAAGGCCTGCGCCCGTGACACCCGCCGCCCCCTTGCTCGCGATGATCATGAAGACCAACAGGCCGATCTGCTCGCCGATCGACATCGGCTGCCCCATCCCGGTGGCGATGAACAGCGACGCCATCGTCAGGTAGATCGCCGTACCGTCGAGGTTGAACGAGTACCCGGTCGGAACGGTGATGCCGACGACAGGCTTGGAGACGCCGACGAACTCCATCTTCGCGATCAAGCGAGGGAGGGCGGATTCCGACGACGAGGTGCCGACGATCAGCAGGTACTCCCGCGCCAGGTACTTCATGAGCGCGAAGATGTTCACCCTCGTCACCGTCCACAGCAGCACACCCAGGATCACCACGATGAACAGGATGCAGGTGATGTAGAAGGCGACCATCAGGGTGCCGAGGCTCCAGATCGCTGCGATGCCCGTCTTGCCGACCACCGCAGCGATCGCACCGAAGGCGCCGATCGGTGCGAGCCACAGGATCATTCCGAGGATGCGGAAGACCAGCTTCTGGAGCTGCTTGACCGCCTCCATGATCGGTGCGCCCCGCTCGCCGAGTCCCTGCAGCGCGAAGCCGACGAGGAGTGCGATGAACAGCACCTGAAGCACGCTCTCCCCGGTGAAGGCCGAGAAGAACGTGGTCGGGATGATGCCGAGGATGAATTCCTGCGTGGTCTTTGCCTCCGCCTCGACGGCGTCATACGTCGACGAAGCCATGTCCAGCCCGGCCCCCGGGTGGATGATGTTGCCGACGACGAGCCCGATCGCGAGCGCGAAGGTCGACATCACCATGAAGTACAGCAGCGCCAGTCCGCCGATCTTGCCGACTGTGGCCGCTTTGGCGATCGATCCGACTCCCACCACGATCGTGCAGAAGATGATGGGTGCGATCATCATCTTGATCAGCGCGACGAACCCCTTGCCCAGCGGTTCGAACGCCTGGCCGACCTCCGGCCACACGAGCCCGACCACCGCGCCCAGCACCACGGCCAGGAGCACCGACACGTACAGCCAGGTATGCCGGTCCCACGATTGCTTCCCTCGCCGCCAGTTGAACTTCGGCAGTGAGAATCCTGTTGTGAGCGCCATCGCGTCCTCCTCGATCATCGACGTCTTCGTCTCGGTGGGCGGCTGCCGTGCCGCCGATCGGGTCTCACGTTCTCCGACTTCACGCTTGGCGGCGAGTTGTGGTCGTATTGGTCACGACACCTGACCATCGACGATCGGAGGAAGCGATGGCGCACACCTCCCGCACCCGCAGCACCGCTTCTCGCGTCTTCGTGGTGCTGCTTGTCGCGGCCGTCGTGATCGGCGCCCTGGTCGCGGTCTTCCTCGTCGTGGAAGCACAACGGGCGATCCGCGCAGAGGCGGAGCGTGTGACTGCCGCCACCGCGGCCTCGTTCATCTCCTCCCCCCTCGTCGTCGACGGCCTGCGCTCGAGCGATCGGGATGCGGCCACTCGGGTGCTCGAGCCCTACTCGCTCGCGGTGATCGCCAGTGCGGGGCTCGACTTCATCACTGTCATGACGCCGGACGGGACGCGGATCACACACCCCGACACCGACCAGATCGGCGGCAGCTACCTGGGCACGATCCCTGCGTCACCGCAGACCCTGACGGAGGAGTTCACCGGTACCCTCGGCCCCTCCGTGCGGACGATCATGCCGGTCACCGCGCCGGACGGAGACCTGATCGGCTGGGTCTCGGCCGGCGTGACGACCGAGTCCATCACCGACACCCTGGTCCGCCGCCTTCCTCTCACACTCGGCATCACGGCCGGGCTCGTCGCGCTCGGCGCCGGCGGCGCGGTGCTCGCCCGTCGGGTGACCCGCCGTATCGCGGGCGATCTTCCACCCGGCCAGGTGCGGGACGCCGTGTCATCGTACGAGTCGATCCGCACTCTGGGTGATGCCCTGCGTGCACAGACGCACGAGCACGGGAATCGGATGCACGCCGCCGTCGCCCTGCTCGAGCTCGGACGCCGCGACGAGGCGATCGAGATCCTCACGGAGACGTCGCGACAGAGCCAGTCTCTCGTCGACCAGGTCACAGCGCGCCGACACGGAGACCCGGCGGTCGGAGCGCTTCTCCTCGGAAAGGCCTCCCAGGCCAAGGAGCGCGGCATCGACTGGCGGGTGCACATCGAGCCGGACACTCCCCGCACTCCCCTGTCGACCGTGGACGCCGTGTCCGTGCTCGGCAACCTCGTGGACAACGCCATGGATGCCGCGGCCGAATCGGACGACCGCTGGGTGCAGGTCTCCCTCCGTCGGGATGCGAACGAGGGGATCGTGCTCGAGGTCTCGGACAGCGGACCGGGGATCACGCCGTCTCTCCGCGAGCGGATCTTCGATCAGGGCTACTCCACGAAACCCGCCGACGCGCAGGGACGCGGTGTCGGACTAGCGCTCGTGCGCTCGGTGGTCACCGACGCCGGCGGCTGGGTGACGGTGAGCGGGGATCCGACCATGTTCCGGGTCGTTCTCCCCGCAGTAGGAACACGACGGCCAGAGCGATGATCCGCACCCTCATCGTCGACGACGACGCTCTGACGCTCGAGTTGCATCGCGACTATGTCGAACGCCTCGACGGGTTCGTCGTCGGTGCGGAATGCGCAGGCGCGCGGGCGGCCATGACCGCCGTCCTCGACCATCCCGACGCGTTCGATCTCGTGCTTCTCGACATCACGATGCCGGACGGCTCCGGCATCGACGTTCTGCGAGCACTCCGCTCGCGCTCGGCATCGGTCGACGTGATCGCGATCACCGGTGTCCGCGATGCCGACACCGTGCGGCAGATGGCGGCACTCGGCGTCTTCCAGTACCTCGTCAAGCCGTTCCCCTTCGCGGTCTTCCGCGAACGAATGGAGCAGTACCGCTCGCATCGGGAGCAGGCGCGAGCGACCGACGGCGAAGCGACGCAGGCAGAGATCGACGCACTGCTCGGCCGCACCACGGGCACGATCGCCCTTCCCAAAGGACTCTCTGCCGCATCACTCGACAGGGTCACGGCGCAGCTGCGTGCCGACGGCCCCTTGTCGGCGAGCGAAGCCGCGGAACGACTCGGCATGTCCCGCGTCGCCGTACGTCGATACCTCGAGCATCTCGTCGTCGAGGGCGTGCTCACACGGGCCGCGCGCTACGGCACCCGCGGACGCCCCGAGACGGAGTACGACTGGAAGCGACGAAGCGGACCCGGAACCTGAGCGTCAGCGCGGCAGCCGCGCATCGTGCAGCACGCCATCGGGATCGAACCGGGCCCGAAGCTCGCGAAGCCGCTCGACATCGGCGCCGGAGCCGCAGCGATCCAGCGTCTGATCCGGCTCGAGGAACGTCGTCACGGTCTGCGACGCTTCGTTCGGTGCCAACAGCTCCCGGAACGCCACGAGACTGGCTTCTCCTGGTTCGGCAGGCACGCCCGGGATCACCGGAACGAGCGCGTGGAGCAACCAGCCGACGGACTCCAACGAAGCGAACCCGGAACGTCGCGGCGCGTCGAGCGCCCCACCGAGCATCCGGATGTCGATGCCGATGATCGGCCACTGCTCCGGGAGCTCTCGGAACTCAAGGAGCGCGTCGATGGTGGCGTCGTCGAGAACGCTGAGCGCCATCGACGCCCCACCACCGGGCGTCGGATCGGTCGGCTCGTTCGACGCAGCGGCGAGTGCCCCCGGCGAAGTCGGCCCGGTGATCTCTCTGCGCACAGTACCCGCACGTCGCACCGCAGCGATCGACTCTTCCTCGGGCCCATCGGTCGACAGCGCCTGAACGGTGAGGAAGCTGCGCCCCCTGATCTCCGCAGGGAGCTGCGGCGCGTCCGGCATCCGCATCGAGTTCAGGAAGATGTTCAAGGTCGAGGGCGCAGAGCCGGCGAGGTCGCGAACGGCTCGGACGACAGCCGGCGCATCGGCGACGTCGAAGGTGAGGTTGGCACCCCACACCGCGGGAGCAGCGACCAGATCGATCTCGAGCGCGGTGACGATCCCCACGAGGCCACCCGCGCCTCGCAGCGCCCACATCAGGTCGGGGTCGGTGTCATCGTCTACTCGTTCGTGGGTGCCGTCGGTGCGCATGACCCAGGCGGCTCGCAGATTATCGGAGCCGAGACCGCCGGTGCGGCTGAACCACGAATGACCACCACCCAACGTGTACCCGGCGACGCTCACGACCGGGCTGGTACCGGCCGGCGCCACCCAGCCGGTGTCTTCCAGCGCCTCGACTACCGCGCCCCAGCGCACGCCGCTTCCGACCAGGACGGTCCCGCGATCGAGGTCGACCTCGAGGACATCGAACGCGCTCATCCGCACTAGAACAGCGCCGGCAAGTGACCCCGACGCGCCGTGGCCGCTCGGCTGCACCGCGAGCCGCACGCCGGATTCCAGCGCCGCCGCCAGCAGGGCCCTGAGGTCATCGAGGCCGGCGGGTGCCGCGACAGCTTCTGGACGCTGCTCGATCGAGAGATTCCACGGCGTTCGAGCCGCCTCATAGCCGACGTCGTGTGGAAGGAGGAGGGTGCCGGTCAACTT
>JBOGEI010000083.1:11485-16733 GCA_050701935.1 Microbacterium sp.
GGTCAACTTTTCCTGAAGCGCGCTGAGAGCGGGGTGCGTGGGCATGACGCCACCGTACGACATCCCTCGGACATCGTCGATGGCGTCATGCGCGGCTCACTCTCCCGCGAGACCGCCCAGCATCTGGCCGAACGAGCGCCCCTCGCCCAGGTATGTGGCCGGGTCGTAGGGATCGACCGCCACGGAGGCCTCACGGCGTGCGATCGCGTCTGCGAGCTCTTTCGCGCCCTTCTCCACGCGCTTGGCGAGCGGGGCGACGTCATCGCCCGACCCACCCCAGTCGCTCGAGGCCGCGAACACGCCTGTCGAGACGGGCTCCGCATGCAGGTAGGCGAAGAGCGGACGGATCGCGTAGTCGATCGCGAGTGAGTGCCGTGCCGTGCCGGCGTTGGCGCCGATCAGCACCGGCGTGCCGGTGAGGGCATCGGGGTCGAGCACATCGATGAACGACTTGAAAAGACCCGAGTAGCTCGTCGAGAAGATCGGGGTCACCGCGATCAGCGCGTCGGCGGACACCACGGTGTTGATCGCGGTCTCCAGCGCCGGCGGCGCGAATCCCGTGAGCATGTTGTTCGTGATGTCGTGTGCGTAGTCGCGCAGCTCGACCACGTCGACGCTCGCCTCGATGTCGTGCGCGGCGAGGGCCTTCACGGTCTCCGCCGCCAGTCGGTCCGCGAGCATCCTGGTCGAGGACGGGTTAGACAGGCCAGCCGAAACCACGGCGATGCGGCGCGTGGTCATCTCAGGCCTCCTTCCGGCCGAGCCCGAACGCCGCACCGGCGGGGGCGGGGCTGTCCTGGTAGGGCGAATCGCCGGTCAGGTTGTCGCCGCGGTTGGCACCGGGACGCGCCTGGCGGGTCGGGCCGTCACCGAACTCTGCCGTGACGCGCGCAGCATGGGTGGGAGCATCCGGCACATTCGCCGGACGATCCTTGGCGAGTTCCTTGCGCAGCACCGGAACGACCTCGGAACCGAGGATGTCGAGCTGCTCGAGAACGGTCTTCAACGGCAATCCGGCATGATCGATCAGGAACAGCTGACGCTGATAGTCGCCGTAGTGGTCGCGCATCCCCGCGTAGCGGTCGATGACCTGCTGCGGAGAGCCCACCGTGAGCGGCGTCATCTCGGTGAAGTCCTCCATGCTCGGACCGTGACCGTAGACCGGCGCGTTGTCGAAGTACGGACGGAACTGGTTCACCGCGTCCTGCGACTTCGCGGCCATGAACACCTGTCCGCCCAGACCCACGATCGCCTGCTCCGGCGTGCCGTGACCGTAGTGCTCGAAGCGCTGACGGTACAGCTCGATGAGGCGCTGATAGTGCTCCTTCGGCCAGAAGATGTTGTTCGCGAAGAAGCCGTCGCCGTAGTAGGCCGCCTGCTCGGCGATCTCCGGCGTGCGGATGGAGCCGTGCCAGACGAACGGCGCGATGCCGTCGAGTGGTCGCGGGGTCGAGGTGAAGCCCTGCAGCGGAGTGCGGAACTTGCCCTCCCAGTCGACGACGTCCTCACGCCACAGCTTGTGCAGCAGCGCGTAGTTCTCGATCGCGAGCGGCAGACCCTGACGGATGTCCTGACCGAACCACGGGTAGACCGGGCCGGTGTTGCCTCGGCCGAGCATGAGGTCCATGCGGCCGTCGGACACGTGCTGCAGCATCGCGTACTCCTCGGCGATGCGCACGGGGTCGTTCGTGGTGATGAGCGTCGTCGACGTGGAGACGATCAGGCGCTCGGTCTGCGCGGCCAGTGCCGCCAGGAAGGTCGTGGGGCTGGAGGACCAGAACGGCGGATTGTGGTGCTCGCCGATCGCGAAGACGTCGAGCCCGACCTCTTCGGCGTGCACGGCGATGGCTGTCGTCGCCTTGATGCGCTCCTGCTCGCTGGGGGTGATCCCGGTGGTGGGATCGCGCGTGATGTCGCTGACCGACATGATGCCGAACTGCATCGCCTGCGCGCCTGACTGCTCGCTCATGATTGCTCCGTGTCTCCGAATCGGATGACTCGCATCCGTTTCTATTCATTTGAATGTATATGTGTCAACGCGCTCACAGCAACTTTATTCCCGGCCTGTAGCCTCGAACGATGAGCAGTGCCGGCGCCGACATCTCAGGGCCCATCACAGGATCGGTTCCCCGCAAGCGACGGCGCGTCCCGTTCTGGGACAACGCGCGCTACGTCTGCATCGTGCTGGTCGTGCTCGGTCACGCGATCCAGCGCCTGACGTACGACTCCGACATCGCCTTCGCGTTCTACCTGGCGCTGTATGCGTTCCACATGCCGGCGTTCGCCATCATCTCCGGCTACTTCTCGAAGTCCGGCTCCCCCTCCAAGACGCAGATGGCCAGGGTGATCACGGACATCCTGCTCCCCTACGTCATCTTCGAGACGCTGTGGACACTCACCAAGTGGCTGGTCGAGGGCCAGGTCGACCCGAACATCACGAAACCGAGCTGGACGCTGTGGTTCCTCCTCGCACTCGGGATCTTCCGGCTCGTGCTCCCGTACCTCGCCCTGCTCCGGTGGCCCCTGCTGTGGACCGTGGTGATCTCGGTCGGCGTGGGATACCTGCCGAACGTCGACAGCACGTTCTCGCTGTCCCGCACTCTGGGGCTGCTGCCCTTCTTCACCCTCGGCTGGTGGCTGCGCGAGCACGACGTCGTCGACAGGCTCCGCCTCCTCGACTTCCGCCCCTGGTGGATCCGCGGCGGCGCCGTCGCGATCTTCGCGCTGGCCGGTTGGGCGGCCTGGAACTGGCTTCCCTTATGGCAGGCGTCCGACCTACGGCACTGGCTCTTCTACGAGGACTCCTATGCCGACCTGGGCGGGGAGCAGTGGTGGGCCGGCGGGGTGCGGATACTCCTGATGGCGCTCGCGGTCATCCTCAGCGCCGCCTTCTTCGCCCTCATCCCACGAGGCGCACATTGGTGGACGACATTCGGCCAGTACACGATGTACGTGTTCCTGCTGCACTCGTTCGTGCTGTACCCGTTCCGTGAGAGCGGGATCCTGCGCGACCTCGAGCCCACCTGGATCTGGCTCCCGCTCGTGACAGTGCTGTCGGTCGTGATCGCGCTCGGCCTGGCGACCAAGCCGGTCAGATGGGTGTTCCGTCCCCTGGTCGAGCCGCGTCCCGGATGGCTGTTCGCCGATCGGAGCCTCGCCTCCAAGGAAGGCCGCCGGAACGATCCGACCGGGTCTCGAAGGCCTCGATAGACGCAGGCGATAGCCTCGAAGACGTGACCCGAGCGCAGACCGTCCGCGACCGCATCGTCGACCAGGTGGATGCCTCGGGATTCGTCGCCCACGGCCTGCATGTGCGCCTGGCCTCCGACACCGCGCAGCACCGGTGGACCGCAGACGTACGCGAGGACATCCAGTCCGTCGCGAAGGGCGTATGCGTGCTCGCGGCGGGAATGGCCGCTGACGAGGGCGCGGTGTCGTTCGACGAACCCGTGTCGACGTATCTTCCCGACTTCGCGTTCGGCGACGGTGCAGACGAGGTCACTCTGCGTCATCTGCTCACGATGACGAGCGGCATCGATCTCCCCTGGTCGGAGACGCTGATGACAGACTGGCCCGACCTCGCACGCGAGTTCCTACGACGCCCGTCCGGGGGCCGCACCTTCCAGTACTCGAACGCGAGCACGTACACCGCGATGACCGCGCTGGCCGCACGCGTCGGCGACGTCGGGAGCTACCTCATCCCCCGCCTGTTCGATCCGCTCGGCATCGATGACCCGCAGTGGGAGCGGAGTCCGAACGGCCGCATCGTCGCCGGGGGCGGCCTCGCACTGCGCACCGAGGAGCTCTCCCGGCTCGGCCTCCTGATCCGCGATCGCGGTGAATGGGAGGGACGACAGCTGATCGCACCCGAATGGATCGACGGGATGCACAGCGATTGGGGAGTCGCTGGAGAAGGCGCGTCCTACGATCGCTACGCCCTCGCCGGATGGGGCGGCCCGGGCCCGGCCTGGCGGCTGCACGGCGCGTATGGCCAGTTGCTGATCTTCCTCGATGACGCGGTGGTGACGATCACCGCGGACGATCACTTCGGCGCCGACGACATCGCCAGGTTCGCCGTGCAGACGCTCCTCGCCACCTCCGCGCCCTGACGGATCAGGCGAACAGTCCGGCCCCTACGTAGGAACCCGGCTTCGCCCCCGCAGGCACCGCCCAGACCCCGGATCCGACGTGTTTGATGTACTCGTTCATCAGGTCGGTCGACAGCCGTCGCTGCAGCGAGATGAACTGCGCGGGATCGCGCTGGTACGACAGGAAGAACAGTCCGGCGTCGAGGCGACCGAGGGCATTGTTCCCGTCGACGTAGTTGTAACCGCGTCGCAGGATGCGAACGCCGTCGTTCTGCTCCGGGTGCGCGAGACTCACGTGGCTGTTCGCGTCGATCGCCTTGCTGTGGAAGTCCGGTGCCGTGAACTCGTCTCCGCCCGAGAGCGGTGCGCCCTCGCCCTTGTCCCGGCCGATGATCGTGTCTTGTTCGGAGAGCCGAACCCGATCCCAGGTCTCGATGAGCATGGCGATCTTCCTCGCCACGAGATACGAGCCGCCGGCAAGCCACGCCGGCTCATCCTTCGTGGACACCCACACGTGCTCGCTGAGCGCTTCCGCATCGTCGGCGAGGATGTTCGCTGTGCCGTCCTTGAAACCGAACAGGTTGCGCGGGGTCGCCTGGGTCGTCGTGGTGCGCGACGTCTTGCCGAATCCCAGCTGCGACCAGCGCAGCCGTGCGCGGCCGAAGGCGATCCGGCTGAGGTTGCGGATCGCGTGCACGGCCACCTGCGGGTCATCGGCACACGCCTGGATGCAGAGGTCGCCGTGAGAGGTCTGCGGATCGAGATCGTCGCCGAGGAAGGCCGGCAGTCGCTCCAGCCCTGAGGGGCGCTGCGGTGCTATGCCGTAGCGGTCGCCGTCCTCGTTCTCGAACAGCCCCGGCCCGAAGCCGAACGTGATCGTGAGCCCGGCGGCAGGAAGGCCCAGCGCCTCCCCCGTGTCGTCCGGCGGCGCCTCGGCCGGCCCGCCGACCGCACCGGTCGCGCTGACCTCGAGGCCCTGCGCCATGCGGGAGGCCGCATACGACCAATCCTGCAGCAGCGAGATCAGGTCATCGCGATCGGTGCGCGGCATCATGTCGAAGCTGGCGAAATGCAGATGGTCCTGCACCGCAGTGGTGATGCCTGCCTGATGCTCGCCGAAGAAGGCATACGCGGAGTGCGCCTCTTCCGCGGCCCGCGCG
>JBOGEI010000084.1:0-16577 GCA_050701935.1 Microbacterium sp.
TGCTGGGCCAGCAGACCCACCCCGACGTCACGGCCGCTGTCGAGAGGGTCTTCGCCGCAGTCAAGGCTGCGGGCAAGGCCGTCGGCGTCAACGCGTTCGACCCCGCGACAGCCGACGCCTACCTCGCCGCCGGTGCCGACTTCGTGGCAGTGGGCGCCGATGTGGCGCTGCTCGCCCGAGCATCCGAAGCCCTCGCCGCCCGCTTCATCTCCGCGGACGGAACCTCCCGCACCAGCTACTGACGCGCAGGGTCTGAGGGCGGCTGCTCTCGGGCCGTGACAGGATGGCCGGATGCAGTGGAGCGAGGTCATGAGGTGAGCCGCGGGCTCGCCGCGATGCAGGACCGCAACTTCCGCTGGTTCTTTCTCGCCCGTGCGATCACGATGATCGCCGGATCGATGTCCTCGATCGCCCTCGCCTTCGCGGTCCTGGAGATCGACAACGATGCCCGGTCGCTGTCCTTCGTGCTCGCGGCCTTCACCGTCAGCAACATCGTCTTCGTGCTGTTCGGCGGCGTGATCGCCGACCGCCTCCCTCGGGCGCTGATCATCCAAGCCTGCTACGTGGTCGACATCCTCTCGATCGGCACGATCGCCGCGCTCCTGTTCACCGGCACAGCAACCATCCCGCTGCTCGTCGTGCTCTCCATCGTCAACGGAGCCTCGACCGCGTTCGTGCTGCCCGCGATGCAGGGCATCATCCCGCAGCTGACGACGCCGGAGCATCTGCAGCAGGCGAACGCGATGCTCTCGTTCGTGCGCTCCGCCGTCACGATCGGCGGCCCGATCATCGCGGGCATCCTGGTGGCCACGGCCGGTCCCGCGTGGGCGATGGTGGTGCAGGCCGCCGGCTGGATGATCGCGATCCCGGTGCTGGCCCTCGTGAGACTCCCTCCCCCCTCTCACGCGGGCGGCACCACGATGTTCCACGACCTCCGCGTCGGGTGGAAGGAGTTCTGGAGCCGCTCGTGGCTCTGGACGATCGTGCTGGCCTTCATGGTCATGAACGCCATCCACGTCGGCGCGTGGGGTGTCGTCGGCCCGTACATCGCGAAGAACAACGATCTGCTCGGCATCACCGGCTGGGGGTGGGTCGTGAGCGCCGAAGGCCTCGGCGTGCTGCTCATGACGCTGCTGCTGATGTGGTTCCCGCTTCGACGACCGCTGCGCTACGGCATGATCGGCATGGCCGCCTTCGCGATCCCCGTGACGGTCCTCGGCCTTCATCCCGCCGTCGTCCTGCTCGCCATGGCCGCATTCATCGCGGGCGCGGGCGCCGAGGTCTTCAGCACCGGCTGGAACCTCGCGATGATGGAGAACATCCCGGGCGAGAAGCTCTCCCGCGTGTCGAGCTACGACATGCTCGGCAGCTTCGTCGTAATGCCCATCGGCACGCTGATCTACGGCTGGCTGATCACGCATGCCGACCCCGCGACCGTGCTGATCACGTCAGGGATCATCTACGCCGCTGTCGCGCTCCTCACACTCGCGGTGCCGAGCGTGTGGCGCATGGGCAGACCGGACGACGCCCTGAATCCCGATGCCGCGCCTGAGTGAGCCCGGCTCGCGAGAATCAGCGCTCACCGCACGGCGCCCGCTGTCAGCCCGCCCACCAGCCAGCGCTGGAAGAACACTGCGGCCGCGAAGACCGGGATGACGCCGATGAACGACGCGGCGGCGATCTTGCCGAAGTGCGGCGTGCGGTCGCCGTAGAAGAGCGACAGGGCGACAGGGAACGTCTGCGCGTCCACGCTCTGGGTGAGGAAGGTGGCGAGGAGGAACTCGTTGTAGTTGAGGATCGCGACGATGATCCCGATCGCGACGAGACTGGGCAGCAGCAACGGCACGACGACCGACCACAGCGTCCGCAGCGCCCCCGCGCCGTCGATGCGCGCCGCCTCCTCGATCTCCACGGGCAGGCGACGGATGAATCCCTCCAGCAGCCAGACGGCCACCGGGACGTTGACGAGGGCATACACGAGTGTGAGCCCGACGAGCGTGTTATTGAGACCGATCGAGCGCAGGAGCGTGAGCACCGGGACCACGGCGACGATCGGCGGGAGGAGCCACGGGCTCATAAGCGTCGCGGCGAGCGTGCGCCCACCGGCGTCGTATCGCGCGATGGCCCAGGCGCCGGGGACCGCGATGGCCAGGGACACGACGGCCCCGCCGACGGCGGCGGCCAGGGAGTTCAGGATCGAGCGCGGAAGATCGGTGGCCAGCACGTCGCCCCAGTTCTCCCAGTGCGCAGCAGCGCTCCACAGGACCCCGGAGACGGTCTCGTCCCTCCCCATCAGCGATACCGAGAACAGGTACGCGATCGGCACGAGGGTGATCGCGAGCGCCACGAAGAGCACGGAACTCGCGACGGGCCGCCGACGGGTGCGCCGGTCAGTCATGTCGGGTCCTTCGCGCGAAGACAGCCACCACGAGCGTCACCACTGTGACGATGACCGCGAACACGAGAGTGATCGCCGACGCGCGACCGATGTCGAACTCTTTGAGGGCGACCTGCTGGATGAGGTAGGTGGTCACAGTCGAGGCCTGACCGGGGCCGCCCGACGTCATCACGAAGACCAGGTCGAAGACTTTCAACGCGATGACGAGACGGATGAAGAGCGCGGCGATCACCGTGCCCGCGATTGCCGGCCAGGTGATGTGCCGGAACAGCCCCGTACCATGGGCGCCGTCGAGTGATGCCGCCTCTCGCACCGAGGGGTCCTGAGTGAGCAGAGCGGCGTAGACGAGGATCACGATCAGCGGTGTCCACTGCCAGACATCGGCGAGACCGATCGCCGGGAGCGCCCATGCCGTCGTCGACAGCGGCGCGAGCGAGTCGCCGGGAAGCACCGCCGCGAGCAGCCCACCACCGGGGTTGAAGACGAGCTTCCACAGGGTGCCGACCACCACCGGGGGCATGATCAGCGGGAGCAGCAGCAGCGTCCGCAAGACCGCTCCCGCCCGGGTTGCGCGCTCCAACGCGACGGCGACCGCGATGCCCAGCACGACGCTCACGACGGCGACCGCGACCGCGTAGGCGACAGTCCGCCCGAACGATGCGACGACGTCGGCATCGGCGAGGATCGTCTCCAGGTTCGCTGTCCCGACCCATTCCTGGAAGGGTCTCCCGAGCGTCGAATCCGTGAAGGCTGCGGCGAGGATGAACAGGAGCGGATACGCGCCGAGCACCACGATCGACAGGATCGTCGGCGCCGTGAGCAGCCGTGCGGTGCCTGACCGCGCGGAGCCGCCCGCCCGTCTCGGCACCCGGTCGGACGCGCGGGCGACACGCACCTGGATCGCAGTGGCGTCAGCCAAGGATCTCTTCCCACTCGGCCTGCACTCGGTCGAGGGTCTCCTTGGCGGTGCCGCCGTCGCCCGCGATGAGCTTCGCCAGCTCGTCGGTGAGGATCTGCGCGGCCTGCGAGGCGTTCTCCCCCGTCGGCCAGGCGAGCGATCCGCTGAGCGTCGTGCGGTTGACCCGCTGCAGGTCCGGGTAGGTCTCCCCGTAGGCCGCACTCTCGAGCGAGGACTCGCGGTTGGGATCGATGCCGGTCTGCGGGTCGGCGACTATGAGCTCGGAGTTGACCTCGCTGGACGCGGCGTACTCGATGAACGCCTTCGCAAGGTCGGTCTTTTCGGTGTTCGCCGCGATCACCCAGGTGAAGCCGGCCACGAGCGATGCCCGCGCCTGGGTGTTGTCCCCACCGACGGGGAGCGTCGTCACGCCCCACTTGCCCGCGACCTTCGAGTCGGGGTTCGTCTCCGAGCCCACCCCGAGGTCGGTCCAGTTCTCGATGAACCCGACCTTGCCGTCATACCAGGCGCCGTTGCCGACGCCGAAGTCGGTCTCGGCCGCTGTCGGGAAGGCGTAGGGCACCGCATCCACCAGAGCCTCGGCGGCGGCGACGGCCTCCGGGGAGTTGATCGTGGGCTTGCCCTCCTCGTCGACGAACTCGCCGCCGAAGCCGGCCAGGCGGTTCGCGTAGGCGGCGCCGAGGATCAGCGGCGACTTCTGGCCGAAGATCGCCGACCCGTAGACGCCGTCGGCACCCTCGTTCTCGGTGATCTTCTTCACATCGGCCAGGTACTCGTCCCACGTCGCAGGCGGCTCCGCGATGCCATTCCGCTCGAGGATCTCCTTGTTGTAGAAGAGCACGTGGGTGTCGCCGTCGAAGGGCAGACCGTAGCGGCGGTCGCCGACCAGTGTGTACGGGGCGTTGATCGAGGGGATGAAATCATCCTCCTCGAGCGACGGCGTCTCGGCGATCCAGTCCGTGAGGTCCTGGATGGAGCCGCCTTCGGCGAGGTCGCCGATCGAGACGTACCATGGCGCCGCGACGTCGAAGGTGTTGGCGCCCGACTGCTGGTCGAGGGCGAGAGTGGAGCCGATCTCGTCGTACGGGACGATGGTGAGGTTCACCTCGGCGCCGGTCTCCTCTTCGAAGTGCTCCTTGAGCCAGTTGGCCGCGCCCTCATGCGAGGTGATGAGCAGAGCATTCAGGCTCTGCCCGGAGAAATCCCCGTCGCCGCCCGCCCCGCCGGCGTCGGGAGCCTGCGTGGCGCAGCCGGCGATGACGATGGTCGCGGCAGCGAGGGCAGCGGTGCCGAGAAGGACGCGGCGTCCACTGCGGCTCGGAAGAGATGACATGGGGGCTCCTCAGGCGTCGGGTCGGGGAAGCGGATCGGCGCTCAGGCTAGGTCTCTGCAGAGCACCGACGCATCGCCGCCGTAACAGTCCGTCGTGCGACGACGCAAGGAGTCATCCCACGCGACGACGCGCGATCCGAGTGGTTATGGTCGCGGAATCCCCGACCACTGAGGAGCACCGTGTCACGCCGCATCATCCTGAACGCCTTCGACATGACGTGCGTGACGCACCAGGCTCCCGGACTCTGGCGGCACCCGGAGAACCAGGCCGATCGGTACCACGATCTCGACTACTGGGTGGACCTGGCGAAGACGCTCGAGCGCGGGAGATTCGACGCGATCTTCATCGCCGACGTGCTCGGGACCTACGACGTCTACCGCGACTCGGCCGCCACGGCGCTCGGCGATGCGACGCAGGTGCCTCTGGGCGACCCGGTCGTGCAGATCTCCGCGATGGCGCACGCGACCGAGCATCTCGGCTTCGGGGTGACCGTCGCCACGACGTACGAACAGCCCTACGCGCTCGCCCGCCGGTTCTCGACCCTCGACCACTTCACCCGGGGGCGGGTGGGGTGGAACGTCGTGACCAGCTATCTCGACTCGGCCGCGCGCAACCTCGGGCTCGACACGCAGATCGCCCATGACGACCGCTACGAGATCGCCGAGGAGTTCCTCGAGGTGGCGTACAAGCTGTGGGAGGGGTCGTGGGAGGACGCCGCGGTGCTCCGCGACCGCAGCTCCGGCATCTTCACCGACGCGGCCCGCGTGCACCCGATCGGACACGAGGGACGGCACTACCGGGTTCCCGGCATCCACCTCGCCGAACCCAGCCCGCAGCGCACTCCGGTGATGTTCCAGGCGGGTGCTTCGCCGCGCGGGCGCCAGTTCGCAGCGAAGCACGGTGAGGCGATCTTCATAAACGGACTGCGTCCTGAGGCGACACGACCGGTGACCGACGACATCCGCGATCGCGCCGAAGCTCTCGGACGCCCGCGGGACTCGGTGAAGATCCTCACCCTGATCACGATCGTCGTCGCCGCGACCGACGAAGAGGCGCAGGCCCGGCTCGAGGAGTACCGCCGCTACGTCTCGGTCGAGGGCGCGCTGGCGCTCTATGCGGGATGGACGGGTCTCGACCTGTCGCAATACGACCCCGACGTCCCCTTGGAATACGTCGAAACGGATGCCGGGCGCTCAGCGCTGTCGCTGTTCACGAAAGCAGACCCGGAGCGCAGATGGACGCCGCGCGACATCGCCCACTATGTCGGGATCGGGGGCATCGGGCCTGTCATCGTCGGGAGCCCGCAGACCGTGGCGGACGAGCTCGAGCGGTGGGTGGAGGTCGGAGGCGTCGACGGCTTCAACATCGCCTACGTCGTGACACCGGGATCGTTCGAGGACATCGTCGAGCACCTCGTCCCCGAGCTCCGCCACCGCGGCCGCACGTGGGACGACTACCCCGAGGGCACGCTGCGCGGAAGGCTCACCGGCGACGGCTCTCCCGTCGTTCCGGAGTGGCATCCGGCGCATGCCCATCGGGGCGCCTACACCGACCGCCCCAGCGCCCTGGACGGCACACGCGGCGGTCCACTTGTGCATCCCGCAAATCTCGGACCCGCGGATGGCTCCGACATCGACGATCTGACCGTACCCACAGAGAAGGAGGGCGCCCGATGAGCGTCATCGCAGAGACCACGACCCGCAGCCGCTGGGCGGGCACCGCGGATGCCACGGAGCGCGCCCACTGGCGCGGAGTCGCGGAGCGAATCGCCGACGAGCTCGCGGGCGACGCCCTGCAGCGCGACCGTGCGAATAACGATCCCACGGTCGAACTCGACCTGCTCCGCGAGGCAGGGCTGGTGACGCTGCTCGAGCCGGCCGAGTTCGGTGGAGGCGGCGCGCACTGGGAGACCGCGTTCCTCGTCATCCGCATCCTGTCCCGTGCCGACGCATCGGTGGCCCAGATCCTCGCCTATCACTACATCAACTCGGGCAACATTGGCTTCGCAGCCGCCCCGTCCATCCAGGAGCGATGGCATCGGAAGACCACCGAGGGCCGGTGGATTTGGGGCGATTCCGTGAACCCGACGGATCCGGACCTCGAGCTGACGGCGGACGGCGACAGCTTCCGTCTCAACGGCCTCAAGCGCTTCTCGACCGGGGCATCGGCCGGCGACGTGGTGCTGGCGGCGGCCCTCGTCCGAGGCGGCGAGCGCGACGGCACCGTGCTGTTCGTCGTGCTCGATCATGACCGTGCTGGCATCAGCTACCTCGGTGATTGGGATGCGCTCGGTCAGCGACTGTCGGCCAGCGGGTCCGTCCGCTTCGACGACGTCCGCATCTCGGCCGACGACGTGCTCGGGGAACTCGGCGACGAGCCTTTCTCGACGCTGATCACGCCCGGCATCCAGCTGGCCTTCGGCAACATCTACCTCGGCATCGCCGAAGGGGCCCTCGCGCGGGGACTCGACCTGGTTCGTGCGCGCCCCCGCGCCTGGTTCCTCAGCCAGGCCGACTCCTACCGGAACGACCCGTTCGTGCAGCGCATCGTCGGGGAATTCGCTTCGCGCATCGCCGCGGTGGAGGCGCTGACGGACCGCGCCGGACGCTTCTTCGACGAGGTCGTGGATGAAGGAGATGCCGTCACGGCCGGGCGACGCGGGGAACTGGCGGTCGAGATCGCCAAGGTCAAGGTGGTCTCGACCGAGGTAGGCATCGACGTCGCGAACAGGATCTTCGAGATCACGGGTTCGAGCTCCGCGCGTGCCGATGTGGGGCTGGACCTCTTCTGGAGGAACGTCCGCACCCACTCGCTGCATGATCCGATCGACTACAAGAAGCTCGAGGTCGGCGCCTGGACGCTGAACGGCGAGCTCCAGCCGATCTCTCTGTACACCTGATGAGCGATCAGACGCAGCTGCTCACGCTCGCGCGCGAGCGCCTGCGATCCGTGTTCGCAGAGATCGCAGCGGGCACCATCGCACGTGAGCAGAACCACGACCTGCCCTTCGCCGAGGTGGAGGCGCTTCGAGCGGCGGGGTTCGGCCGACTCCGGCTGCCGACAGAGCAGGGCGGCTTCGGCTTGGACTGGCCGTCGTTCGCCGAGGTGCTGATCGAGCTCGCCGCTGCGGACTCGAATCTCCCCCAGATCTTCCGCGGCCACATCGCCTACGTCGAGCACGTCCTTGCTGCGGCACCGAGCGAGCGCCGGTCCCGCTGGCTCGACCGGATCGCCGGCGGTGAGCTGATCGGCAACGCGTGGTCGGAGAACGGGTCGGCCTCGGTCGGCACGAACGAGACCCGGGTGACGCAGCGTCCGGACGGCACGTGGAGGGTGGACGGACGCAAGTTCTACACGACGGGCAGCATCTTCGCCGAGTGGATCGACGCGACAGTCGACCTCGATGGCGAGACCGTCACCGCACTGATCCGCCGGCAGCAGCACGGTGTGGCGATCTCCGATGACTGGGATGGCTTCGGGCAGCCGCTGACCGGAACAGGCACGGCCGTGTTCACCGATGCGACCGTCGACGACGAGGACGTCGAGCCGTTCACCTCGCGCTTCCCGTATCAGACGGCGGTCTACCAGCTCACGCTGCTGGCGGTTCTCGCCGGTATCGCCGCTGCGATCGAACGCGACACAGTCGCCCAGGTGCGTGCGCGGACCCGCACGTACAGCCATGGGAGCGCGAACCGTGTGGCCGATGACCCGCAGGTGCTGCAGATCGTCGGGGAGCTGACCGCGACGAGCGCGACGGCACGAGCCCTCGTGCTCGATGTCGCCCGCGCCGTGCAGCATGCGGCCGACGTCCTGGGTTCGCCCGAGACCGAGGAGGCGGTGAACGCTGCAGAGCTCGGGTCGTCGAGAGCCCAGATCGTGCTCACGGATCTGGTCCCGCGCGCCGCCTCCCGGTTGTTCGACACGCTCGGCGCGTCCGCCGTGCGTTCGGGGACGGCGCTGGATCGCCACTGGCGCAACGCCCGCACGGTCGCATCCCACAACCCGTGGATCTTCAAGGCGCGACAGCTCGGCGACCACGCAGTGAACGGACGGACGCCCGAGTTCGTCTGGGCGGTCGGAGAGTCGAACGTCACCGCGGAGGGCGCTCTGCAGGGGTGACGTCGCGGCGACGGTGCCGCGATGTGACGGCGGATCACCGGAGTCTGGCGTTTTCATAGCAATCCGGGCAAGACTGTGGGCATGACCTTCGCCGCGCTCCAGCCCCTCGCCGACCGTGCCGCCCTGTTCGTCGCACTCCGTCAGGACGCTCTCTCCGCCGCCGCCGATGCTCTCGGCGAGCACCACTGGGACGCGGACCTGGCCGCGGGCACCCTCACCTTCACGGCCGACGCCGATCCATCGCGCCAGCTCGTGGCCCGCGCGCACCTGATCGCGACGATCGCACCAGGACCCCGCTCACTCCTGTGGGCGTGGGCGCACCCGAGCGGAGATCCCCAGGGCGTCGCGGCACAGCTGCAGGCCTACGGCACCGAGCACGGCATCGCCGAGTTGACCACACCCGAGGTGCCGTTCCCCGCCGAGGTCGCGGGCGATGACGAATGGATCGCGAAGGCCGCGCACACGATCGGTGGCGTCGCCGTCGAACTGACAGGGCGCTCCCCGTACTACTCGGCCCCGGTCGGCAACGGAACCCGCGCCGTGTTCCTGCTCGACGCACCGCTCGCACCGCTCACGGTGGGCGATGCCGTCATCGCACTGCCCCGAGTCCTCTCGGCCACGGTCCTTCTCGACGCACGCACGGCTGTCTGGGATCTCGCCCGCCTCGCCGGCTGGACGCTGACCTGGACCGATGAGGCGTTCTCCGGCGCCACGGTGTCCGACGCCAGCGGCACGGCGACGTTCCGCTTCGACGAGCAGGCCCGCATGAGCGGCATCGAGAGCACCCTGAACGCCCAGAGCTGATCCCGACGAGGGCCGCGGTTAGCATGAGCGGATGAGCGACCTCGACCTCATCCCCGCAGGGCACACCTTCACCGCGCAGGAGATCACGGTCTTCGCCGACAGCGAGCATCGCACGCTCGACGAGGCGATAGCCGATGCCGATGTCCTGGTGAGCTGTCCGCACGCCGGCGCGCGCATCCCGGAGGAGCTCCTGCCGTTCCTCTCCCCCGCACTCACCAGACGCCTGCAGTACGACTTCACCGACGTCGCCACCGAGGCGATCGTGCGGGAATGGGCACGCAACGACCGCCGCATCGTCGCCGTCATCAACCCGCATCCGCGTCTGGTGCGCGATCCCAACCGCGCCCGACCCGCCGACATCGCCGCCGATCTGACGACGGCCATCGAACGCACCCGCGCTGCCGGCCCCTGGCAGAAGGTCGATCTCTCCGGAGTGGATGCCATCCGCCCGGTGACCTTCTCGTTCTTCCCGATCCTCGAGGTGCCGACCGACGACACGGAACGCGACCGCCTCGTGCGCACCTTCGTGGAAGTCGGCGAGCGAGGGCTGGGCGTGTACGAGCGCACGCGGGATGAGCTGACCGAGCGGTTCGTCGCCGAGAAGCTCCGCACGGGCGGGCGGTTCACTCGGCTGTCTTTCCACGACACCATGAACAGCACGACGACGCGCGAGGGTGCGGTGAACGTGGCGCGCGCGCCGGAAGACCGACTTCCCGCTGTCGTCGCGCTCTCGAACCGCGGCGACACGCGCGGTGACGAACGCGACCCCCTCGACCCCCCGACGATGGAGCCGGAGCGTCTTCGCGCCCTCGCCGATGCCCACCGCGCGGGCTTCCGCGTCGAGCAGCCCGATGCAGTGGCGCTGAACACCCCCTACCTCGGCAGCCAGGAGATCCGTGCCGCGGGGGCCCGGTTCCGTGAGATCGCCGAGCAGGCGGCAGAGGCAGCCCTCACCCTCGACGCGGTGCAGGCCGAGTTCCTGCGCGAGTATCTGCTCGGTCCGGCGGCTGTCGAAGAGCTGCACAGGCCCGGGTCGGACTGGATCCGCGAGGACCCCTCGCACGTGCGCGAGGTCGCCTCGGCGTGTCAGCGCGCGTGGGATCTGTACCGCGCGCTCTGAGCGACGTCCTCGACCGCTCCGGGCGGATGTGGGATTCTGGTCGCATGAAGAACGGAATCGTCCGGTTCGCCGCGCTCTATGTGTTCAACGTCGCGGTGCTGCTCCTCATCGGCCTGCTGCTGCCGGGGGTCTCCGTCGGGCTGAACGCGCTGTGGGCATCCGTCATCCTGACCCTCGCCGCTCTGTTCGTGAAGCCGCTGCTCGCCGGGGCCTTCCGCAAGTCGGCGGCGAAGTCGGCCGGCGAGCGCACCAAGACCGGCGAGAAGATCGTGCAGTACGTTCTGGTGTATCTCGTCGAGCTCATCATCTGGGTGCTCACGGTGTGGCTGAGCGGTGTGCGCGCCTCCGGATTCTGGGCCTTCCTGCTGCCGCCTCTGGCGCTGCTGTTCGGTTGGATGATCTACGACCAGATCGACGACAGGATGCGGCGCAAGACCGCCGAGATCTACGACTCCGTGCATGCACGTGTGAAGGGCGGCGCGAAGACTCCGTCTTCCGCACCCGCCGCGCCACCGGAGTCGCCCGAGACTCGAGCCGCACGCGATGAACTCCGCGACGGGCTGACGCCCGAGCAGCGACGGATGCTCGACGAACTGGGCTGATCCGGGCGGCACGCGCTCGGAACGAAGGAAGGCGCCCTCCCGTTACCGGGAGGACGCCTTTCCTGTGCGAAGTGCCGAGCGTCGTCAGAGCGACCGCTCGGCGGCCTCCACGACATTCGTCATGAGCAGCGCGACCGTCATCGGGCCGACACCGCCCGGATTCGGGGAGATGTATCCCGCCACGTCGGCGACATCCGGGGCGACATCGCCGAACACGAGGCTCTTGCCCGTTCCCTCATCGGTCTCGCGCGTCACACCGACGTCGAGCACGGCAGCTCCTGGCTTCACGTCTTCTGCGCGGATCAGGTGCTTCACCCCGGCAGCGGCGACGATCACGTCGGCCTCACGCAGGTAGCGCGGCATGTCGACCGTGCCGGTGTGCGTGAGCGTGACCGTGGCGTTCAGGTCGCGTCGGGTGAGCAGCAGTCCGATCGAGCGCCCGATCGTCACGCCGCGCCCGACCACCACGACATGCTTGCCCTTGAGGTCGTAGTCGTTGCGCAGCAGCAGCTCGATCACCCCGCGCGGCGTGCACGGCAGCGGTGTGTGGATCGGGCCGTTGACGTTGAGCACCAGGCGCCCGAGGTTGGTCGGGTGCAGGCCGTCGGCGTCCTTCGCCGGGTCGATGCGCTCCAGGATCGCATCCGTGTCCAGGTGCTTCGGCAACGGAAGCTGCACGATGTAGCCGTGGCACGTGGGGTCGGCGTTGAGGTCATCGATCAGCTCTTCGACGTCGGCCTGCGTGGCATCGGCCGGCAGCTCGCGCTGGATCGAGTTCATCCCGATCGCCTCGGACTGCCGATGCTTCATGCCCACGTACAGCTGCGACGCCGGATCGGCGCCCACGAGCACGGTCGCGATGCCAGGGGTGACCCCCTTGCTCTTCAGCGCGGCGACGCGCTCGGTGAGCTCGGCCCGGATCGCGGCCGAAGCCGCCTTCCCGTCGAGGATCTTCGCGGTCACTGCTGCAGGTCCGGGTAGAGCGGGAACGCGGCGGTCAGTGCGTCGACGCGGGCGCGCAGCGACTCGACGTCGGCACCGGGGAGCAGCGCGAGCGCGATGATGTCTGCCACCTCGGCGAACTCGACGTCGCCGAAGCCGCGGGTCGCGAGCGCGGGCGTGCCGATGCGAAGGCCCGAGGTGACCATCGGCGGGCGCGGGTCGTTCGGCACGGCGTTGCGGTTCACGGTGATGTGGATGTCGTGCAGGAGGTCCTCGGACTGCTTGCCGTCGATCTCGGCGTCACGAAGGTCGACCAGCACGAGGTGCACGTCGGTGCCGCCGGAGCGCACCGCGATGCCGGCGTCCTTCACATCCTGCTGGGAGAGGCGCTCCGCGATGAGCTTGGCGCCGCGCAGCACACGCTCCTGACGCTCCTTGAACTCAGGAGTGCCCGCGAGCTTGAACGCGGTCGCCTTCGCGGCGATCACGTGCATGAGCGGACCGCCCTGCTGGCCGGGGAACACCGCGGTGTTGATCTTCTTGGCGAGCTCGGCGTCGTTGGTGAGGATGAAGCCCGAACGCGGGCCGCCGATCGTCTTGTGCACGGTCGAGGAGACGACGTGGGCGTGAGGCACCGGGTTCGGGTGCAGACCTGCCGCGACCAGTCCGGCGAAGTGCGCCATGTCGACCCAGAGCAGCGCACCGACCTCGTCGGCGATCTCACGGAACGCCGCGAAGTCCATCGTGCGCGGGTAGGCCGACCAGCCGGCGATGATGACCTTCGGCTTGTGCTCGATCGCGAGGCGACGCACCTCTGCCATGTCGATGGTCGAGGTCTCCGCGTCCACTCCGTAGGCCACGATGTCGTACAGGCGTCCGGAGAAGTTGATCTTCATACCGTGCGTGAGGTGGCCACCCTGGTCGAGGGACAGGCCGAGCAGGGTGTCGCCGGGACGGGCGATCGCGTGCAGGACCGCCGCGTTCGCCGAGGCGCCGGAGTGCGGCTGCACGTTCGCGAACTCTGCGCCGAACAGGCTCTTCGCCCGCTCGATGGCGAGGGACTCGGCGACGTCGACCTCTTCACAGCCGCCGTAGTAGCGGCGGCCGGGGTAGCCCTCGGCGTACTTGTTCGTGAGCACCGACCCCTGCGACTGCAGGATCGAGACGGGAACGAAGTTCTCCGACGCGATCATCTCGAGGAAGGTCTGCTGGCGCTTCAGCTCGCGGTCCAAGACCTGAGCGATCTCGGGATCGACCTCGGAAAGCGGGGCGTTGAAGTAACGGTCGGTCATGATGACGTGCTCCTTTGACAACGGATTCGAAAGGGGTGTTCCTATCGGCCCAGGCGCGCGGTCGAATTCCGTGGTCAGTCGCTCCCCGGTGGTAGTCCACCCAGACGCCAGTCGCGACGGTTACGAGCATAGCCGATGCCGGCCACCGCGCAGGCTGACGATTTCGATGACCGTTGCAGAATCGATTCGACTTCCACCATTCCGCTGGGCGGCGACGACGGGTAGGTTTTGTTCATGGTCCTTCCTCATCCTCTTCCGCTCGTGCCCGTGCCCGTGTCCGCCACCGCACGAGAAGGACGGATGCCGATCACCGCGACGACGCGCGTCCTCGGCTCCTCCCCCGCCGCCGCGCAACTGATCGAGACGCTCGAGCGCCGCACCGGCATCCGACTCGCGGTCGCCGACGAAGCCCCGGCTGAGATCGAGCTGCTCGTCGACCCGACTTCCTCCGCACCCGAGGGCTACACGCTCGAGATCGGCGATCGAGCGGTCGTGGTCGGGGCCGACGAGGCAGGTCTCTTCTACGGCGTGCAGACGCTCTTGCAGCTGCTGCGGCAGGACGACTCCGGCTGGGCGCTGCTCGGCGCCGATGTCGCCGACTCCCCCCGCTTCCCGCGACGTGGAGTCATGCTCGACGTCGCACGGCACTTCTTCGGCGTGGATGACGTGAAGAGATTCATCGACAGCACGAGCGCCCTCAAGTTCAACCACCTGCACCTGCACCTCAGCGACGACCAGGGCTGGCGAGTGCACATCGACTCCTGGCCGCTTCTCACCGAACTCGCCGCTGCCACATCGGCGAACGGCGACCCCGGCGGCTTCTACACGAAAGACGACTACCGCGAGATCGTCGCATACGCCGCGTCGCGCCACATGATCGTGATCCCCGAGATCGACCTGCCAGGGCACACCCACGCGATCGGCGTGGCCTACCCCGAGCTCGTCGAGGCGCCGGTGCTGAACGACAACCTCATCGCGGACTCCGCGCGTCTCGGCCAGCCGCTGCCCGTCGCCGGCGAGACCTACCTCGGCTGGGGTGTCGGACACTCCAGCGTCCGCATCCACGAAGAGCGCACGTACGACTTCGTGCGCGATGTCGTCCGAGAGCTGGCCGAGATGACGCCGGGGCCCTACATCCACATCGGCGGCGACGAGTCGCTCGGCACCCCCCAGGCCGACTTCGATCTGTTCGCCGAGCGTGCGACCTCGATCGTCGTGGAAGAGGGCAAGATCCCGGTGGCCTGGCACGAGATGGGTTCGGCGGCGAACATCGCCGAGGGGACCGTCGGTCAATACTGGGGAAAGACCACGCCCGAAGGCACGCACGCCGAGGAGGCCACGCACTTCGTCGAGCGCGGCGGTGCACTCATCATGTCGGCGGCGAACGTCACCTACCTCGATATGAAGTACACGGAGGACTTCCCTCTCGGACTCACCTGGGCGGCGATCATCGACGTCCGCGCCGCGTACGAGTGGGAGCCGACCGCGGTGCTCGATGTGCCCGACGCCGCGATCCTCGGTGTCGAGGCTCCGCTGTGGTCGGAGACGACGCGCACGCTCGGCGAGGTCGAGCAGCTGGTCTTCCCGCGCGCTGCCGCCCAGGCCGAGGTCGCCTGGTCGCCGAAGGAGGCACCCGAGCGCGGATGGGAGTCGTTCCGCGTGCGGGTCGGGTCGCTCGCCCCGCTGTGGAAGGCTGAGGGAGTCGACTTCCACCCCGCAGACGAGATCCCCTGGAGCGCACGTTGAGCACCCACTCCTCCGCGACCGGTTCGCTGGTCATCCACTCCGCCCGGATCATCGATCGCGGCGAGATCGTCGACGACGGCTGGGTCCGCATCGAGAACGGAGTCGTCGCCGCCCGCGGGACGGGATCGACGTGGGCTCCGGCCGATGACGTCGTAGATGCCACGGCCGCCGCGGGTCCCGGCGCGCTGCTCACCCCCGGCTTCATCGACATCCACGGGCACGGCGGCGCAGGGGCCTCGTTCGACGACGGAGTGGAGGCGATCCGCATCGGACGCGACCTGCACCGCGCGCACGGCACCACACGAGCGGTCGTCTCTCTGGTCACGGCGTCGCTGGAGTCGCTCGCCAGCAGCGTCGCGATCATCGCCGACCTGGTGGAGACGGATACCGACATCCTGGGCTCGCACCTCGAAGGCCCCTTCCTCGACCCCGGCCACCACGGCGCGCACGAGCCGTCGCTGCTGCGTCATCCGGTCGCGTCCGACGTCGCTCGCCTGCTCGAGGCGGGTCGCGGCACCGTACGCCAGGTCACGATCGCGCCCGAGCTGCCCGGCGGCCTCGATGCGATCCGACAGATCGTCGCGGCCGGATCCGCCGCTGCCGTCGGCCACACGGACGCGGATGCGGCGATGGCGATCGCCGCGTTCGAGGCAGGAGCATCGATCCTCACGCACGCGTTCAACGCCATGCCGGGCATCCATCATCGCGCCCCGGGACCGGTGCTGGCAGCTGCGGCGGATCACCGCGTCGTGCTGGAGGCCATCGCCGACAACGTGCACCTCGACCCGCACGTCATCAAGCTCGTGTTCGATTCCGCGCCCGGCCGGGTGGCGCTGATCACCGACGCGATGGCAGCTGCCGGCAGCGCCGACGGCCACTACGACCTCGGAGCGGTGAGCGTCACGGTCGAGAACGGCGTGGCGAGAGCGGATGACACCGGATCGATCGCAGGATCGACACTCACGCAGGACGTGGCGTTGCAGCGAGCGGTGCAGGCAGGTGTGACACTCCCCGAGGCCGTGCGTGCGCTGACGGAGACGCCGGCGCGGGCCGTGCGACGTGATGCGACCCTCGGCAGCCTGCGCACCGGCATGCTCGGCGATGCCGTGCTGCTGGATGCGGAACTGCGCGTCGCGCGAGTGTGGTCAGGACCACGGCTGCTCGTCTGAGAGAGCAGCGCAGCGCGCGACGCGCAGCTCTGCGCTCTCCGGTCGTTGGTGTGATGGGGCGGGAGGCCGCCGTTCCCCAGATCGGCGGCCTCATTCCCCCTCGTGAGACGGTGGGCCGGGGACTCCTCCCCCG
>JBOGEI010000085.1:0-16419 GCA_050701935.1 Microbacterium sp.
CGCCGAGGTCGAGCCCTTCGTCGGCGCCGGCGAGGGCCGGATCCGGACGCAGAGCATCGCGAACCTCTCCGCGGATGAGGATGCCACGCACGTCCGAGCCGAGCGCGTCGTCCGTGCGGTCGTGCTGGCCCTGGTCGAGTTCCCCCGCCGCGAGTTCGACGGAGCGGCCGAGCGCCGTCATGCTGACCCCGAGAGAGACGATCTCTCGGTCGTTGTCGGTGGCGACGAGCTTGGGGGCGATGATCGCCGCGGAGGGCGAACGCTCCAGTGTGGCTCGCAGCCGTTCGAGTGCCCTCGGGTGCGGGGCTGTGTCCTGAGCGAGCAGCCAGATCGCCGCCCCCTCCGAGACTCGGGGCCTGGCGAGTTCGACGGCGTCGGCGAACGAGGTCGTCGCGCGTGCCTCGATGATGCCCTCGACCGTGCTCGCGACCATCTCGCTGTCGCGGACGGACGACGCATCGCCGCAGATGACGAGCGTCACTGCTTCCGCTGGCGCGGTCTGAGAGCGCACGGCTTCGAGAGTGCGGAGGAGTTGCGCGCGGGACGATGATCCAGTGCGCGCGACGATGATGGCGTGTACTCGGGCTGGCATGACGTCGTCAGCCTAATTGCGCGAAGGGCGGCGCCGGAGCAGTGGACGCGGCGCGCCCGCTAAGCCATGCGGCCTCGGCGGACTCTGGTCGGCGCGGCCGACTCAGCTCGCGCGACGCTTGAGCTTGCGACGCTCTCTCTCGGAGAGTCCGCCCCAGATGCCGAATCGCTCGTCGTTGTTGAGCGCGTACTCGAGGCATTCGCCTCGCACGTCGCACGTCGTGCAGATCCGCTTCGCGTCCCTCGTGGATCCGCCCTTCTCAGGGAAGAACGCCTCAGGGTCGGTCTGCGAGCAGAGCGCGTCGCTCTGCCAGGCGAGAGCGTTGTCATCGTCCGTGGCGTCCGTGCGCCGAACCCCGGGGACACCGAGGTTGATCGGATCGACGAACCAGTTCTCCGGTACGTCGGAACGGTATCCCGTCATCTCGATCTCCAACCCTGTCTCCGCCCCCCGGCGGGCCGTGCTCATGACTAATTACACCCGTGTCATTCGCTCCGGTCAAGTCGCGGATCGTAAACCCTCAAGCGACTCTTTAAAGTTCTTGAGCAACCTTCGGCGTGTCGCACTCCCCGATGACGAGGCGATTCAGCGTCCGGGACCCGCGACGAAGACCTCGCCCACGCCCGACACCGTGACCGAGGCCTCATCCGCATCGACGAACGCCACGGCACCGACCGCGAGTGCGAGCCGCTCTCCCGCGCCCGAGGCGACGGTCACCTCGCCGGCGGTCGCGAGCACCATCGTCGGCCCGGAGACCTCGAGCGTTCGGGGTGCGCCGTCGAGGACGACCCGCCCGAGCGCGAAGTCGGACACCGGCACCGGGTAGGTCGTGATCGCTCCGTCGCCCGTGGCGTGGAGCACCGGCACCTCCCCGGGAGTGGTGTCCAGGATCGCGAGCAGCTCGGGGACATCGATGCGCTTGGGAGTGAGGCCGCCGCGCAGCACGTTGTCGCTCGCCGCCATGATCTCGACGCCGAGCCCGGAGAGATACGCGTGGAGCAGGCCAGCGCGCAGGAACACGCCCTCACCCCGCTTCAACACCACGTGGTTCATGAGGAGGGCGACAACGACACCCGGATCGCCCGGATAGGTCTCGGCCACTGCCGCGATCGCACCGAGCGTCGAGCCCCACTCACCGGGACCGGCCTTCGGGGATGCCGCCACGACAGCAGCGATGATGTCGTCGACCTCGCCCTGCGCTTCTCCCCCGAGCAGCCAGCCGATCACGCCCCGAAGCACGTCGCCCTCCGCGCTCAGTCGCGCCTTGAGCTGCGCGACACCGTCGCTGTCGTCGAGCGTGTCGAGCAGCGCGAGCGTGTCGGCGACGGGGCGCAGCCCACTCAACGACTCGAACCGCTCGCTGAGTGCCACGAGGAGCTCCGGCTTGTGATTGGCGTCCCGATAGTTGCGCTGAGGATCATCGGCGTCGAGAGCGCTCTCCCGCGCCCAGCCCGCACGCGCCTGCTCGATCGTCGGGTGCACCTGAATCGAGAGGGGGCGACCTGCCGCGAGGAGTTTGAGCAGATAAGGGAGCGTGCCGCCCGTGACCTCGTCGAGGGTGCCACCACCGGCGACATCGGCCGGGTCTCCAGGATGGTCTCCGAACCAGACCTCCGCCTCCGGTGCACCGGTCGGCGTGCGCCCTTCGAGTCCGGCGAGAAGCGTATCCGACCCCCAGGCGTAGTCGCGGGGCGTGTTCGTGAGGCTCAGCAGCATGCCACCAGCGTAGAGCCGCGCTGCGGCGTTCAGCGACGCATCGAGCACGGAGCGGTAGCCTGAACGCGATGGCCCAGTACACGAAACATCCGGTGTCCGCTCCGCCCACCGCGCCGGAGCGCGAGTCGACGGGGCATCTGATGCTGCGCGGCTATGTGATCCTCGTCCTCTTCGTGACGTTCGCGCATTCGGCGGTGTACAACCTGCTCGGCATCGACGGCGCTGCGATCACACTCGCCGTCTTCACCCTCGCAACTCTCGGAATGGGCATCCCGATGCTCGCCCGCAATCGCCCGCAGCCGTTCCGCTGGCGTCGGCTTCCCTGGACAGCTCTCGGGTACGCGGTGTTCGCGCTCGTGTCGGTCGCGTGGTCGCAATGGCGCGAGCCGACGCTCATCACCTGGTTCCTGCTCGCATCGGTCACGGTCAACGGACTCTTCATCGCACACGTGCTCACCTGGCATGAGATCGTGCGAGCGCTCTCGTCCGCGTTCAAGTGGATCCTCGGCCTTTCACTGGCGATCGAGCTCTGGGTCTCCCTCGTACTTCACGGTCCACTGCTGCCGAACTTCGTCACCCTCCCCGACGGCAAGATCGACCCCCAGTGGTACTGGGTGCGCGACAACCTGTTCGACGGGGGCCGCATCCAGGGCATCGTGGGCAACGCGAACCTCCTGGCGATCATCTCGCTCTTCGCGATCATCACCTTCGGAGTGCTGTTCGCCGCCCGTGCACGCTGGCGCACCACTCTCGCCCTGTGGATGCTCCTGGCCGCCTACTTCCTGATCCGCACGGCGTCGGCCACCGCACTCGTGTGCACGGCGGCCGTCGCCGTGGTGCTCGCGGTCGCCCTGTTGATGCGGCGAGCGCGCACGCCCGGCGCACGCACACGCATCTACGTGGTCGCGATCGGCGGCACCGCGATCGCGGCTCTCGCCGTCTGGCTGCTCCGCGAGCCCCTGCTCGGCCTCCTCGGCCGCAGCTCCGACCTCACCGGCCGCTCGGACAAGATCTGGGCGAAGGTCCTGGAACGCGCCGGCGAGCATCCGATCTTCGGCAACGGCTTCTCGAGCCCGTGGATCCCGACCGATCCCGCCTTCGACGAGTGGATCACCGATCACGGCATCACCGTGTTCCACGCCCACAACATGTGGCTGGACGTGCTGCTCCAGCTCGGCGTGGTCGGTGTCGTCCTGATGGCCGTCGTCTACGGCACGCTGCTGTGGCGCTCGTGGTTCTTCGCTGTCGACCGGCCACGGTGGGACCTCGACGGCGAGCGGCCGTTCTCACCCCTCACCCTGCTTCCCAGCCTGTTCACGGTGGTCCTGCTCGTGCAGGGCTTCTCCGAGTCGACGCCGATCATGCTCTGGGGCTGGATGCTGGTGGTGCTGCTGTCGTTCAAACTCAAATCCGTGCCGCTGGTCGGTGTCGGCGAGCGCGACCTCCTGTTCGAGCGCGGCGCCAGGCAGCGGCGGGTGCCGTGACGACGGTGCGCCCGACGGTCCGCCTGCTCGGATCGGTGGAGCTCGCTCGGGCTTTCACTCTCGCCGTGCTCGCTGCGGTGTTCGGGTCGTATGCGATCCGGCAGATGACGTCGACCGTCACCCTCGCCGCGATCATCACCCTCCTGTGCCTGCTGGGCGCTGCGATCCTCTGGGTCCGGCGGGAAGAGCTCTCGCTGCTTCGAATCGCCCCGTCCTCGCTGCTCGCCTTCCTCGCGTGGGCACTCGTGAGCGTGTTCTGGACCACCGACAAGTCCGACACGCTGTTCGGCTGGATGTCGCTGTTCGGATACGCGTTCCTGGCCATCACCATCGGTCACATACGCGACACGCTGCAGACCGTCCGGGCGATCGGGGACACCCTCCGCGTGCTCCTGGCCGCCTCACTCGGCGTGGAGATCCTGTCCGGCATCCTGCTCGACCTGCCGTTCACCTTCCTCGGGATCCAGGGGAACCTCGCGGCGGGCGGTCCGATCCAGGGCATCTTCGGCAGTCGGAACATGCTCGGCTTCATCGCCGTCATCGCGCTGATCACCTTCGTGATCGAATGGCGCACGCAATCGGTCAACGCCCCGCTCGCGGTGGTCTCGATCGGGCTGGCCGGCTTCCTCGCGGTGCTCTCCGCCTCGCCCACGGTCATCGTGCTCGCCGGCGCCGTCGGCGTCGTCACAGTGGCACTCACGATCGTGCGCCACGCTCCGCCGGAACGGCGCGCACTCGTGCAATGGATGCTCGGCATCATCGTCGCCCTCGCCCTGTCCGCGGCGTTCGCGCTTCGTCACCAGATCATCGCCATGCTCGACGCCGGCTCCGACTTCTCGATCCGCGGCTCCCTCTGGAACACGATCCTCGATTTCGTCTCGGTGAAACCGGTGCAGGGCTGGGGCTGGTTCGGGGACTGGGCTCGAGGCGAGTACCCGTTCACGTACATCAACTTCCAGCTCGCCGATCGCCACCAGAGCGCGCTCAACGCGTTCTTCGACGTCCTTCTGCAGCTCGGCGCGGCCGGTCTGGTGCTCTTCCTGCTGCTCGGCGGCGTCGCACTGATCCGGTCCTGGCTGGTGGCGAGCACGCGGCGATCGGTCGTATACGCCTGGACACCGATCATGCTGGTGACATTGGCCGTCGACTCGATGTTCGAGAGCTTCACGCTGGTGGGCGCCGGCTGGTTCATGCTCGTGCTGTGCGCACTGCGCGCCGGTCAGTCGCGCTCCTGGCGGGAGAACATCGATGCGGCGCATACAGGGGCGATCCCGACACTGCGTCCGCAGGGGTGACCTGCCGCCAGCAGAGCGCGCAGGTTCTGCGCCGAAGGCTCAGCGCAGCGAGCTCAGCTTCTCGGCCCAGGCGATCGCGTCGCGCACCCCGTCGTCGACGGAGCGCTCAGCACGCCAGCCCAGCTCTCGGGCAGCACGGCCGACGATGGCGAACGCGCCGGCCTGGTCTCCAGGGCGACGAGCGGTCTCGATCACCGGGAGCGTCTCACCGGTCACGCGCTCGAACGCTGCGACGAGCTCGCGGACCGTCACGCCGTCTCCCGTGCCGATGTTGATCACCTGATACGGCTCCGCAGGCGTTGCGACCTCGTCGAACCGCTGCACGGCCGCGACATGCGCGAGCGCGAGATCCCAGACATGGATGTAGTCGCGAAGACCGGAGCCGTCGCGCGTCGGCCAGTCGGTGCCGGTGATCGAGAAGGGCTCAGCTGCGGCGTGTGCCTGCATGATCTTCCCGAGTGCATGCGAGGGCAACGGGTTCTGCAACCCGGTACGCAGCTTCGGGTCGGCGCCGATCGGGTTGAAGTAGCGGAGCGCGATCGCCCGGAAATCCCCGTTCGATGCCGAGTCCTTCAGAATCTGCTCGACCATCGCCTTCGTCGTGGCGTAGGGGCTGGCGGGCTCCAGTGGGCTGCTCTCGTCTGCTCCCTCCCCGCTCGCCCCCGCGTACACCGCAGCCGACGAGCTGAACACGATGCGGGAGATGCCCGCATCACGCAGCCGCTGCAGGAGCACGATCGTCTTGCCGACGTTCGTCTCGTAGTACCCGAGCGGGTCGGTCACCGACTCGGAGACGACGATCCTGGCGGCGCAGTGCACGACCGCATCGATGTCGGGGTGGTCTTCCAGCAGACGGTCGAGCACTGCGGCGTCGGCGATGTCGCCGACGTAGAGCTCACGCCCCTCGCCGAAAGCGCGAAGGCCTGTCGAGAGGTCATCGAGCAGCACGACCTCGATCCCCGCCTCGACGCACGCGGTGGCTACCGTGGATCCGATGTACCCGGCGCCGCCGGTGATCAATACCTTCATCGCTGCCAGTCTAGCCATCGCACATCCGCGCTCGAGATGAGCCTCTCCGCAGATCCGAAGGCGGCGGACGGTAGGCTACTCACTGCTCGTCACGTCCCGCATCGTCCCCGACGGTGGTCCGCGGCGACGTAGCCCTCCGACCCCCTGACTTGTCAATCGATCTTCGAGGAGAAGGTATGACCGCGGCGCCCGCTGCATTCGATCCGAAAGCGGCGACGATCGTCGTCGTCACCTTCAACCGATCGCATCTGCTCACCGGCCTCCTCACCAGCATCACGGCGATGGACCCGAAGCCTGGACGCGTCGTGATCATCGACAACGCCTCCTCCGATGACACGACCGATGTCGTCGAGTCGTTCCGCGACACCATCGGCACGGAGATCGTGTACCGACGCCTCGAGACCAACACGGGCGGCTCCGGCGGGTTCAGCGAAGGCATGCGCACCGCCTACGAACTCGGATCCGAGTGGATCTGGATGATGGATGACGACGTCGAGGTCGTCCCGGACGGTCTCGCGAAGATGGGCAAGTGGGCACCCCGCTTCAAGAGCATCCAGGGTCGCCGGTACGACTACGACGGCAGCGAGTTCTACTGGCAGTACCGCATCGCGGAGCGCATGGGCATCCCGATCCCCTTCGCGCCGTCGGGCTTCGATGCCTCCGGGTACAAGGAGATGAACAGCGGATGCTTCGAGGGCATGTTCATCCACCGGTCGATCGTGAAGCAGATCGGCCTGCCGGACCACCGGTTCTTCATCTACTGGGATGACCAGATGTACGGCTGGCTCGCCTCGCGCAAGACCACCGCCGTGATCGTCGACGAGTTCGTGCTGCGTCGCACGCGTGAGATCAAGCAGTGGGACATGGGCATCCGCCACATGAACGCGTCGAGCAATGCCTACCGCTTCTACATCATGCGAAATCGCGCATACATCAAGCATTACTACCGTGTGCACCGCAACTACAACCCGATCCTGTTCGGCCTGGGCACCGGGATGACTTTCGCGAAAGAGCTCATCCGGCTGTTCTTCGTCGAACGCACGGTGCGCGGCACGAGCAATCTGTTCCGTGGCCTCAAGGAAGGCAGCAAGATCAGCCGCGACCGCTCCTGGCAGCCCATGGCCCCGCTGGAGGACGGGTGATGAGCGAGCCGACCCCGGAGCTCCGTTGGGCACCGATGGAGCCGAAGCCGAAGAACACCCGACGGGTCTGGCTGATCGTGGGGATCGTCGTCGCTGTGATCGCCATCGTCGGCGCAGCACTCTTCTTCCTCATCCCGCGCGGCGACGAGCCTGCACCGGGGGCGAGCGGCTCACCTGGGCCCTCTGCGAGCGAGACGGCACCTCCGCCCTCGACCCAGACCCCCGAGGTGACTCCACCCGCACCGGGCGATCCGACCATCGAAGCCTTCCGCGAGCGGGTGGGCGGATGGCTGACAGATGCTCCTCGCGGACTCGACATCATCGTCGGACAGACGGGCGAAGCCGCACTCGCGGTCGTTGACTCGCTGGAGCAGGACGCTCGACGCCTCTCCGATGCCCAGCCTCCTTCCGCGATCGCAGCGCAGTGGCGCGACGGCGTCACCGTGTACTCACAGCGCCTGTCGGAGCTGAGCGCCATCATCTCCACCGATTCCGATACCACCGAGGCCGTGGGTACCGCACGCGAGGCCGTGCTGAAGCTGCAGGGCATCGCCGGACTCTGATCGCGACTCCTCCACAATGGGAGCGGGATCTACGAGTTGTAGTCGGCGTTGTACCTGTCGAGCACCTCGGCGATCGGCGCGTCGAGCACAAGCGCTCCCTTGTCGAGATACAGCCCACGGGTGCAGAATCGCCGCAGGTCGCGCTCGTTGTGACTCACGAAGAACAGCGTGCGCCCATCCGCCAGCAGCTCGTCGATGCGCGTGTAGCACTTCTCACGGAAAGCCTTGTCCCCCACGGCCAGCACCTCGTCGACGAGCAGAATCGGCTCGTCGAGCTGGGAGACGACGGCGAACGCGAGACGCACCTTCATTCCATTCGAGAGGTGCTTGTACGGGGTGTCCTCGAATCCGGCGAGCTCGGCGAACTCGATGATGCTGTCATAGCGGCGCGTGACCTCGTCGCGTGACATCCCGTGCAGGCCCGAGGTCAGGCGGACGTTCTCGCGAACCGTGAGATCACCGACGAATCCCCCGGTGATCTCGATGAGAGGAGCAACACCGCCGTTGACGGTGACTGTTCCCGCATCAGGCAGCAGCACCTTGGCGACCAGTCGGAGAAGCGTCGACTTTCCCTGACCGTTGCGCCCGACGACACCGATGGACTCCCCAGGCTCCACGGAGAATGAGACGTCGCGGAGCGCCCAGAACTCACCGGGACGGGAGCGACGGGAGGCCCCGGCGAAGAGGTCCTTGAAGCTCCGGCTCCCGCGCCTGTTGCGGCGGAAGTGGACGCCGAGCCCCTGCACGTCGATGGCTACACCCATCACAGCTCCTTCAACACGGGGCGTTCCAGGCTGCGGAAGGTCCAGATGCCCAGTCCGAGGATCAGCAGGCTCATGATGACGCTGATCGTCAGTGTGAACGGATTCCACTGATCGGGGAAGAACGGCATGCGGTAGAGCATCATGATTCCCGCAAGCGGGTTGAACGCTCCGAGCGTTTGGAAGATGCCAGGAAGATCGGTGACGTTGTAGATGATCGGCGTCGCGTAGAACATCGCGCGCAGGATCAACGCGGTCGTGCGCTCGAGGTCGACGAAGAGCACGCAGAGCGGTGCGACGAGCAGGCCCAGCCCGATCAACAGGATCGTCTGGAGCAGCATCGCCACCGGCATCCACAGGATGCCCCAGCCCACGTGCACGGTGCGACCTGGGTCGAGTTCCACGAAGAGGTTGACGACGATGAACAGCACGAGCACCGGCAGCGAGAACAGGTACTCGATGCCCTTGCTGAGCACGATGCGGTTCACCCAGATCGAGCGAGGGATCGCTGTCGAGCGCACCAGCCGCGCATCCTTCTTGAATGCGCGGGTGAAGTCCGACACCGAGGCGTTGAACCAGACCCAGGGCAGCAGAGCGCTGATGAGGAAGATGATGTACGGCTCTTCGCCGACATCACGCTTGAAAACCTGCGTGAACACGAACCAGTAGATGGCGCTCATGACGAGCGGATCGAGCACCGACCAGAGGTACCCGAGGAGACTGGTCGAATAGCGGACCTTCAGGTCTCGCGCCGACAGCAGCCACAGCGAATGCAGATATCGCCGGGGCGTCCCGGGCGCCCCGACAGCAGCGTGACTCACGATGTCGAGTCTACGAGAGACTGTTGTTCCACATCGACAGCGCCGAGCCGATGGCCATGTGCATGTCGAGGTACTGATAGGTGCCCAGACGCCCGCCGAAATGGACATCTGTCTCGCCCTTCGCGAGTTCACGGTACGCCAGGAGGCCCCCGCGATCCGCGGAAGTGTTCACGGGATAGTACGGCTCGTCGTCGCGTTCAGCGAAGCGCGAGAACTCGCGCATGATCACGGTTCGATCGGATTCGTAGACGTCCTTGCGCTCGGGGTGGAAATGCTTGAACTCGTGGATGCGCGTGTAGGGCACGTCCATGTCGGGGTAGTTCATCACGCTCGTGCCCTGAAAATCGCCGACATCGAGGACTTCCTGCTCGAAGTCCAGGGTTCTCCAGCTGAGCGCGCCCTCCGCGTAGTCGAAGTAACGATCGACAGGGCCCGTGTAGACGACGGGCACCTGCCCGACTATGGCCTTCTTGTTGAGGGGCTGGGATTCGTCGAAGAAGTCCACGTCCAACCGCACCTCGATGTTGGGGTGATCGGCCATCCGCTCGATCCACGCCGTATAGCCGTCGGTCGGAAGACCCTCCCACGTGTCATTGAAGTAGCGATTGTCGTAGGTGTAGCGCACGGGGAGGCGACTGATGATGTCACCGGAGAGCTTCTGGGGGTCGGTCTGCCACTGCTTCGCGGTGTAGTCGCGGAAGAAGGCTTCGAAGAGCGGCCGTCCGACGAGAGCGATGCCCTTCTCCTCGAAGTTGGCAGCCGTCTTCGCGTCGAACTCCCCCGCCTGCTCCCTGATCAGCGCACGTGCCTGATCAGGGGTGTACGCGGACTGGAAGAACTGATTGATCGTGCCGAGGTTCACCGGCATTGGGAAGACGGTGCCCTTGTGCGTGCTGTAGACACGATGCACGTAGTTCGTGAACGACGTGAAGCGGTTGACGTACTCCCAGACCGTCGGATTCGAGGTGTGGAAGAGGTGGGCGCCGTAGCGGTGCACCTCGATGCCCGTCTCCGGCTCGGCCTCGCTGAAAGCATTGCCACCGATGTGCTGCCGGCGGTCGATGACGGTGACTTTGCGGCCTGCGTTCGCGGCACGCTCGGCGATCGTCAGGCCGAAGAAGCCGGAGCCAACGATGAAGAGATCCATATGAATGCTCCGAGATTCCAGTGAGAGACGAGCGGGGGAAGCGGCGAATCAGATCAGCCGCGAGACCAGGTCGGCATGAGGGATACCCTCGCGATACATTCGATCGAGTTCGAGCGAATCTCCTTCCGAAACACCGGAACGCTGCATTCCGACGATGTTGGCGCCGACGACGCGCGCCGGGACCCCGTAAGCCTTCGCGAAGGCGGGGACGTCCGCGGTGACCACGGACCCCATACCCACCATGGCTCCGGACCCCACCGTGCGGAACTGGTGGACCTTGGTCCCCAGTCCGAGGTTCGCCCTCGCTTCGATCCGGACGTGACCGGCGAGCAGGACACTCGAGGCGAGCGTCACTCCATCGCCCAGAGAGCAGTCGTGTGCCACGTACACCTGATTCATGATGAAGGCGCCGTCGCCCACGCGGGTCGGCTCGGCCGACCCCTGGTGGATCTGGGAGTACTCGCGGAAGACATTGTCGGATCCGATGATGACGCCAGCACCGAAGGACTGCGCCTCGTCACGTGGATGTGCGAACGATCTGATCTCCGGAGGAGACCCGATCACCACGCCCGCGCCGATCCAGTTCCGGCTACCGACAACGACCCCCGGGTTGAGGATCGCGAAGGGGCCGATGTCGTTCTCGTCGCCGAGCTGCACACCGTCGGCGATGATCGCGGTGGGATGGATCCGATTCATGACGCGCTCTCCCTGCCGGGCTCATCGCGTACACCGTCGGTGGTCTCGTTCCCTTCCTCGGTGCGGGCGCCGGAAACGACAGCTTCGGGAGCCTGATGCTCACCTTCGAAATCGAGCGTGCTGATCGACCCCTCCTGCCTCAGGCGACGACGCATGATCACGACGAAGAGAACCGCGATGCCTGCTGCGGCCACGTCACCGAGGGTGAACATCATCCGCGACACGACACTGACCGCCGCGGCCTGGGGAACCGAGATCAGCGTCACCATCGCGGCGACGAGCACGGCCTCGCGGACGCCGATCCCGGACGGAAGGATGAAGGCGAAGAGACTGAGCGAGAATCCGATCGCCATCGCTCCGGTCAGGAGAACGATCGTCTGCGGGCTGGGGTCTGCCAGGGAGTTCACCAGCAATGTGAGGTGCATTCCGTAGCAGACGTACGACGCGATCGAGGCGCCGAGCGCGATGAGCACGGTCGAGAGCTTCACTTGGTGGTCCAGCGGCGGGCGGCGGAAGACCTTGAGCACGAATGAAGCGAGCCAGGTCATGACTCGCGGGTGCAGACAGATGAGGCCGACGGGGAGGAGCGCGAAGAGCCAGAGAAGCTGAGGCTGCTCCTGCGAGAGGAGAGGAAGAGCGAGCGCTCCGAGGATCAGCGACGCGACCACGCCCACGCCCGCCGCGTATAGGGAAGTGATGAGCACGCGAGGGCGGGCCACGTTGTACTGCCGCCCGAGTTCCATCTGCATGACGTAGGACCACACGGAGCCCGGCACGTACTTGCCCAGTTGACCGACCAGGAGGATCTGGGCGGCACGGAGGAAGGGAACGGGTTGACCGAGGCCGTTGAGGATGGCGATCCAGCTGATGGTGCCGAACGCGAGCCCGGCCAGCACCATGACGAAGGACAGGACGGCGGATTGCCAGGCGATCAGCGTGATGGCCTCGGACACCGCATCCCACTGGGAGACGAGATAGTAGCCTGCGAAGGCGAGGACCAGAGCCAGCAGCAGATACCGCAGGATCAGGAGCACCCAGGAACGGGCGCTGCGTGAGTCAGCGATGACGAAACCCTCTCTTGTTTTCGGAAGGCGAGAGGCGGACGACCATTCGGGGCGGCGCTCTCGTTGAAAAGCACGCCGCGACGGCGAGGATATGCTGGTCTGGTTCACCTTCACCAAGATGAGTAGGTCTCATGATACCAATCACTGTCGTCGAGTTCGGACCTGAGGAAGAGCGTCTGGTCTTGGAGGTACTGCGGTCCGGACGCGTCGCGCAGGGTCCGCTCGTCGCGGAGTTCGAGCGACGGTTCGCCGAGCTCACGGGAGTGCGGCACGCGGTCGCGGTGAACAACGGCACGACTTCGTTGATCGCGTCCCTCCAGTGCCTCGACCTCCAGCCCGGCGATGAGGTGATCACGAGTCCCTTCACCTTCGCCGCGACGCTGAACGCCATCCTGGAGGCTGGTGCGACAGCGCGGTTCGCCGACATCTCACCCGACGACTTCAACGTCACCGCTGCCACGATCGCCGAGCGCATCAACGACCGCACGAAGGTCATCATGCCGGTGCACCTGTTCGGCCAGATCGCCGAGATGGAGGCCATCTCGTCCCTCGCCGCCGAGCACGGGCTTCGCATCCTGGAAGATTCCGCGCAGGCGCACGGCAGCACCTTGCGCTCGCGTGCCGCCGGCAGCTACGACATCGGCTCCTTCTCGTTCTACGCGACGAAGAACCTGACCACTGGCGAGGGAGGCATGATCACGACCGACGATGACGAACTGGCAGATCGACTCCGAATCCTTCGCAACCAGGGCATGCGCGCCCGCTACGACTACGCGATGATTGGCCAGAACTACCGACTCACCGATCTGCAGGCGGCCCTGGTCCTCCCCCAACTCGATCGATACGCGGGGATCGTCCAGACCCGCGGAGCCAATGCAAGCCGCCTCTCCGAGGGCTTGGCCGGCGTCCGCGGGCTGGTGACGCCCGCAGAGCTCCCGGGGCGGGGCCATGTCTGGCACCAGTACACCGTCCGCATCACCGCTGACGCGAGCGTGACCCGGGATGAATTCGTCGAGAAGATGAACGAGGCGGGGATCGGCGCGGGTGTCTACTACCCGCGGCTCGCCTTCGACTACGACGCCTACCGCGATCGCGACGACGTGATCGTTGACCCGACGCCCGTGGCCGAGCTGATCGCCGGCGAGGTCGTCTCGCTCCCGGTCCACAACCACCTCACCGCCGACCAGATCGACGAGATCATCGGCACCGCCCGCACGATTCTTGGAGACGCTCGATGACCCGCCCCCGCATTGCGCTCGTCGGCGCAGGAACGATGGGCTCTTACCACGCCCGTGTCGTCTCGACCTCGGATCGCGCAGAGCTCGTCCGCATCATCGACAGCCGCAAGGCGGTCGGCGAGACCGTTGCGAACCGCTTCGGAGCACGTTGGTCGCCTGAGCTCGGTTCCCTCGACGACGTGGACGCCGTCATCGTCGCCGCGTCGACGGAGGCACACGACTCACTGGCGCGCGAGGTCCTCGCTGCCGGAAAGCCGCTGCTCGTCGAGAAGCCGGTCGTGAACGGCTACGCGCAGACCCAGGAGATCCTCGCGCTCTCCGAGAAGGCAGGTGTACCGATCCTGTGCGGCCTTCTCGAACGCTTCAACCCGGCGGTGCTGACCGCCAAGCACTTCGTCGAGCAGCCCGTCCACGTCACGGCGACTCGGCACTCCCCGTATGCGCCGCGCATCCGCACCGGTGTCGCGTGGGACCTTCTGATCCATGACGTCGATCTGGCGGTGGGATTCCTGGGCACCCCGTCCGAGGTGAACGGCTCGGTCGGGTACTTCCACCCCGACTCCGTCGAGCACGCTGAAGACGTCGCTACGGCCGTTCTGAGCTTCGAGAGCGGACAGATCGCGCAGTTGTCCGCAAGCCGAATCGGCCAGCGCAAGGAACGCACGCTGGTCGTCCACGAGCTCGATCGCCTCGTCGAGGTGGACCTCCTTCGCCGCACGGTGACGGTGTACCGCCACGTTTCCGGCGACGCCGACGCGGACGGCCGGGGATACCGACAGCAGACGTCGATCGAGATCCCCGAGATCACCAACTCGCGGGAGCCGCTTGCCGCGCAATTCGACCACTTCGTCGATCTCTTGGAGGGAACCGCCGACGCGGACGAAGAACGACGTTCGATCCTGCCGTCGCACGCGGCGATCGACGCGCTCCTCTCCGCGCGCTCCGCCTGAACCGCATGTGGTCCTCATTGCGTTCACCGCGCTCGTGGACTGTCGTCGGACTCGTCGTAGCGACGCTTTTCACAGCGCTGTTCGCGACCGGGCTCTTCACCATCTCCCAGGACCGTCATCCGCTCTCGGTGGTCGATGAGCACATCCACTTCGACACGGCGGCCGTCGCCGTGGACGGCATCATCCCGTTCCGCGGGAGCCTTCTCAGCGACGCGCTCGTGCAGGAGTGGGCGTGTGGCGTAGGGCACGAGGGCGGAGGCACTCTCGTCCCCTGCGGTGACCCGAAGCTCGACGCCTCGGCCATCCCGTCCGGAAAGTACTCGACCGGCTACATCCACTATCCGACGTATTTCTTCCTCGCCGCGTCATTCCAGCCCGTGTGGGAGGCCCTCACCGGCGATGCAGGCCTGCTGAGTGCCTTCCGCGCCTTCAGCGCCTTGTGCATGACGCTCGGTGTGATCGCGTCGGGGACGATGGCCTGGCTTCTCGGCCTGCGCGGAAGCCGCATGCTCGCTGCGCTGTCGATACCCGTCGCAACCTCGATGATCGTCGTGCTCGGCGTGAACGTCAATCCTGCATCCACCACGGTCCTCACCGGCGCCCTCGTCGCAGGCACAGGTCTGCTCTGGGTGCGTCGAAACCGCGGATTCGTGTGGTTCGCCCTTGCCGGAGCCTTGTCATCCGCCGTCGCTGTGACGTCGTCCCTTCCTTTGGGCGGCTTCCTGCTCGCCATGCTCGCAGTGCTCGTGGTTCGACGATTCCGACCGGATTTCGCGACCGGCTGGACACCACGCTGGTGGCAGTTCATCCTGACGTCGCTGATCGTTCTCGTTCCCGTGTTCGCCTGGGGCCGCGTGATCGCCGCGCGCGCCACCATCACGAATGCCGAGCTCTACGGCTTCCTGCCGCCCAGCGGACGCAAGGACATCATCGTCGGCGCGACCCGAGAGCTGGCGACGCTGCATACTCCGTGGCGCGAGACCATGGGGATCAAGGCGCAGCCAGACGCCTTCCTCGCGCAGGTCGTCAACGCCGTCTCCGGCGGTGCCCCGACCTGGATCACCGCCATCGTGTTCGGCGGATTGGTCCTCGCCTCACTCGGCCTGCTCTGGCGACGTCTGCCATCGACGGCACAGCTCGACATCGCCCCACTCGCGCTTCCGGGTGACACGGATCGCGCATCGGCCGCGGTGAGCGGGACCCATCTCGTGGCCATCGGATCCCTCGTCACGGTGATCCTCTATCCACCCGCGCTGCGGATCTCGAACTGGCTCAACTTCGGTTTCGATTTCGCCATCGTGGAGCGCTACTCGAGCGCGCTTGCTCCGGTGCTGATCATCTCGCTGCTGCTCCTCGTGCGCAGTGTCACGCTGTCGCGAATCCTCGCGGTGATCGGAATCCTCACCGCACTCGGAACCGTCGCCGGCGCCGCTTAGGACCGCCGGACGAAGCGAGGGTCATCGGCCGCTGAGAGATCCACGGCACCGATGACCTTCGCAGGCACTCCCCCGACGATCGTGCGCGCCGCGACGTCGGCTGTGACGACGGCTCCCGCCCCGATCACGGCTTCGTCTCCGATGGTGACCCCCATGTTCACCACCGCATTCGCGCCGATGAAGACGCGGTCGCCGATAGTCACTGGCTGTCGCTCGACTTCGGAGAACGCGCGCCCGGACACGCAGCGCTTCGCGCTTGAGTGTGTGTAGATGTGAACACCCGACGAGATGTCGCAGCCCGTTCCGATCCGCAGTCCCCCTGACCCGTCGATGAGCGTGAACGCTCCGATCCAGGTCTTCTCGCCGATCTCGGGATCACCGATGATCCATGCGAGCGGGTTGTAGGGGTTTTCCGGCAGGTGATTCATGGCACAATCCTTCGGGATGACGAGAGGGGGTGCGGGCAGCCTCGGCCGCCCGCACCC
>JBOGEI010000086.1:0-16372 GCA_050701935.1 Microbacterium sp.
ACGTCACAACCCGCAGGCCACCGTTGCCATCCTTCAAAACGATCCCCGCCGCCGCACCCACCGACGCCCCATCCGGATACGCACCCGACTCCACCAGAAAACCCGGAGCATCATCAGCCACCGCCGAGGTGACGGGAACGGACACCAGCAGTGCCGCCACCAACGCGGAGGCGATACCGACCGCGCCAATGCGCACACGACGGCGAGATTTCAACGAAAACATGCAATGCCTTTCAAAGGGAGAGTGAGTGTGCGCGCTGACTCAGCTGAACAGTCGGAGCGAGGTCCACCCGTTGCCGACCCGCGTGGGGGCGCCGAAGCCGGAGATGCCGAGGCCGGGGTAGACGTACAGTCCGCCGTCGCTGGTCCGACCGAACAGGTCGGCCTTGCCGTCCAGGCCATAGTCCACGCCGCCGGTGATCGCCGAGATGCTGTTCCACCCGTTTCCGACCTGCGGACCACCCGTGAGCGTCACGTTGTTGCCGGGATAGATACGAAGATCTCCGGTCGTGGTCGTTGCGAGGATGTCGCCCTTGCCGTCACCTGTCCAGTCACCGGCGAGGACCCTGGAGATCCCTCCCCAGTCGTGCCCGATCTTCATCTTGGCGCCGAATGTTCCGTTCCCGTTGCCGGGGTAGGCGTAGAGGTGGCCGTCGGACTCGCGGGCGACGAGGTCGGCCTTCTTGTCGCCGTTGAAGTCGATGCCGCCCGTGATCAGCCCCTTCGTGTCCCACCCGCGGGCGACCAGCGCCTTCGTCGGGAAGCCCAAGGCTCCGTCTCCCTGGTAGTACCAGAGCGTGCCGTCGGTGTTGACGACCATCATGTCGCCCTTGCCGTCGCCGTTGTAGTCACCGTGGATGAGGGTCTTGGCCGAAGCCCAACCTGCACTGACGGAGGTCTGGGTCGTCCATCCTCCGTTGCCGTTGCCGTGGTAGATGTAGAGCGCATTCGACGAGGTGATCCCGATCACATCGGCCTTGCCATCGCTGTTCAGATCGAACGACGGCTTCACCGGCGTGAGCGGCACACCGTGGTACTCGAAGTGGTTGTGGGTGCAGTCCTCTTCGGTCTGCGCCCAGCCGTTCGGAACCGTGAGGGCCGGGCGGCACGCAACCTGACCGATTCCCGCCGGCGCCGGCAGCGCGGTGAACATCGCGGTTGCCAGAGCCTGGTCCTGAACGGTGTTGCCGGTCGCCGCGACGCCGTTCACGACGCTGATGTCGACGGCGTGACCACCACTGTTCTTCGCGTGGTAGCTCGTGGCCGACGGCGTTGCCGTGGTGCAGTACTCATTGAGAGACGAGATCGTGATCGTGAAGTTCTGATCGACGACGACCTTCTTCAAGGCTGCGAGGATGACGGGGTCGATCGTGCAGTCGCGAATCTGTCCGCCGATCAGGTGGCCGCGCTTGAAGCCGTTGGCGTACGCCTGGATCTGGGCGAGCGCCTCGGTTCCACTCACGCGCCCGGTGGCCACGATCTGCTGCGCAAGGGTCTGATCCGCAGCGGCAACCGGGGTCGTGTCGAGCCCCTTCTGGACCGTGGCGGCCACCCAGCCGGCGATCACGTCGCCACGGGTCGCGATGGTCGAAGCGGTGCCCGCAGCGATGCCGGAGCCGTAGCAGCCGGTCTGCGTCGACTGGGAGACGACAGCGACGAGCGTGTCGGTTCCATTGACGTTGCGGACTCCGGGGGCTCCGCCGTCACCGAGGCAGAGAGATGCACCGGATGCGGCGGTCGTCACCGTGGCCATGTTGACAGCCGTGACCGGGTAGGTGTTCGTGCGGGACGCAAGCGGGACCCACACGTTGTTCGTGCGACCGAAGCCCGTGAACGCGACATCCTGCCCCGCGACCGGAGCGGTCGTCGCGATCGGCATCGGGGTGATGTCATCCACCGGGGTCTCCAGCTTCGCCAGCACCGCGTCCTGACCGTTGCCGGCCGGCTCCAGGTGGGTGATCTTCACACCCAGATCCCCGGTGCCGCTCATCGTCTTGTCATTCGCGACATCCGGACCGAACAACACCCGCGCCGGAGCCGCCGGAGCACCCGCGACCAGCGTCGCCGGGTCAGCCGCGAAACAACTCGCCGCCGTCAGCACCCATGACCGGTCCACCAACGTTCCCGTGCACGACCCCAGCCCCGTACGGATCTTCGTGACAGCCGTCCGCGGATGCGTGGTGGTGGTCGCCGGCACATCCGTCGACACCGCGTTCACCTCGATCAGCACGACCGTCGACTGACCCGTCTGCAACTCATCCACCGTGCGACGCCCACCCGCCGGCACCGGAATCTCCTTCTCCGGACCACCCGCCACCGAATACGTCACATCCATCGGCTGCGCACCGGCCTTCACACCGAACGACGCCGCGATCTCCAGATTCAACACCGCCGGACGGAACACCGTCTCAAAGCACACCTTCGCGCGCTTACCCGACTTCTCGAACTCCACCTCGACCTGCCCGGTCCCCGCCGCACACGTCACAACCCGCAGGCCACCGTTGCCATCCTTCAAAACGATCCCCGCCGCCGCACCCACCGACGCCCCATCCGGATACGCACCCGACTCCACCAGAAAACCCGGAGCATCATCAGCCACCGCCGACGACACCGGCACCGACACCAGCAACGCCGACACCAACGCCACCGCGGCCACAGCCGCAACACGACCCCGACGAGGAACCTTCAACGAAAACATGCAAAACCTTTCAACGACTCTGAAAATTTCGGACCTTCGACGATGACCGTTCTCCCGAGGCGAGTCGGTCGACGTGACGCCTATTGGGGAGCGCGCAGCGATGCCGGCAACACCTTCGCCGGCACGCGGCCACGGATGCCGTTCGGAGTGTGGTCAAGTACACCTCTGAGCTCCGCCGGGACCCAGTCGTTCCGCCCTAGGCTCCGCCGGATCTCTTCTGCACCCGTCGGCGCTTCTGACCACCTGTGGAGAACACCGTCACTGAACTCTTCGATCTGCCCCTGCGTCAAGTAGCGTCGAACGAGCGGCGCGTACTCTGCGTCGTACCAAGTAACCCACTGCGGATCGGTGGGCAATCCGCCCCATGCTCCGTCGAAACCACGTGGTCGTGCCGTCGCATACTGGCTGCTGTTCACTTCCGCGAAAGCGAAGAAGCTACCTGAGAGACGCGCCATCTCCGCGATGAACGAGTGAACCTTGTCGACGGCTCCGGTCTTCTCGATACGAGCAAGCTCGAGCACCGCTGATGCGCTCTGATATCCAGTGCTCGTAATACTCGACCACGGTGAGATGCTTCCCGACAGCCCCTTGTCCGTCATTATCATTGCGTTTAGTCGGCACTCCGCCCGATAGAGGTCTCCGAACGCGTCGTCGCCGTCGCGGGGGAGGCGTCCCTTCAACGGCTCGCGGGAGCCGAAGCGCGTCGGAACAGCGGGCGGAAAGCTCGCTCTCGCGGATCGGAGATAATTCTCCGCGAGAGCCTTGGACTCAGGCGAATCCTCCATCCGTCGAAACCATTCGAGGTGGAGGTAGAGCGTGGAAGCCGAGGGGCCCCGTTCAGCCGAAGACCGCTGATTGGGCGCATCATCCATCTGCGGGTCCACGACGACACCCTCGACCCGTCGGGCAAGGTTGGAAGCGTAGGTACGCGCAGCTGCGAGGTGCCGCGCATCGGGTACCGCTCGAAAGGCGCTTCCCGAGTCGCTGACCGCATACGGCACCTGGATGCTGTACACGACAGCCGCGCCCCCTGCTGCGACGATGTCCTTGGGAACGTCCTCTCGTTCAACCCGAGACGGCCCCTCGATCGTGAAAGCGTGCCGGTCGTGTTCATCGAGAGCACTGACGCCTTTGGCGCCCCACCCTCGGTCACGCTGCGTACGCACCCCCGGGGTCGAGGGGATCTTCGCAAGGTCACGCGATGTCAGGCTCACTCTCGCGTATACGTCCAGGTCGTACGACAAATCGCATGCTCCTTACTTGCACAAAGTTGGCAGTTTGTTCTCAGACAGGCTGCCTCCGACGGTATCGGGGAGGAACTTCACAGCGAAGGTCATCTTGTCGTGTCCATCGCACAGCATCTTGAGAAGTGGGGCCGTCATATTTGTCTGCGAATTGATTGCCAGCACGAACTCCGACCGCTTCGTAGCTTCAACCAGTTTGATGTCGTCGAGAATTTGGCTACTCAGATACTGAGTCTTCACGTTCTTCACCTCCATGATCGAGGTCGCCGTTACGTGATCCGGTATCCGATTCTTCTTGAGATCAAGATTCGGGAAGTCGACCTTAGTGAAGATTTCCTTCTGGCTCTGACTCGAGAACGGGATACCCGCAGCTGTCTCGCCCTTCTGCCCCTTGATGTGCGCGGGGTCCTTCGGGTCGTAGGTGGAATCGGTGGGCTTGAAAGGGCCGCAATCTCTCGGCGCTGGCCCTGTGCACCCTGTCAGAACATCGTCGACCTTCGTCTTGTTCTTCTTGAGGAGGCTGAACGCGTCGCCGACCTTGTTGACGAAGCCCACCACCTTGTCGGCGAGCTTCATGATCAGCGGGATCGACTCGACCAGCTTGGCGAGCTTGCCCCACGGAGCGAATCCGATGAGCGCCATGAAGCATGCGCCGATGTCGCCCTTGGTGACGCAGTCCATGATGTCGGTCACGCCGATGAGGTCCAGGAGGACCTTGCCACCCTCTTGGATGATGAAGTTCAGCAGGGCATCGGGCTGCGTCAGGGCGTGGGCGTCCTTCAGCCGCTGCACCTCGGCGTCACCACCGAGCGCGTATGCAGCATCGATCTGCGCCTGAGTGAGCTCGCCCTCCTTGCCTGCGGGCGGCGGGAAGTTCTTCGCCCCATCCTCCGCGCGCTGCTTCGACGCCGCGATCTCGCGGGCCTCGGTTGCCGCCTTGACCGCAGCCTCTGCGTCCAGCCCTGCGTTCGTCGCCGACGTGGCCGCACGGCTCGCCGCGTCATTGGCCCGTGCCGCAGAAGCGCTGGCCGACTGCGCCGACGACGTCGCCTGCGCAGCGAATCCGTTGGCCTTCTTCGCGTCGGCGGTCGCGGCCGTCAGTGCCTGATGCGCCCTCTGCGACGACTGACGCGCGTCGTTCTCGGAAGCGGTCGCCTGGTTGGCCGAAGTAGCCGCCTGCGCCGCCCAGCCCTGGGCCTCTTGCGCGTACTTCCGTGCCAGGTCGGCGCTCGCCTGCGCCTCAGCCGCGGCCTGTCGAGCCGTCGCCGCCGCCTTCTCCGCGAGCGCAGCAGCCTCCCGTGCGGCCGAGGCCTGCTGGTCGGCCAGGTGCAGCATGCTCTGCATCTGCGCCACGTGCGCGGCGGTGTCGTTGTCACGCTTGGCGGCCTCGTACTGACCCTGCTCGAGGAATCTCTTCAGCGCGGTCTTGGAGCCTTCGAGGGCGATGTTCGCAGCCGCCTGCACCTCGGGGCCGCCGGTCGTGCTGAGCGCGAACGCAGCCGCACGCTGGTCGACCTCCAACGCGTCGTACTGCCCCTCGGCGATGAACTTCGCAAGAACCGCAGGATCGTCCGCGTCGAGCGCGAGGTTCGCCGCGCGCTGCATGGCAGGGCCACCCTCCGTGGCCAGCACGAACGCGACCTGACGATTCTCGAGATCGCGGATCTCGGGAAGCCGCTCGCTGAGGAAGGCCGCGACGTATTCCTCGCCGTTCTCGAGGACGTCATATGCCTCGCTCTGCAGCATCGTGTTGTCGCCCTCGTACAGCAGGGCCTTCGCTTCGTCCCACTGGTCCTGCTCGAGCGCGACGCCGTACCCGTTCTTGAAGAACTCGACGACGGCCTCGTCGTTTCCGACGACAGCCTGTTCCGCCGCAGCGGCGATCCACGGGGTTCCCGACGTGATCAGAGCCAGCATCGCGGAGCGCGCTTCCGGCAGGAGCTCCTGCAGATTCGCGTTGGGAGCGGTGATCTTCTTCAGGAACGCACTGCTCTCCGCGACTGCGGCCGCGCCCTCCTTCTTGGCATCGTCCTTGAGCTCCTTCGCCTCGGCTTCGTCTGCAGCGGCGATCTCTGCCTGCGCGAGTCCGAACTCCTCTTCGGCGGCGAGACGCTCGGCGTCAGCCTTTCGCGCCAGGGCGAAGATGGTCTTCGCGAGCTCGACGTCTTTCGTCGCGGCATCAGCCGCGGCAGCCGCTTTCGCCGAAGAAGCGGTCGCCCGGCCTGCAGCCCCCTGCGCCACACCGGCCTGGGCCGCAGCTGTGTCTGCCTCGATCGCCGCGGCGTTGGCGTTGTCGGCCGCGCGACCGGCCGCATCACGCGCCTGCTGTGCGACAGCCGAGGTCTCGGCGGCGAGGCGATCCGTCCGCGCTGTCGCGGATGCCGCGCGGTTCTTGGCCGCGTTCGCCTTCGCTGCAGCGGCCCGTGCCTGTGCGGCAGCCGCCGACGACACCCCAGATGCCTGAGAGGCCTCCATCGCGTAACCGGCCGCTTCGCCCGAGTAGCCGGCCGCAGCGCCCGCAGCCTGCGCCGCACGGTTCGCCGCGTTGGTCGCGGTCTCTGCTTCGGCCGCAGCACGCTTGGCCTTCGCTGCCTTGTCCGCGGCGTCGCGCGCCTTCTCCGCCTCGGCCCGTGCCGCAGCTGCCATGCCTTCCTGGCCCGCAGCATTCGCGGCCGCGCCATCGGCGTTCGCGGCTGCACGGTTCGCCCGAGCAGCCGCCGAGGCAGCAGTCCCGGCCGCGCTCATCGACGCATTCATGGCCTGGTGCGCCGCAGCAGCCGCCTGCACGGCGAGATCGGCGGCGTCGGCAGCCTGGCGGGCGAGACCGGCCGCCCGGGTCGCGGCAGCGCTGGCCTGCTCTGCGTTGCCCTGCGCGGCGGCGGCCTGCTGAGCGGCGCGCTGCGTGGCCTCCTTCGCGAGCTTCGCGGCGAGGACCGCCTGCGCGGAGGCGTTGTCGGCGCTGCGACGCTCCTCCTGGGCGACCATGTTCGCCGCGATCACCTGGTTCGTCAGCTGAGCGATGGTCGCGGCCTCTGCGTCGCGTGCCCCGGCGACGAACTGCCCGTAGCGCAGGAAGTCGGCGACGGCCTGCGCGTCTTCGGATCCGTCAGGAAGCGTCGCATCCAGCGCTGCCTCCGCCGCCGCGATCACGCTCGGCGATCCGGTGGAAGCGAGCACGTAGGCTGCCGCCCGGTCGTCGATGATCTTGGCGTCGTACTGACCGATCAGCAGGAACTGCGACACCGCGGCCGAGTCATCCGAGTCCAGAGCCTTGTTCGCCTCGCGCTGCACTGTCGGCGTGCCGGTGTCTGCGAGCACGTACGCCGCCGAGCGGTCGTCGACCTCCCAGGCGTCCTTCCAACCCTCGGTGACGAACGCGCGAAGCTGGTCAGGGTTGTTCGCCGTGAGCACGGCCTCCGCCTGCTGACGGACGGCGCGTCCACCCGCGAGACTCAGGCGCAGCGCGATGAGGCGGTAGTCCTGCGCGATCGCCTCGTGCTGCCCCGTGGTGATGAAGCTCTCGATGCTCTGCCCGCCCTTGAGCAGCGCCTGCCTCGCGGCCGCCTTGACGGCAGGTCCCCCATCGGTGAACTGCGTGACCACACCGGCCGCATCCGTCGAGGGAGTGAAGAGCCCCGCCGGTGCAGAAACCTGGGTGCGTGCGGTCGCCGCCGCGGTCGCCGCCGAAGCCTCGAGCGGCTGGAAGAGCCCGACCGCGACGACGGTCGTCATCAGCATCGCTGCGAAAGCGAACGGGAGTCGCCGCGCCGGCGCGAAACGCAGGCGCCGACGGTGAGATCTGGGCTTCATCGCAGGACTCTTCTCCAGGGGGGACACGACAGGGATCGAGCCGCGCATAGGTCGTGAACGCTGCGACGACGGAGTCCCGGAACGAGGCGCGGCGCATGCGCGCACAGGCACGTCGGAACGCACGCAAACCACGAGCTCGAAACAGGACCGTCACGCTTCGACCATGGGCTTGCGGCGGTACTCGCTCGGGACTCTATCCGTCAGCTGTGAGTCTTGTCTGTCCCCCGAATGGCCTACTTGACGCTGAGGTTTCCCTGTGAATTCTGACTTTAAGTCGCCATATGACGGCATAACGATCCTGAATGACGAATGGAGAAGCTTGGAACTTTTTCTCCACTCGCGAGAGAAACATGAACCGGTGAAGAAGATCTCGTGAATCAGCGCCCTGAGAGTCACCGCTTCGGATCGTCCGGAATACGACGATGGATGTCGCTTCGACGCCTCGTCCGATGTCGGACACCCCTGTCAGGATCGAAAGATGTCAGCAGCCGCGTCCGGCGACCCCGGGATCCGCACCGCAACCGGATCACCGAAGAGGCAAGGCGCACTCGTCCTCGTCGCAGCGCTCGTCACGGTGGTGCTCTGGGCATCGGCCTTCATCGGCATCCGCGGCGCGGGCCCGCACTACGACCCCGGAGCTCTGGCGCTGCTGCGGATGGCCGTCGGCACCATCGTGCTGACGATCATCGCGGTACGGCACGGCATCCGCATGCCGGAGCGTCGCCACTGGCTGCTCATCGCGGTGTGGGGCATCGGGTGGTTCTGCGTCTACAACCTCGCCCTCAACAGTGCGGAGCTGACCCTCGACGCGGGCACCGCCGCAATGGTGGTCAACCTCGCACCCCTCATGGTCGTCGTCTTCAGCGGACTGTTCCTGCGCGAAGGGTTCCCGAAGCCGCTCGTCATCGGGGCGCCCATCGCCTTCCTCGGTGTCGTGCTCATCGGCATGAACTCGTCCACCAGCGCCGGCCCCGACATCACCGGCCTGCTGCTCGCCCTCCTCGCCGCGGTCATGTATGCCGGGTGCACACTCGTCCAGAAGCGGCTGCTCACGTCGGGCGTCGACCCGACCACTCTCACCTGGCTGGGCGCGGGTGTCGGCACCATCGCGCTGCTGCCCTGGATCGGAAACCTCATCGGCTCGCTCCAGACGGCACCGCTGGATGCGACGCTCTGGGTCGTCTACCTCGGCGTCTTCCCCACCGCGATCGCCTTCACTACCTGGGCCTACGTACTGCAGCGCAGCACCGCCGGGCAGACATCGGCGACCACCTATGTCGTACCCGCGATCGCGATCCTGATGTCGTGGGCGATCCTCGGCGAGGTGCCGACGCCGCTGATGTTCCTCGGCGGAGCGCTGTGCCTGCTGGGCGTGCTCATCACCCGTCTGCGGTGGCGGCGGCGAATCTGACTCGCCTCAGCGCCCGGTGATCACCCCGCGCGCGATCCCGAGCTCGGCCAACCGCGTGGCAGCGAGCGTGCGTTTGAGCTCGAGCGACTCCCCGATCTCCACCGCCAGACGCGGACGCGTGCGGATCAGGGCGTCGATCGTGGCAAGCGGCAGCACCACCACGGTCAGGATCTCTCCGGCGACTGTCACCGCCTGCGTCCGCTCCCGGGTGAGAGCAGTCTGCCCGATGAGATCGCCCTTCTCTGCGGCGGCGAACTCGACACGGCCGCCATCGACTTCAAGCGCGAGCGCCGCCCGCCCCGACAACACGACGCGCACCTCGTCGGGCACGACCCCGCTGGGCATCACGATCTCGCCGACACCGTAGCGCTCGAGCCTCGCCGCCGCGAGCACCTCGTCGAAGTCGCCCTCGCGCAGGTGCAGGGTCGGTGCGATCTCGTGGATCGCCTCGATCAGCCGTTGCGGCTCGGCAAGCGGGTCGGTGGAGTCGCCGTCGAGAGCGAATCCGCGACGCCGTGCCGCGTACCAGAGCCAGGAGAGGTACATCGACAGGGCGCGGGAGGCGTCGGCAGGACCCGCCACCGGAATCGACACGGAGTACGCCCCCGCACCCGAGTACTCGACCGTCGCCCGTTCCCGCTGGAGCCGCATCGGCAGGGAATCCGCCACTTCGATGAGGAGGGCGATCACCTCGTGCGGAGGATCGTCGGTCGAGAACTTCACGCCCGTCTCGGAGTAGTACGGCCCCTCGGGCTCGCTCATGTTCGTGAACGAGGCCCCGGAGAGCGACGAGTTCGGGACGATCTGGATGCCGGAGCCGGTATCGATGTGCACGGCACGCCAGTTCACCTCGACCACGCGGCCCTTCACTCCCGCGGCATCGAGCCAGTCGCCGATCTTGAACGGCTGCTCGAACAGCAGCAGCAGCCCCGAGATCACCCCGCCCACCGCGTTCTGCAGAGCGAGGCCGATCACGATCGATCCGACACCCAGCGCCGTGAACAGTCCGCCCACATCGGCATCCCACACCCAGGAGAACAGAAGCGCGAGGCCGACGCCGACCAAGACGAGCCGCCCGATCTCCACGAAGATCGACGGGATCCGCTCCCGCCACGAACCCGGCTTCGCGTTGGCGAACAGAGCCACGTTGAAGGCAGACAGCACGAGCAGAATGATGAGGAACCCGAAAACGGTCGCCACGACCCGAGTCCACACCTGATCCGCAGGCGACTGGATGGCGAACACCAGCAATGCGAACAGCGCGCCCACCGGGATGACCCAGTTGCGCAGCATCCGCAACGGTTTCGCCACGGGATTGCCGCGCCGAGTCAGTGCGCCGATGAGCTCGGTGAGGACGACCAGAACCACGGGCACACCGACCGCAAGGCCGACGATCCACCAGACCCACCCGCCTGTGAACACGTCGCCCACGATCAGACCACCTTCCACACGGTCTCAGTCCTGCCCTGTGTCTCCACCGTCCCCGCCTCGACGTAGGTGACGATCTCCTGCGTGCGGTCGCGCACGGTCTGACTCACGTAGATGCCCGGCTCGCCGGTGACCGAGCGCACCCGGTAGGCGAGGCTCACCGCGTCACCCCAGAGGTCGTAGGCCAGACTTGTCCGGGCCACGAGCCCGCTCGTCACGGTGCCGGTGTCGACGCCCGCACGGAGCGAGATCTGAGTGCCGTTCTGCGCGTTGAACCGCTCCAGCACGCCGAGCAGGCTCCGCGCGAACTCCACCGTGCGCCGGATGTTGTCGACTCGGGGCACGATCAGCCCCGACGAAGCCAGGTAACCGCCACGGAGTGTGCGCACCTTCTCGACTCCGGCCTTCTCCGCCGCCTCGTCGAAGCCGCGCATCAGGGTGTTCAGGAGGCCGATCTCCTCTTCTGCGCTCACACCGCGGGCAAGGTCGTCGAACCCCACGAGTTCCGCGAACACGACCGACACGTTCTCGTGCGCTTCGGTGATCGCCTCGTCGCCCTGCTTGTACTTCGTCGCGACGCTTTCGGGCATGAGAGTGTGCAGCAGTTTCTCGTTCTCCTTCTGCTGCTCCTCGATCAGATCCTGCTTGATCCGCAGGCTCGAGGCCATGTCGTTGAAGGCGCTGCCGAGGTCGCCGAACTCATCGCGCGAACTCTGGGGCACCTGCACGTCGAGGTCACCCTCTGCGACCCGGTGCACGGCTCCGACGAGGCGGTGGATCGGGCGAGTGAACACCTGGGCGAGCAGGAGCGAGAGCAGCGAGACTCCGAGCAGGATGCCCAGCAACGACAGCAGCACATTGCGGGTGAAGACGTTGACGGGCTCGAAGGCCTCCGCGGTGTCGATACGGGCGATCACGACCCAGTCGAGGTCGGCGATGTCCAGCGGCGCGTACGCCGTGACGCTCTCGCCCCCGATGAAGTCGCGACCGACGACGGTGCCGCTGCGACCGGCCTGGGCTTCCTGCACCGCGAACGTGTCGACCGGTTGCAGAAGCACGCTGCCCTTGACGACCTCGATCCGCTCGACGATCGACGGGGCCATCCCTCCGCTGATGAGGCGCTGCACATAGTCGTCGGGGTCTTCCACGAGTCGACGCGCCGTACTGCGCATCAAGTCGTCACGGCCGACGAGGTACACCTCACCGGTGTCGCCGAGGCCCTGGGCCTTCCACTGCTCGTGGCCCGTCATCACGTCGTTGATCGTGTCGATAGAGATCTGGAACGCCATCGCACCCGTGATGCCGCGGTCGTTCCCGATCGGCGACACGACCCACATCGCCGGGACGTTCAGCGACGGGATCCAACGATCGAAGTCGGTGAGGACGACGGTGCTCACGGAGTTCGTGGCCATGGCCTCCGCATATGCCGATGCCAGGGCGGAGTCGCGATATGGCCCGGTGAGGATGTCCGTCCCGAGCTCGACACCCTTGTAGGCGGAGTAGGTGACGTCGCCGTCGACGTTGAGCAGCAGCGCGTCCTCATACCCCGCCTCCTGCACGAGGCGCGTGAAGTAGTCGCCGTAGCGCTCGGTCGCGGCGGAGTAACTCGTACCGTCACCGCTGTCGGTGAGCGCCAGCTGCGCGTCGTAGTCGGCGTCGAAGTCCTTGTTCCCCAGCGCATACTGGGTCTGCACATACTGCCCGGCCGCGGATTCGGGGATGAACGCCGTGTCTCCGTACTCCTCACCGGAGCGCGACTCGAGCTCGGGGATGAACACATCGGTGTAGTAGCCCTCGAGCTCGGCCCGCTGTGACTCATCGAGCTCGATGCCTGCGAGATCGGCGAAGCCCGCATTCACCGCCGTCGACATGTTCTGTGCACTGAGGTTGCGGGAGTTGAGCGACGCGTCGCGTCGGACGCTCTCGATCGCGGTCGTGATCTCCGCCGCCCTCATCGACCGGATCGTGATCAGCTGATCGACGGCGGAGTCGTGCAACGACTGCCGTCCGTTGACGAATCCAATCGCTCCCACGATCACGGAGGACACGAGGCTGACGCCGAGAAGCATGATGAGGAGCTTGGACTGGATGCTCAGCCCGCCGCGCCTCCTGCGCACCTTTTCGTTGGCGATCACTCCGGCCTTGCCGCTACCGCTGTCGCTCATATGCCCCTCCGCCATGTGCGTGCCGCGTGTCGGGACCGACGATATCGATATATCGGTGCCGCGGTCCATGGTTTCCTGCCGCTACAGTGTGCGTCGGAGGCGAAATGACGACCTGGTGGCCCTACGCACGAATCACTGCAGCCCTGCTCACCGTGGCGGCGATCGTCGCGCAGCTGGCACGCACTGTCGAAATCGCCCTGCAATCCGAGACGGAGTACGGCGGACACCTGCCCACCGTCTACGCGAACTTCTTCAGCTTCTTCACGATCGACTCGAACGTTCTGGCAGCGATCGCCCTCGCGGTCGGCGCGGTCTGGGCGCTGACGCATCGCGGAACCTCAGAGCCTGAACCGCAGTGGCTGGCGATCCTCCTCGCTTGCGCCAGCACCTACATGATCGTCACGGGCATCGTGTACAACACCTTGCTGCGCGGCATCGCGCTGCCGCAGGGAGCGACCGTGGGCTGGTCGAACGAGGTCCTGCACGTGGTTGTGCCGCTCCTGCTGCTCGCCGATCTCCTGTTCGCACCCCGCCGCCGCGCACTGGGGTGGAGCGCCGTCGCGATCACCGCGATCTTCCCGATCGTCTGGGTCGTGTACACGCTGATCAGGGCGAACCTCGTCATCGCCCCCAGCACCGGGAATCCGCACTGGTATCCGTACCCCTTCCTCGATCCGAATCAGAACGGCGGTTACGGGGGCGTGGCGCTCTGGGTGGTGCTCATCGCCGCGATCATCGTCGCCACCGGGGCCTTCGTCGTCTGGGTCGGCCGCCGACGCGGAGCGTCTGCTTCAGCCTCTCTGACGCAAGCAGCCACCTGACCCACCCACCTGCCGACGCGAACCACTCCTTTGCGTGTGAGCCGCCCCCCTTCCGTACGCAAGGGGGGCGGCTCACACGCACATGGCCGAGACGGCCGTGCTGTTCCGTATCAGACGGCGGCGAGCGCCTCACTGTCGTCGTCGCCCACGATGATGCGGGCCGTCTCGACGGCGTCCGGATCCACGTCGAGGTAGCGCTCGAGAGAGTCGTCGAGCTCTTCGAGCCACGGCGTGTGGTGCACGACCGCGATCGTGCCGGTCATGACCGACTCGTAGATGCGGTCGCGGTAGCCCATGATGTCGTCCTTCTTGTCGCGCTTCCACGCGAGGAAGATCTCGACGACCCGATCGATGTCGAACTCCGGGTAGTCGGTGAGCTGCAGCAGGTCGCGGATGTAGTCGGCCTGGAAGCGGATCTCTGCCGCGGCCGAATCGATCTGCCCGAATCGCGTGCGCCACTCGGCGATGGATGCTGCGCGCTCCTGTTCGTCGGGAAGCGCGAGGCGCCCGAGGATCAGGTCGCGCACATACCAGGCCTGTGCGTCGAACATGTTGAACGTGAACCACTGGTCCTGCGCGCCGAGGTAGGTCAGGCGCGGATTGCCCTGCCAGACCACTCCGCGGTACAGACCGTCGGGGTAGACGTTGTTCGGCGAGGACAGCGCGAGGTCATCGGGAAGGAACGGGTACTTGTGCAGGTATCCGGTGCACAGGATGACCGCGTCGATGTGCTTCGATGTGCCGTCGGCGAAGAAGGCGGTACTGCCCTCGAACCGCTCGACCACGGCCCGCTCCTCGATGCCGTCCGGCCAGTCGTAGCCCATAGGCGCCGACCGGAAGCTCGCGGTCACCGATCGAGCACCCATCTTGAATGCCTGGCTCCCGATGTCTTCAGCGGAGTAGCTCGCCCCGATGACGAGCACGTCCTTGTCTTCGAAGGCCTCTGCGCCCCGGAAGTCATGGGCATGGCTGATGTAGCCGGGGAACGTCTCGATACCGGCGAAGTCCGGCACGTTCGGGAAGGAGAAGTGTCCGCTGGCGATGATCACCCGGTCGAACTCCTCCACGGTCGACTGACCGGTGGGCAGGTCTTCGCTGGTGAGCGTGAAGACCTCGCGCTCGCTGTCGAACTCGATCCACCGCACGACGGTCTGGAAACGGATCAGCTCACGTACGTCGCTCTTCTCCAGGCGGCCGGCGATGTAGTCCCACAGCACCGGACGCGGCGGGTAGGAGGAGATAGGACGACCGAAGTGCTCGTCGAAGCTGTAGTCGGCGAACTCCAGCGCCTCTTTCGGGCCGTTGGACCAGAGGTTGCGGTACATGCTGGAGTGCACCGGTTCACCGAACTCGTCCAATCCGGTGCGCCAGGTGAAGTTCCACTGTCCGCCCCAGTCGGCCTGCTTCTCGAAGCAGACCAGGTCGGGGATCTCCGCCCCCGCGCGGGCCGCGGACTCGAAGGCCCGCAGTTGCGCCATGCCCGAGGGGCCGGCGCCGATGATCGCTACTCGTTCTCTACTCGTCACGTATTGTCCTCATACTCTTCAGTCATGTATCGGCGCGGCCGCATCCGAGCGAGGAACAGTTCTGTCCCGGTGGGAGCGGAAATGCTCGACCTGCCCGGAAAGCGGCTGCTCTTCGACGTTAGCAGGGTCGGCCGTCGGCCCAGGAGAGAGGACTCGATACGAGAGCGCAGAGCACGGACCCGCCCCCGGGGTTCGTGCTCCGCGCCCGGTCCTACTCCCCGGCGTAGGCGACGAGCGTGGCTCGCGCGATCGCGTGCGGACCTGCGTTGAAGCCCAGGAACGCGGGCGACGCCTTCGCATCCAGGTCGAGCCGCGCGACATCCAGCGCGGTCACGGTGATGTAGTAGCGGTGCACACCCGATCCCGCCGGCGGAGCGGCGCCGATGTAGTGAGGAACGCCGGCGTCGTTCGGGAATGCGACAGCACCGGCCGGCAGCAGCTCCTGGCCCGCGGATCCGGCGCCTTCGACGAGGTTCGTCGCGCTCACGGGGATGTTCCCCACGGCCCAGTGCCAGAACCCCGATCCGGTGGGAGCATCCGGGTCGAAGACCGTGACGATGAAGCTCTGGGTCTGGTCGGGAAACCCCGACCAGGTGAGTTCGGGAGAGACGTCGCGCCCGCCAGGGACGCCGAACACTCCGGAGTACTGCGCCTCGGCGAAGGGCGTTCTGTCGGCGACCGTGGAGCTGCGGATCTCGAAGCTCGGCACCTCGGGAAGCGCGTAGTAGGGGTCGTTCTTTGCCTGCGTCTGATCTGTCATGCGAGGACGGTATCGACGAGCACCTGGTTTCCCGCAAGGGGTGCAAGTCACCGGCGGGTAACCACCCCGCCCTCATGCGAGGTCAGATCTCGGGGAAGCGCTGGATGTTCGCCTCGACCCAATCGCGAAGACTCTGCAGCGGCTTCGCCGCATCGGCACCGAGGCCGGTCAGCGAATACTCGACGCGAGCGGGCACCTCGGCGAAGATCTCACGGGAGACGAGGTCACGATCTTCGAGCCGGCGAAGACACGAGGTCAGCACCTTCGGGCTGATGCCCTCGAGCTTCCTCTTGAGCTCACCGAACCGCATCGGTCCGCCCTCGAGCGCGCCGAGGATGAGCGCACTCCACTTGTCGGCGAGCAGATCGAGGATGCCACGGCACGGGCACTGGGAGTCGTAGACGTCGTGAGGCCTGCCGACGGCGCAGGTGCTGAGTGATGTCATCCGCTCATGGTATCCGAAAGTTACCAGTACTCCTTGCGGGTAACTGCTCCCCTTCGGGTAGTAC
>JBOGEI010000087.1:0-16224 GCA_050701935.1 Microbacterium sp.
GTCTGGGAGAATTGTTCTCGTGAGGTCACTCATCATGTCGGCGGCGATCTCGCTCGCCTTCACCCTGTTCCTGACCCCCGTCTTCCTCCGGCTCTTCCGGAAGTGGGGCTGGGGGCAGGTCATCCGAACCCCGGAATCCGTTCACAACCCGAGCCACGAGGCGAAGCGGGGAACCCCCACCATGGGGGGCGTCATCTTCATCCTCGGCTCCATGGTCGGATACTTCACCGGAGTGTTCGTAAGCGGCGAGGTGCCCGCTCTCTCCGCGCTCCTGGTGATCTGGCTGATGGTCGGATTCGGTGCTGTCGGATTCATCGATGACTACATGAAGGTACGCAGTCAGCGCAGTCTCGGCCTGTCGGGTTGGCGCAAGGTGATCGGCCAGCTGCTGGTCATCATCCCGTTCGGCATCGTGGCACTGAATTCGCCGAACAAGTGGGGGCAGACACCAGCGAGTGCCTCCATCTCTCTCTTCCGGGACATCACCTGGCTCAACCTCTTCGCCTTCGGTGTGGTCCTCGGCTGGATCCTGTACCTGGTGTGGATCTCGATCATCGGTGTCGCGACCTCGAACAGTGTGAATCTGACCGATGGGCTCGACGGCCTCGCAGCCGGTGCCGGCGTCATCGTCGTCGGTGCCTACAGCGTGATCGCGTTCTGGCAGTTCAAGCAGCCCTGCATCGGAGGGGATCCCGATGCGCTCGGCGGGTGCTACGAGGTTCGGGATCCGTTCAACCTCGCCATCATCGCCGCCTCGGTCGCGGCAGCGCTCATCGGCTTCCTGTGGTGGAACGCGCCGAAGGCCAAGGTCTTCATGGGCGACGTCGGTTCGATGGCGATCGGCGGTGTCATCACGGCGATGGCGATCCTCACCCGCACCGAGCTCCTGCTTCTCGTGATGGCCGGCGTCTTCGTCCTGTCCTCCGGCTCGGTCATCCTGCAGCGGGCGTACTTCAAGATCACCCGTGGCAAGCGGCTGTTCCTGATGAGCCCCTTCCACCACCACCTCGAGATGCGCGGCTGGTCCGAGGTCACGATCGTCGTGCGGATGTGGATCATCGCCGGTCTGCTCGCGGTCTCGGCCGTCGGGCTCTTCTACGTCGAATGGCTCACCCGTGTCGACTGATCGACTCGCCGGACTCACGAGCTGGAACGCCGATTGGAGCGACCTCCGTGTCGCCGTGCTCGGCCTCTCCATGACGGGATTCTCGGTTGCAGACACCCTGGCCGAGCTCGGCGCCGACGTCCTGGTGCTCAGCGAATCGGCCGAAGAGGAGTACGAACGCCTGCTTCCGGTGATCGGCGCCCGGCTCGAGCTGGGTTCACTGGCGGAGGTACCGGCGAGTCTCATCGATTTCGCCCCCGACGTCGTGATCGCCTCTCCGGGGTTCTCGCCGTCCCATCCGCTCATCCGCTGGGCGCAGGATTCCGATATCGCGATCTGGGGTGACGTCGAACTCGCCTGGCGCGTTCGCGACAAAGTGGTGCGTGCCGACGGCCTTCCGGCCGACTGGGTGCTCATCACCGGCACCAACGGGAAGACCACCACGACACAGCTGACGGCGACGCTGCTCGTCGAGGGCGGCCTGCGAGCGGCCCCGTGCGGCAACATCGGGGTGCCCGTTCTCGACGCCGTACGTGACCCCGCGGGGTTCGACGTCCTCGTCGTCGAGCTCTCGAGCCACCAGCTCTGGTACCTCGGACAGTCCCGACCGGAGGGTGAGCTCTTCCCGTACGCCTCCGTCTGCCTCAACCTCGCGGACGACCACCTCGTCTGGCATGGAAGCGCCGAGGCCTATCGTGACGCGAAGGCAGTGGTGTACCGGAACACTCGGGTCGCGTGCGTGTACAACAAGGCCGACGAGGCCACCCGGCGGATGGTCGAGGAGGCGGAGGTGGTCGAGGGTGCCCGTGCGATCGGCTTCGATCTCGGCATCCCCGGCCCCAGCGACATCGGCGTTGTGGAGGGGCTGATCGTGGATCGGGCATTCCTCGACGATCGTGCACGCAGCGCCCTCGAGCTGACGACCGTTGCCGATCTCGACGCCGCAGGGCTCGCCGCCCCTCACATCGTGCAGAACATCCTCGCCGCAAGTGCCCTCGCACGCTCCCTCGGTGTCGAGCCGGAAGCGATCCACGCGGCGCTGCAGTCGTTCCACCTCGGTGAGCACCGCATCCAGGTCATCGCCAGGCATGGCGGCATCACCTGGGTCGACGACTCCAAGGCGACGAACCCGCATGCTGCCGCGTCGTCGCTTCGCGCCTACCCGGGTGCCGTGTGGGTGGTCGGGGGAGACCTGAAGGGCGTCGACATCGCAGACCTCGTCGCAGAGGTCGGAGCCACTGCGCGCGCGGCCGTCGTGATCGGCGTCGAGCGCGCCACCGTCGTCACGGCATTCCAGCGACACGCGCCCGGGGTGCCGGTGTTCGAGGTGGATGCTGGCGAGACTGGACAGGTCATGAACCGTGTCGTGGAGATCGCCGCGGGTATCGTCGACGACGAGGGCACAGTTCTGCTGGCTCCGGCGGCGGCATCCTTCGACCAGTTCTCCAGTTACGCCGATCGTGGCCATCGCTTCGCCGAGGCGGTGCGGGAGTGGATCGACCGGGGGAGCGCCGATGACACAGGTATCCCGCCCTCCGCGCTCTGAGCCGGGCGGCCTCGCGGCCAGGGTCTCATTGGGACGCCGGTTCACCCCGGTGTCGACCGAGTTCCTCCTCATCGCCTCGACCGCGCTGCTGCTCACTCTCTTCGGCCTCGTCATGGTGCTCTCAGCCACGAGTGCGACCGCCGTCGCCAAGGGCGTGAACCCCATGGACGGCGTGCTGCGCCAGGGGGTGTTCGCGCTGCTCGGCATTCCGCTGATGTTCCTGATCAGCCGGATGCCCGTCGACTTCCTCAAGAAGATGGCCTGGCCGGCGCTGTTCGGTGCCGTCGCTCTTCAGATGCTCGTGTTCACGCCGTTGGGGATCGAAGACGGCGGAAACCGCAACTGGGTCAAGATCGCGGGCTTCACCCTGCAGCCGTCGGAGTTCCTCAAGCTCGCGCTCGCGCTCTGGATCGCCGCGGTGCTGTTGCGCAAGCGGACGATGCTCGGCACCTGGCATCACGTGTTCATCCCGGTCATCCCGGTGGGGGCGCTCGCGATCGGAACCGTGCTCGCCGGAAAGGACCTCGGCACCGCGATGGTGCTGGTGCTCATCCTGCTCGGTTGCCTCTTCTTCTCCGGCGTCAAGCTGCGCCTGTTCATCATCCCGCTGATCCTCGGCGTCGTCGCCGTGCTCGCCTACGCGCTCTCGAGCGAGGACCGGATGCGGCGCATCACGGCGACCTGCGACAACATGTCGCTGTACTACACCGACTGCTACCAGTCGATCCACGGGATCTGGGGGATGGCCACGGGCGGCATCTTCGGTCTCGGACTCGGCAACTCGCAGGAGAAGTACGGCTGGCTCCCGGCTGCGGGCAACGACTTCATCTTCGCGATCGTCGGCGAGGAGCTTGGCCTGATCGGGTGCATCGTGGTGCTCGCGCTGTTCACGTTCTTCACGATCGGTGCGTTCCACATCATCCGCAAGACCCCGGATCCCTTCATCCGGGTCGCGGCCGGCGGCATCACCGTCTGGATCGTCGGTCAGGCCGTGATGAACGTGGGCGTCGTCATCGGTGTCTTCCCCGTGATGGGCGTCCCGCTTCCGTTCATGTCGCAGGGTGGTACCGCCCTGCTCGCCGTGCTCATCGCCTGCGGTGTGCTCCTCGCATTCGCGCGGACGATTCCGGTGGTCGAGAAGCAGCCAGCCGAGCGGGGTAGGGTCGCCAAGTGACCTCGTATCTCCTCGCCGGCGGCGGCACCGCCGGCCATGTGAACCCCCTGCTCGCCGTCGCCGATGGCCTCCGCGCGCGCGACGCCGAAGCTTCCGTGCTCGTGCTCGGCACCGCCGAGGGACTGGAGTCACGTCTGGTCCCTGCGCGCGGCTACGAACTCCTGATCGTCGACAAGGTGCCGTTCCCCCGACGTCCGAACAGGCAGGCGATGTCGTTCCCCGGTCGTTTCCGTCGGGCCATCGCTCAGGTGAGAGACCACATCCGTCGGCACGGCATCGACGTGGTCGTCGGCTTCGGCGGATACGCCTCCGCACCGGCCTATGTGGCCGCTCGTCGTGAGGGTGTGCCGTTCGTGGTGCACGAGGCCAACGCCAAGCCGGGGCTTGCGAACGTTCTCGGTGCACGCCGAGCAGCTGCGGTGGGCGTCGCCTTCGAAGGCACCCCGCTTCGTGGCGGCGAGGTGGTCGGCATGCCGTTGCGCCAGGAAGTGATCGCGCTCGACCGTGCGGCTTCGCGCGCAGAGGCGGCCGAGTACTTCGGGCTCGACGGCGAGCGTCCCGTTCTTCTCGTCTTCGGCGGATCCCTCGGTGCGCAGCGCCTCAATGACGCCTTCGCCGATTCCTGGCGTGACGTGCTGGATGCCGGATGGCAGCTTCTGCACGTGACGGGCGAACGCAGCGATCTCGCGGATCCCGGGGTCGCAGGCTACTCGCTGCATCGCTACGTCGACCGCATGGATCTGGCCTTCGCCCTGGCCGATCTGATCGTCTCCCGCTCGGGGGCAGCGACCGTGAGCGAGATCAGCGCCCTCGGGATCCCCGCGCTGTACGTGCCGTACTCGGTGGGAAACGGTGAGCAGCGGCTGAACGCCGCGTCGGCAGTCGCTGCCGGGGCTGCCGAACTCCTCGACGACGCGACTTTCGACGGCGACGCGGTGCGCCGCATCGTCGTTCCCCTGCTGGGCGACCGTGCTCGCATCGCACGGATGGCCGCAGCGGCCGAGACCGCCGGAACCCGTAGCGGCACAGAGAACGTCATCACCCTCATCGACCGCGCACTCCTCACCGCCTGACGCGGTCGAGGAGGCGGAAGAAAAGTAGACTGAAGCGGACATGATCAGACCCGACCTCTCCCTCCCCATTCCCGAGACGATCACCTCCGCGCACTTCATCGGCATCGGTGGTTCCGGCATGAGCGGTCTCGCGAAGATGTTCCTCGACGCCGGCATCCGCGTCTCCGGCAGCGACCGCGCCGAAAGCGACAACCTGCGTGCACTGGCCGCAGCGGGGGCGACGGTCCATGTCGGTCACGATGCGGCACACCTCGGCGATGCAGACACCGTCGTGCACACCGGAGCGATCTGGCCGGAGAATCCCGAGTTCGTCACTGCGAAGGCCCGGGGGCTCCATGTGATCCACCGTTCTCAAGCGCTGCACTGGTTGATCGGCTCCCGTCGACTGGTCTCGGTCGCGGGTGCGCACGGAAAGACCACCTCGACGGGCATGATCGTCACCGCGCTGCGCGAACTCGGCGCAGATCCGCATTTCGTCAACGGCGGGGTGATCGAGCAGCTCGGCACCTCCAGCGCGACAGGGTCAGGCGACCTGTTCGTCGTCGAGGCCGACGAGTCCGACGGAACATTCCTGCTGTACGACACTGCGGTCGCGTTGATCACCAACGTCGACCCCGACCACCTCGATCACTACGGATCGGACGAAGCCTTCCATCAAGCATTCGTGCAGTTCGCGGACGCCGCGACCGAGGCCGTGGTCATCTCCAGCGACGACGCGGGGGCGTTGCGGGTCGGCGCCGGTCTCTCGCACCCGAACGTGCTGACCTTCGGTCAGGCGCAGGGCGCGGACGTGCGGGTCACAGACGTCGTCGCGTCCGGACCGGTCGCTGCGACGCTGACGCACGGCGACGAGCAGGCGCGGATGCAGCTCGCCGTTCCCGGGGTGCACAACGCCATCAACGCGGCGGGGGCGGTCACAGTCCTGCGGGCGCTCGGGTACCCCCTCGCAGACGCCGTTCGTGCCGTCGAGGGCTTCGCCGGCACGGTACGCCGTCTGGAACAGCACGGTGTCGAGCGCGGTGTCACCGTGTACGACGACTACTCGCACCACCCGACGGAGGTGCGGGCAGCGCTGGAGGCCATGCGCAGCATCGCAGGCTCGGGACGGATCATCGCGATCCAGCAGCCGCACACCTACTCCCGCACGCAGCACATGTATCAGGAGTTCGCCGACGTCCTCGAGGAATTCGCGGACCACACCGTGATGCTCGACGTGTACGGAGCTCGGGAAGATCCTGTGCCAGGTGTCACCGGTGAGCTGGTGAGCGGTGCGTTCCGCGACCCGTCGCACGTGCACTATGTCGCAGACTGGCAGCAGGCGGCCGACTACACGGCGACCGTGGCACGAGAGGGTGACTTCGTCGTCACGCTCGGATGCGGCAACGTCTACCAGATCATCCCGCAGGTCCTGGATTCGCTGCGCCGGACCGACGAGGGATAGCCGATGCGCCGGCCTGCACCGCCCCCGATCGCCCCTGAGCGTCCGAGCGAGAAGGACGCGTCGTCGGGGAAGTCTCGCCGGCGGCGACAGGACGCCGGGGACGAGGCTTCGTCTTCTGACGCTCTGAAGGCAGGAGAGACACCGGACGGCCTCTCGGTCGATGACGCGCAACCGACATCGACGAGGGATGTCTGGCGTGCAGCCCGTGCCAGGCGGAAGGCGCTGAGGGCGGAGATCCGCCGGTTCACGCAGCGGTCCCGACGTCGCCGGATCATCTGGCTGAGCAGCATCGGTGCCGCACTCCTGCTCATCGGGGGCAGCATCGCCGCCGCGTACAGCCCTCTGTTCGCCGTCCAGAAGATCACCGTCGCCGGGGCCACGACTCTCGACCCTGCCGCGATCGAGGGCGCGCTCAGCGATCAGCTAGGCACGCCGCTCGCACTCGTGGACTCCAGCCGGGTGAAAGCAGCGCTGCTGGCCTTCCCTCTCATCGAGACCTACGCGCTTGAGGCTCGACCGCCGCACGACCTGACGGTGCGCATCGTGGAGCGCACTCCCGTTGGCGTCATCCGTTCGGAGGCTGGCTACACGTTGGTGGATGCTGCGGGCGTCGCTCTCTCGACCACGTCCGATCAGCCCGCAGGACAGCCGGTGATCGACGCTCAAGGCGGCGTGGACTCGGAGGCGTTCCGAAGCGCCGGCCTGGTCGTGCGGTCGCTGCCGGCTGACGTCCGCGCCGGGCTCACCGGGGTCAGTGCGTCGACGGCCGATGATGTGACGCTGACGCTGAGCAGTGGGCTCACGGTCGTCTGGGGCAGTGCCGAGAAGTCCGTTCTCAAGGCTGCTGCGCTCTCCGCGACGATGATCGCGAACCCAGGTGCCGAGACCATCGACGTCACTTCTCCCGACGTCGCAGTCGCCGGCTGACGGCTTTCGCCGGGGAATGGCGCGACACGCCCATGTCTTCGCGCGCGCGCAGCCGGGCGGCGCTTACCTTCAATCAAAGAGAACGCAATACCGGGAAATACTTTACACCTCTACTTGAGGTTTAAGGTTCACCCACTTCCAGGCTCGAATAATCGGAGGCCGGCCATGAGCCAGAACCAGAACTACCTCGCCGTGATCAAGGTCGTCGGCGTCGGCGGTGGCGGCGTCAACGCCGTGAACCGCATGATCGATCTCGGTCTCCGTGGAGTCGAGTTCATCGCCGTGAACACCGACGCGCAGGCGCTGCTCATGAGCGACGCCGACGTGAAGCTCGATGTCGGGCGTGAGCTCACACGCGGACTCGGGGCCGGGGCGGATCCGGAGGTGGGTCGTCGCGCTGCGGAGGACCACGCCGAGGAGATCGAGCAGGCCCTGACCGGCGCCGACATGGTCTTCGTGACCGCCGGTGAAGGCGGCGGTACCGGCACCGGAGGTGCTCCGGTGGTCGCGCGCATCGCGAAGTCGATCGGCGCCCTCACCATCGGTGTCGTCACCAAGCCGTTCTCTTTCGAAGGCCGTCGTCGCCAGAGCCAGGCTGAGGCGGGCGTCTCCAAGCTCAAGGAAGAAGTCGACACCCTCATCGTGGTGCCGAACGACCGACTGCTCGAGATCAGCGACCGCGGCATCTCGATGATCGAGGCCTTCGCGACCGCCGATCAGGTGCTCCTCGCCGGTGTGCAGGGCATCACCGACCTCATCACGACACCCGGCCTCATTAACCTCGACTTCGCCGACGTCAAGTCGGTCATGCAGGGCGCGGGTTCCGCGCTCATGGGCATCGGCTCCGCGCGTGGCGCCGACCGCGCGATCAAGGCCGCAGAGCTGGCAGTGGAGTCTCCGCTCCTCGAGGCGAGCATCGAGGGCGCGCACGGCGTGCTGCTCTCGATCCAGGGTGGCTCGAACCTCGGCATCTTCGAGATCCACGATGCCGCAGACCTCGTGAAGGAAGCGGCGCACCCCGAGGCGAACATCATCTTCGGTACCGTCATCGACGACACGCTCGGCGATGAGGTGCGGGTGACCGTGATCGCGGCCGGCTTCGATGGCGGAGGGCCTTCTCTGCGCCTGGACCCGATGGTCGTCACGCGCCCCTCCACGGCGTCCCTCCCCGAGGTCGAGCTCGCGGATGATGAGGAGACGGCGAGCGAGAAGGTGCAGCCGGAGCCCGTGCAGCAGCGTGTTCCCGCCACCAGCATCGAGCCGGCGTTCGTCGACGATGACATCGACATCCCCGAATTCCTGAAGTGACCCACGCGGTCGACGCCCAGGTGCCTTCGGGCCTGGCCGCGCGGCTGTCGGCGATCGATGCACGGATCGCCGACAGCGCGCGGGCAGCAGGGCGGGATCCGGGGGAGATCACCCGGATCGTGGTGACGAAGTTCCACCCTGCATCACTAGTGCGCGACCTGCAGGGGCTCGGCGTGCAGGATGTCGGCGAGAACCGTCAGCAGGAGCTGTCCGCCAAGGAGTCGGAGCTCACGAGCCTCGACCTGCGCTGGCACTTCATCGGTCAGGGGCAGACCAACAAGGCGGCAGCGATCCGCAGAAGTGCGGACGTCGTGCACTCGGTCGATCGTGGACGATTCGCCGATGCTCTGCACAGGGCGGCCGAGGGCGACGATCGGCTCGACGTGCTCGTGCAGATCAACCTCACCGATGATCCTGGTCGCGGGGGAGCCGTGCCCGCTGAGGCGGTCGCCCTCGCAGAGCATGTCCTCTCCCTGCCGTCATTGCGACTCCGTGGGGTCATGGCCGTCGCGCCGCTCGATGAGGAACCCGCTTCTGCTTTCGCGCGGCTGCGCGAGGTCGCAGACGGCGTCATCGCCGTCGAGCCGTCCGCGTCCTGGATCTCTGCCGGGATGACCGGAGACTTCGTCGAGGCGATCGCCGCTGGCGCGACACACCTTCGGATCGGCTCCGCAATCACCGGGCCCCGGCCCGACCGGGGTTAACCTGTGAAAAGACCAGCCCGAACGTTCGAACCGGAGGACACGATGGGTAACCCGCTGAAGAAGACCATGGTGTATCTCGGCCTCGCCGACGAAGAAGAGGTCTACGAGGAGGAGACGCAGGCACCTGCCCGCGCTCACCGTGAACGCGACCGTGATCGTGAGGAGCCGGCTCCGGCCCCCGTCACACCGTTGCGCCGCCCCGTCGCCGTCCGCCAGCCGTCTGCAGGAGCCGTGAACGAGATCCTCACCGTCCACCCGAAGCAGTACCGTGATGCGCAGCTGATCGCGGAGAGCTTCCGCGAGGGCATCCCCGTCATCATCAACCTCTCCCAGATGAGCGATGCCGACGCGCGCCGCCTCATCGACTTCGCGAGCGGGCTCTCTCTCGGCCTCTACGGCCGGATCGAGCGAGTGACATCGAAGGTGTTCCTGCTCTCGCCGGAGAACATCGCCGTCTCGGGTCACGGGGGCATCGCACACGCAGACGCTGAGTCTGCGGGCTTCGACCAGTCGTAGCCCGTGCAGCTGGTCTCCGTCGCCGCGAGCATCGTTCATCTGGTGCTGCTGCTGTACGTTTTCGTGCTCTTTGCGCGCCTGATCCTCGACTACATTCCGATGTTCAATCGGGAATGGCGCCCGAAGGGATTCGGCCTGGTCGCCGCTGAGGTGGTCTACACGCTCACCGATCCGCCCATCCGATTCTTCCGACGGATCATTCCGCCGCTGCGGATCGGTTCGCTCTCCCTCGACTTCGGGTTCGCGCTCACCCTGCTGATCGTTCTGATCCTGATGAACGTCGTGGGCCTTTTCATCCGCTGAAATCGCGGCGTGTCTCCTGTGAACACGGCAATGACTTCGCTGACTCTGGGTGTCGTGACATCGCGACGCCGATGCGCGGGGGCTATGCTGGCACCCAGGTGCGCGCCCCGGGTTCGCGCCACATCACGACCACGCCATACATCGATACTGGCAATCGAACTCATCGAAAGAGGAGCCACCCATGGCACTTACCCCGGATGACGTCGTCACCAAGCAGTTCCAGCACGTCCGCTTCAAGGACGGCTTCGACCCGGACGAGGTGGACGACTTCCTCGACGAGATCGTCATCGAGTGGCGCAAGGCTCTCGAGGAGAACGTCGAGCTGAAGGCCAAGCTGGCCGCGTACGAGTCCGGTGCTGCTCCTGAAGCCGCCGCTCCCGCCGCCGAGGCTCCCGCCCCCGCGCCTGTGGCCGAGGTTCCTGCGGAGCCGGCTCCGACCGGTTCCGCGACCGCTACCGCCGGCATCATCGAGCTCGCGCAGCGTCTGCATGACGAGCACGTCGCCGAGGGTGAGGCCAAGCGCAACGCGCTCATCGCCGAGGCCGAGACCGAGGTCGCTCGTATCCGCACCGAGGCAGAGGCCAAGCAGCGCGAAGAATCCGCACGTCTGGAGCGCGAGCGCAACACGCTCGAGGCCCGTATCACCGAGCTGCGCAACTTCGAGCGTGACTACCGCTCGCAGCTGCGCGGCTACATCGAGGGCCAGCTCCGTGAGCTCGACGAGAAGTCGACGTCCACGGATTCCACTCCCGTTTCCGCGATCGGTCTGTAAGGCGCCCTCTTGTCAGGACGCCGTTCCCTTCGTCGGTCGGCGGCCGGTGCGATCGTTGCGATTCTCGCAGCGCTCGTGCTGGCCGCCGATCAGTTTGTGAAGTACCTCACGGTCGAGAACCTCCCGTATCAGGAGCCGGTTCCGATCCTTGGCGAGTTTCTTCAGCTGTACTACGTCCGCAACCCCGGTGCCGCTTTCTCGCTCGGCTCCGAGGTCACCTGGATCTTCACGATCGCACTCGCGGTGGTCGCCTGTGTGATCGTCTGGAAGGCCTTCGGCATCAAGTCGCGGCTCTGGGCGGTCGTTCTCGGCTGCCTGCTGGGCGGGGTGCTCGGCAACCTCAGCGACCGCCTCTTCCGTGAACCCGGTTTCCCCGTCGGTCACGTCGTCGACATGATCTCGATGCCGTGGATGATGCCGGCGATCTTCAACGTGGCCGACATCTTCATCGTGACGGGGATGATCTCGGTCGCGCTGCTGGTGGTCTTCGGCCTTCGATTCGACGGCACACGGGAGCGCGATCACGCTGTGGTCGAGACCGAGGAAGAAGCCGAGGCAGCGGCTGTCGCCGCCGTTTCAGCGACTGAGACCGACGACGATGCAGTGGACGCCGATGACTCCACGGCCGTCCGCTCGAAAGACGACGACTCGCCTTCGGAGGATGCGACTCCCGCATCGGAAGGTCGTTGACCGTGGAGTCCCGGTCGCTGCCGGTTCCCGACGGCTTGGATGGCACGCGCGTCGACGCGGCGCTGGCGAAGCTGATGGGGTTCTCCCGTACGTTCGCCGCTGATGTTGCCGCGGCCGGCGGCGTCCGCCTGGACGGCGTGACGCTCGACAAATCCGACCGCCTGCGCGGTGGCGGCTGGCTCGATGTCGAATGGCAGCCCAAGGAGGCGCCGAAGATCATCCCGATAGCGGTGCCGGAGCTCGGCGTCGTGTACGACGACGACGACATCGTCGTGGTCGACAAGCCGACCGGTGTCGCCGCGCACCCCTCGATCGGTTGGGAGGGGCCGACGGTTGTCGGTGCCCTCGCGGCAGCGGGCTTCCGCGTCGCGACCAGCGGTGCCCCGGAGCGCCAGGGCGTCGTGCATCGACTCGACGTCGGCACCAGCGGGCTCATGGTCGTCGCCAAGTCCGAGCACGCGTACACGGTTCTGAAGCAGGCGTTCAAGGACCGTACCGTCGAGAAGATCTATCACGCGGTGGTTCAAGGGCATCCCGACCCACTTGCGGGGACGATCGAGGCGCCGATCGGGCGTCATCCGAACCACTCCTGGAAGTTCGCGGTGGTTCCGGATGGGAAGCCGTCGGTCACGCACTACGAGACGCTCGAGGCGTTTCCAGGCGCGTCACTGCTGGAGATACACCTCGAGACCGGCCGCACGCACCAGATCCGCGTGCACATGGCTGCGCATCGGCATCCGTGCGTCGGCGATCCGCTCTACGGTGCCGATCCGACGATGTCGGCCAGGCTCGGGCTCTCCCGACAGTGGCTGCACGCGCACAAGCTGGCCTTCGCACACCCGGCGACGGGGGAGTGGATGCAGTTCGAGTCTTCGTATCCCGAAGACTTCCGTCACGCACTGGACGTGCTGCGCGGCGACTGATCCGTGTTTCGTCGACAGGGTGTCGACGAAGTGCGCGACACTGAGCGCATGACCATCGAGGTTCGCCCTGCGACCGACTTCGGAGACGTGACGACGCTCGTCGGACCGAAGAAGCCGACGTCGAACGTGTGCTTCTGTCTGAGCTATCGCATCGGCAGCAAAGAGAACCTGGCTTTGAAGGGACCCGCTCGTGCCGACCGCGTGCGCGAGCTATGCCATGAAGATCCGCCGCCCGGCGTGATCGCCTATCTCGACGGTGAACCGGTCGGGTGGGCAGCTGTGCATCCGCGGAACGACACGAGCTTCGCACGCAATCGGTTGATCCCGCATATCGATGACCTCGACGTGTGGTCGCTGTGGTGCTTCCGCGTGCGGCCGGGCTATCGGAAGCAGGGCATCTCGCATGCGCTGATCGAGGGAGCGGTTGCCTACGCGGAGGAACAGGGAGCGCAGGCGATCGAGGGGTATCCGGTCGACAACGGCGGTGAGAAGGTGAATCTGACGATGGCGTATGTCGGCACGCGCGCACTTTTCGAGAGCGCGGGTTTCGTGAAGGCAGCGGACACGGGATCGGTCCTTGACGGGTTCCCGCGCGTGCTGATGCGGTTCGATGTGGGCGCATCGCAGAGATCGTCGAAGAAAGCGTGAACCGCCCGACGGCGCACGGCCAATACATAGCGTGACCACAGACAGCGAGATCATCCAGCGATCTCTTCAGCAGCCGGCGGCATTCGCCGAGCTCTTCGACAGACACGCGCGCGCGGTCAACGCGTTCGCGACGTATAGGGTGGGCCGGCACGCGGCAGAAGACGTGTTGAGCGAGACCTTCCTCGTCGCGTTCCGCCGACGCGCCGACTATGACACGGACGTCGCCTCGGCCGCGCCCTGGCTTCTCGGAATCGCCTCGCGCCTGATCCGTCGGCAGCGCGCGATGGAGGCCAAGCAGTGGAAATCGTTCACGGCGTCCATCTCGCAACAAGAGCACGCAACGCTCGGAGGCCTGGACGATGCGATGTCGCGCGTCGATGCAGAGCGCGAGGTCGAGACGCTGAAGGCGCGTATCGCAGCGCTCACGCCGAAGGACCGCGAGACCCTCCTGCTCTATGCCTGGCAGGGGATGAGCTATGACGAGGTCGCCGCGGCCCTCGGCGTTCCCGTGGGCACCGTGCGATCGCGTTTGAACCGGGTCCGCCGACGGCTGGATTCCACCCGAAAGATCCAAGCATTCGAGCAGCAGCAGAAGAAGGGAGAGACCCTTGGACGTGTTTGAGAAGGTTCAGCAGACCAGGCCCGAGATCGAGGGCGCGGAGGAGAACCTCGCCGCTGCGCGTGCGCTCCTCCTGATGGAGATCCAGGAAGAACGCAGGCCCGCGCGCCCGCGGGCGGCACGGCGCCCATGGTTCATCGCCGCAGGCGCCCTCGGCGCTGCAGCTGCGGTCACCGCCGGCGTGCTTGTATTGAGCAACGTCACGGCTCCGACGCCCGCACCGACGGTAGAAGCGATACCGACGCGTGTGCCGGGGCCGGTGCTCGTGCCGAGCCCGGTGCCGTCACCGACTGCCACGCCGATGACAGGGCCGGAGGCCCTCTTGGGGGCGGCGAACTCAGCGGCGGGGTTCGCTCCTCCTGCGCTCGCTCCGGGCCAGTATCTGCGGCGAGCATGGACGACGGAGACATTGGGCGTGTTCGATGCCGAGCTCGGCTACGCAGGGCAGCCGGGTTACAGTGCCTCGCGTGCGCAGGCCTCGAGTGGGTGGGTGATCAACCGCAGCGGTGCCGACTACGCCCCTGCGAATCTTCGCTCCCAGTGGTATCAGGAGTGGGGGGCTCCGGTCGCGGGCGGGGTATACGGCGACCAAGCGCAGGGGCATGCCCAGCAGGATGAGGCGATGCAGGCATATGGGCCAGCGGTCGCGCTGTTCCCGTCGGACGCGCCACGGCTCCCCGAGAGCGGCGCCGAAGACGTCCTGTGGTTCTTCGAATCGTTGCCGCGTGACCCCGCCACCATGATCGCGTGGATTTACGACTATCTGGGGGCAGATGAGCAGGGATGGGCCGATGGAAAGGTCGGGTGGCTGCTCATCGGGCTGCTGTCGCACAATGTCGGTGACCCGGAGATGCGTGCCGCGATGTATCGGGCGCTCAGCCTGCTCCCGGGATCGACCGTGGGAGCCGAGCAGAACGGTCAGCGCACCGTCACCTTCGACTCGCATCTCGGCTCTTCTGAGAGCGCGGAGACATCGCTTCGGCGGTTCACGTTGACGATCGAGATGGCGACCGGAATCGTGACGGAGACCACAGACACCACCTCCGTAGGCGAGGGACCGATCCCGAGTGATGTCCCTGACTCCCGGTCGACCTTCGAGATGAGCGTGGTCGACACTCTGCCGTGACGAGTTTCGAACCGTCCTCGCATTCTGAGGCAATACATAGTGTGAGCACAGACAGCGAGATCATTCAGCGGTCGCTCGGGCAACCCCGAGCCTTCGCCGAACTGTTCGATCGGCATGCCCGGACGGTGGGTGGCTACGCCGCTCGCCGTCTCGGTCCCGATGCGGGCGAGGACATCCTCAGTGAGACCTTCCTGGTCGCGTTCGCACGACGGAAATCGTTCGATACGGCCTGGGACTCGGCGCTTCCCTGGTTGTACGGGATCGCCTCTCGTCTGATCAAGAAGCATCGGGCCCGAGAGGCCAAGCATCTGCGATCGAGTGCCGCTTCAGCGGCCAGAGAAGAGCACATCTCGCATGGGGACCTCGACGTGACGGTCGCCCGACTCGATGCCGAGATCTCTACTCGCGAGCTGGCGCCGATGATCGCTTCACTCTCCGCGAGGGATCGCGAGACCTTGCTCCTCTACGCGTGGGGGGATCTCACCTACGAGGAGATCGCGATAGCCCTCGGCGTGCCTGTGGGGACCGTTCGATCGCGCATCAACCGCGTGCGGACGCGGTTGGACCCTGGCCGTGTGAGCAGCCGGGAAAGAGTCGTGAATGAGAAGGAAGGAGAGGTCGATGGACGTTTTCGAGCGAATGCGTGAGGTCAACCGGGGGGCTGGACTGAACGAGGAGCGGATCACCGCGGCGAGGGCTCGGCTTCTCCTTGGGATCGACGAGGGACGGACAGCGCAGCGGAAGCGGATCACTCGGCGTCCGATGTTCGTGGTCGCCGGTGCGGTGGCCGGGGTGGCCGCGGCGACCGCCGGCGTAGTGGCGCTCAGCCAGCTGAACGCGCCCTCGCCGCAGGTCGAGGCTATCCCGACGGCGTCGGCGTCGCCGCGGCCGCAGATCACGCCGACACCCGACCCGATTGCGACGTCGGGTCCCGTGGTGACCGAGCCGTATCCGGGGACGACACCGCAGGCAGGGCAGTATCTGCGGATCACGGCGACGGAGGACCGGTTGATGTATATGGGCGCGAGCGAGATCGTCTACGAATGGTCTCCCTGGGCGGATCCGTATCCGCCCATCTCCGCTGTGTTGACGCGCTCCGTGACTGATCTGTACGTGCCGCAAGACCGGACAGGCGATTGGATTCTTCGCGAGGGGCCGAGGAACGAACGGCTTCAGTACTTCAGCGATGTCGGTCCTGGGGATCACAGCGCATGGGACACTCTGTTCCCGTACCTCCCTGGTATCGCAGAATCACGCTCGACGGGTGGCCACCTCGTCGGCGGTGGCGATGGGGTGCATGGGGGGATCGACTCGTATGCCGCGCACCCCTCCGATCCGCAGGCTTTGCT
>JBOGEI010000088.1:0-15963 GCA_050701935.1 Microbacterium sp.
AGTGTGACCTGCTCCTCGATCGCCTCGAGGAGCGGGTGGATGCTGCCGCGGAAGTCCTGCTCCCGACGCGCCAGCGTCGCCGCCCCCGCCATCACCAGTCGCTCCTGCCTGAAGCTGCCGAGCTCGTCCATGACGACCACCGCGACGGTGCGCAGGACGAGGTCCTGAGGAGTCTCATCTGCAGCGAGCAGTGCTTGGAGACGATCGGAGGCGTCGCTGATGGCCTGGCCCGTGATCAATGCGGACAACCGTCCGCGCAGCATGGCCAGAGCGTCGTCGTCGATCGCCTCGGAGACGACGGCCATGCGCTGGGACACGCCGCCCGCATCCGTCACCAGCACGATCAGGAGTCGGTTTGGCGCCAACGCCACGAGCTCCACGTGGGAGACACGGGCGCGAGCGAACGACGGGTACTGCGCGAGCGCTACCTGGCCGGTCAGCTGCGTGAGCACTCGCACCGTGCGCACCATCAGGTCGTCGAGGTCGGCGGGCTCCCCGAGAAAAGACTCGATCGCCGTGCGCTGTGCGGATGAGAGCGGTCTGAGCTGCGCGAGGTGATTCACGAACACGCGGTAGCCCTTGTCGGTGGGCACACGCCCGGAAGAGGTGTGCGGAGCCGTGATGAGCTCTTCGTCTTCGAGCAGGGCCATGTCGTTGCGGATCGTCGCGGCCGAGACACCGAAAGAATGCCGGTCCACGATGGAACGACTGCCGACGGGTTCGTGGGTCTCGACGTAGTCCTGCACGATCGCTCGGAGAACCTGGAGTCCTCGTTCTGTGACCATCACCCTTCCCTCCCGCTGGCACTCGGACGTTCAGAGTGCCAATCCTACCCCGTGCAGCTCGGTATTCTCCGTACCGTGGGCGCACGACCCTAGGATGACGCTCATGACCACCTCACCCCAGGCCACCCTGTCGAACGGCATCGTCCGCGGCACCGAGGAAGCCGGGATCGTCCGCTACCTCGGCATTCCCTACGCCCAGGCCCCGTTCGGGGAGAACCGGTTCCGCGCGCCACGATCGGTGATGGCATGGGAAGGAGTGCGAGAGGCGACGCAGTTCGGTCCCACGCCGCCCCAGGTTCCGTACTCGGGTGCGATCGGCGAGCTTCTGGGTTCGGTGCGCATCGACGGCGAAGACATCCTCACGGCGAACGTCTGGGCCCCGACCGCGGGTGCCGGCGCCCCCGTGCTGCTGTGGATCCACGGCGGCGCACTCGAACGCGGTACGGCAGCGCTGCCGCTCTACGACGGCACGGTGTTCGCGAAGGCGGGCATCGTCTTCGTCTCCATCAACTACCGGCTGGGGTCGGAGGGGTTCTCCGTGCTCGAAGGCGCGCCCCGCAATCTCGGTCTGCGCGATGCCGCCGCAGCGCTGGAGTGGGTGCATCGCGAAGCGGAGGCCTTCGGCGGCGATCCTGCGCGGATCACGGTGATGGGCGAGTCCGCCGGCGGCGCGATCGTCGCCGGTCTCCTCGCCCGCGATGAGTCTCGGGCACTGATCGCCCGAGCCATCATCGAGTCGGGACCACTCCAGGCACAGACCGCGAAGAAGGCAGGGCGCGTGACAGCGCAGCTCGCGAAACGGCTCGGCGTGAGAGCAGACCGCGATTCGTTCGTCGCCCGCACACCCGAGCAGCTCCTCGAGGCACGCAGGGCGCAGTCTGCGGCCTCGTCGCCCCTCGGCGGAGCCCCCGGCTTCCAGTTCGCGATCGACGAGGACAGCCTGCCGCGCTCTCCGCACGAGGTGCTCGGCGAGATCGACACCCCGCTGCTGATCGGCAGCAACACCGACGAGTATCGGCTCTGGTTCCCGCCCGAGACACTCGCCGGGATCAGTGAGCTGAAGCTGCAGGCTGCGCGCCTCCTCTCGCGGATCCCTCGCCGCGCGGTCGCCGAGTACCGATCCGCGTTCCCGGGAGCGAACACCGGCGAGGTTTTCGGGCAGCTCGTCACCGACATGATGCTGCGTGCGCCGCTGACGCGCGTGGCTGCTGCACGTCCGGAAACCACCTACGTCTACGAGTTCGCGTGGCCGAGTCCGGTGCGAGATCTGCGCGCGGCCCATGCGCTCGAGCTCGGGTTCGTCTTCGACCGGCTCCGCGACGAGGAGGCCGAGCGCATGGCCGGGCTCGATGCCCCGCAGCAGCTCGCAGCCGAGATGAACAAGGCCTGGATCGGTTTCGTCACCGACGGCGATCCCGGCTGGCCAGCCTTCGGGTCCGGCCGCACGACCCGCGTATTCGACACCGAAAGCACCACCGTCGCGCAGCGCCGCACGGCAGGACTGGATCGGCTGCCCGGCTGATCGTGGCGCGAGAGATCAGTCCGTGAGCTCGCGCACCACGGCGTCGGCGAGAAGGCGACCGCGCAGCGTCAGCTGAACGCGCCCCTGGAGGGCGGCGGCCGGATCGACGAGTCCGTCGGCGATGAGACCGGCGACCCTGCTCCGGTTGGCGCGGGGAATCTCATCGATCGCGATGCCCTCGCGGATCCGGCTGAGCAGCAGGATTCGCTCGAGCGTCCTGGACTCGTCGTCCGGGCGTTCTGTACCCGCTGCAGGCGACTCGGACGCGGCGAGTCGCTGGGCGTATGCCGCCGGATGCTTCACGTTCCACCAGCGCAACCCCGCCACATGACTGTGGGCACCAGGACCGAAGCCCCACCAATCACTCCCCCGCCAGTAGGCGAGATTGTGTCGAGAGCGTCTATCGGGCGTGCGCGCCCAGTTGCTCACCTCGTACCAGTCGAAACCGCCATCGGCGAGGCGCGCGTCGGCGAGCTCGTACATATCGGCCTGCAGGTCGTCGTCCGGGGTCGGAACCTCGCCGCGGCGGATCTGCCTGGCAAGCTTCGTGCCGTCCTCGATGATGAGGGCGTAGGCGGAGATGTGGTCTGGTTCCAGCTCGAGCGCCGCATCGAGCGACGCCTCCCAGTCCGCGAGCGACTCCCCCGGCGCCCCGTAGATCAGATCGACGCTCACAGCGAGCCCCGCGTCCTTCGCCGCGGCGACGGCGGTGCGCACGTTCTCCGGACGGTGCGTACGATCGAGCGCGGCGAGCACGTGGGGAACGGCCGACTGCATGCCGACCGACATCCTCGTGACACCGGCATCGGCCAGCGTCCGCGCGACCGCAGGGGTCACGGTATCCGGGTTGGCCTCAACCGTCACCTCGGCCCCCTCGGCCAGGCCGAACGACGAGGTCGCGGCCTCGAGCATGCGCGCGAGATCACCGGCGGGCAGGAGCGTCGGCGTTCCGCCCCCGAAGAACACCGTGTCCATCGGCCGCAGCGCTCCCGCGTCGTCGAGCACCTGACGGGCGAGAGCGATCTCGGAGATCAGCGTCGAGGCATAGTCCTCCTGCTTCGCTCCGCGCAGTTCGGTCGACGTGTAGGTGTTGAAGTCGCAGTATCCGCAGCGCACCGTGCAGAAGGGGATGTGCAGGTAGGCGGAGAACGGCACGCTCGTGTCGATCGCGAGGTCGGCGGGCAGACGCCCATCCGTCGGCGCAGGATCTCCGAGGGGAAGCGGTCCCGCCATCAGAGGGGTGTCGCGTACAGCGGCGAGATCGCCCGGAGGTAGCGCGCGAAGAGCTCACGTCGGCGGCGCTTCACGAGTGCGGGAACGGTGCGGTACAGGAGGCTGTTGGGGGCGTCGAAGGCGCGCACCGTGAACCAGACCTCGTCGTTGTCTTCGCGCCAGTCCACGTCGAAGGACTCCTCGCCGCTGACCACCGAACCGCCGACCGTCCCGAGCACGAATCCGATGCGTCGGGTCTCCTCGGTGACGGAGATCACTCGGAGCTCGGAATCGGCGCGCATCCCACCGACGCGGCCCCGAAGGTGAAGGGTCATCCCCGCACCGACGAACGGCATGCCCTCCGCGTCGTAGCGCGGCTCGACATCGCGCTTGCTCGGCGCGATCGGATTGCCCTCCGCGTCGAAGCTCACACCTGCATACGCAGGGCCGGGGGCAGGGCGCACGTCTTCGACCGAAAGGCCGGCAGCACGCTGCGCCGTCCAGGACAGAAGCGCCTCGCCGGCAGTCTGGAACCGCTCGACACCGCTGCCGATCCGCCAGGATTCCTCAGCCGGGGTGCTGCGCTCCGGCGGGTACTGCATGAGATCGGGGGCGTGGGTCGCACCCACGGCCGCATAGTCCACCGTGTCGTCTCGGAAAGTCCCGCGCCGCATGAGATCCACCCTACTTCGCGTTGCCTGAGCGAACACCCCCACGCGCCGCAGGGCGTCACATCCCCTGGCGCGTGCCGGTCCCGCTACTTCTTGTCCTTGCCCTCGACGTCACCGGAGAGCGCCGCGATGAACGCCTCCTGGGGGACCTCGACGCGGCCGACCATCTTCATGCGCTTCTTGCCCTCCTTCTGCTTCTCGAGGAGCTTGCGCTTACGTGTGATGTCACCGCCGTAGCACTTGGCGAGCACGTCCTTGCGGATCGCGCGGATGGTCTCACGGGCGATGATGCGTGCACCGATCGCAGCCTGGATGGGAACCTCGAACTGCTGGCGAGGAATGAGCTTGCGCAGGCGCTCGGCCATCATCGTGCCGTAGGCGTAAGCCTTGTCGCGGTGGACGATGGAGCTGAACGCGTCGACCTTCTCGCCCTGCAGCAGGATGTCGACCTTCACTAGGTCGGCCTCCTGCTGTCCGGAGGGCTCGTAGTCGAGCGAGGCATAGCCCTGCGTCTTGGACTTCAACTGGTCGAAGAAGTCGAACACGATCTCACCGAGCGGCATGTTGTAGCGCAGCTCGACGCGCTCCTCGGAGAAGTACTCCATGCCGAGCAGTGTGCCGCGACGCGACTGGCACAGCTCCATCACGGTGCCGACGTAGTCCTTCGGCAGCAGGATCGCCGCCTTGACCATCGGCTCGGATACCGACCCGATACGCCCGTCGGGATACTCGCTCGGGTTGGTCACGGTGACCGTCTCACCGGTGTCCGAAGTGAGCACCTCGTAGATCACGCTCGGCGCCGTCGTGATGAGGTCGAGGTCGAACTCGCGCGCGAGCCGCTCTGTGATGATCTCGAGGTGAAGGAGACCGAGGAAACCGCAGCGGAACCCGAATCCGAGCGCGACCGAGGTCTCCGGCTCGTAGACGAGCGAGGCGTCGGAGAGCTTCAGCTTGTCGAGGGCTTCGCGCAGCTCGCCGTAGTCGCTGCCGTCGATCGGGTACAGACCGGAGAAGACCATGGGCTTCGGGTCGGTGTAACCGGGCAGCGCCTGGGATGCCGGCTTGCGCGACGTGGTGATCGTGTCGCCGACCTTCGACTGACGCACATCTTTCACCCCGGTGATGAGGTAGCCGACCTCGCCGACGCCGAGTCCCTTCGACGGAGTCGGCTCGGGGCTCGACACGCCGACTTCGAGGGCTTCGTGGTTCGCGCCGGTCGACATCATCTGGATGCGTTCGCGCGGCGACAGGCTGCCGTCCACCATGCGCACATAGGTGACGACGCCGCGGTAGGCGTCATAGACGGAGTCGAAGATCATGGCGCGGGCGGGTGCATCTGCGTCACCTGTCGGCGCGGGGATCTCCTTCACCAGGCGGTCGAGGAGGTCTTCCACTCCCACGCCGGTCTTGCCCGAGACACGCAGCACGTCCTCCGGCTTGCCACCGATGAGCGACGCGAGCTCCTTCGCGTACTTCTCCGGATCGGCGGCCGGCAGGTCGATCTTGTTCAGCACCGGGATGATGTGGAGGTCGTTCTCCAGCGCCAGGTAGAGGTTCGCGAGCGTCTGGGCTTCGATGCCCTGTGCCGCGTCGACGAGCAGGATCGCTCCCTCGCAGGCTGCGAGCGAACGTGAGACCTCGTAGGTGAAGTCGACGTGGCCCGGCGTGTCGATCATGTTCAGGGCGACGGTCTGGCCGTCGAGCTCCCACGGCATCCGGACGGCCTGGCTCTTGATGGTGATGCCGCGCTCACGCTCGATATCCATGCGGTCGAGGTATTGCGCGCGCATGTCGCGATCCGACACGACTCCGGTGATCTGGAGCATGCGGTCGGCGAGCGTCGACTTGCCGTGATCGATGTGGGCGATGATGCAGAAGTTACGAATCTGCGCAGCCGGCGTCGAGGCAGGCTGAAGAGGGGTGAGAGCGCGTGGGGACATGTCCACTCGATTGTACGGTCAGGGGAGGCTAATCCCCGATTCGGCCATACCGGTGATAGTCTCCCGAAGTTGCCAGGGAAAATCCGTGACACCGGATCCCGAAAGCGATATGACTCCGCCACACACCCCGTGAGCGTCGTCGCGTCGCAGAGTTCGGTGGATGGCGATTGTGTATCCAACTGACTCAGCGTTGCGTCGGCAGATCCCGAGCGCGTCTGTAGAAGAGAAAGACTGACCCCCCTTGATCAAGTACCTCCTGCGCCGAGCACTCGGCTGGCTGCTCATGATCGTGGTCGCCACGAACCTCACGTTCTTCTTGGCGTGGGGCTTCCTCGATCCACGCAGCAACTATGTCGGGCGTCGGCCTCCGCTCTCCCCGGAGCAGATCGACAACGTCCTCACCCCCCGCAACCTCAGCGACACGGTCCCGCTGATCGAGCGCTGGTGGAACTGGTTCAGCAGCATCCTGTTCCGCTGGGACTGGGGCGTGAGCCCGACCGGCCAGTCGGTCAACGAGCAGGTCTCGTACCGCATGTGGGTCAGCGCCGAGCTCGTCCTCGGAGCCACGATCATCGCGGCGGTGCTCGGCATCTGGTTGGGTGTCTACACCGCTTCGCGCCAGTACAAGCTCGCTGACCGCATCGGGCAGGCGACCTCGATCATCACGATGAACGTGAACATCATCGTCGCCGGTCTCGCCGTCGTGCTTCTCGCCATCGGGCTCAACGAGTGGACCGGCGTCCGCATCTTCTATGTCACCGGCTCGTCGAGCCCCGGAGTCACGGGCTTCTTCCCCGTACTGGTCGACACGCTCCAGCACCTGACGCTGCCCACGATCGCGCTCGTGATCGTCGGATACGCGCAGTACCACTTCCTGCAGCGTTCGCTCCTGCTCGACAACATCAACGCCGACTATGTGCGCACGGCACGCGCCAAGGGCTTGACCAAGGCGCAGGCGGTCCGCAAGCACGCCCTGCGCACATCACTCATCCCGGTCGCGACTCAGGTGGCGTTCACGATCCCGACGATCTTCACCGGCGCGATCCTGACAGAGCGGATCTTCGCCTGGCAGGGCATGGGCCGTTACTTCCTCGACACCATCAACAACAACGACATCAACGGCGTAGTTGCCGTCGCCGCGTTCGGCGCCGTGCTCACGGCGATCGGCGCAGTGCTCGCCGACATCGTCGTCGTCGTTCTCGACCCGCGAGTGAGGGTGAGCTGATTATGACCACCGATATGATCGATCCCCTGGTCGAGCCGCCGGCAGCACCGCCCACGGCAGACCGCGCCTCGGGCAAGTCCCTGTCGAAGTGGACGCTGTACACCCGCCGATTCATGCGCAACAAGCCCGCTGTGGGTGGCGTCGTCGTCCTTCTCGTACTGATCCTCTTCTCGACGCTGGGGCCGCTCCTGGCCCCCTATGCGGTCGACAGCATGGACTTCCTCGCCCTGAGCCAGCCGCCGTCCGCGGCGCACTGGTTCGGCACCAACGGCGCGGGCAACGACACGTACACGCAGACGGCCATCGGCCTGCAGCGATCCCTCATGATCGCGATCACGGTCTCCGTCGGAACGACGATCCTCTCGGCGCTCGTCGGCACTGCGGCCGCCTACTTCGGCGGCTGGTTCGAGCGCATCGCCCTGCTGGTCATCCACTTCATGATGGTCGTTCCCACCTTCCTTCTGCTGTCGATCGTCTCGAACGATTCCGGTGGCGTCTGGTGGGTCATCGCGTTCGTGATGATCTTCGTCAGCTGGTTCTTCCCCGCGAGGATCATCTGGACGATGACTCTCTCGCTGCGTGAGCGCGAGTACGTGCAGGCCGCCCGCTACATGGGCGTCCGCGGTCTGCGCATCGTGACGCGCCACCTGATCCCGAACATCGGGTCGCTGCTGGTGATCAACTTCACCCTCGGCATCGTCGCCGCGGTGACGACCGAGACCGGCCTCTCCTTCATCGGATTCGGTGTGAAGATCCCCGACGTCTCCCTCGGGTCGTTGATCGGCGAGGGCAGCTCGTCCATCGTCAGCTCGCCCTGGCTGTTCTACTTCCCCGCATTGGTCCTCACGCTGCTGACCGTTTCCATGGCTCTCATCGCCGATGGTCTGCGTGACGCTCTCGATCCCACCTCGGCTGCAGGAGGCCGCGCATGAGCCCTGTACTCTCCGTCCGCGACCTCAGGGTCAGCTTCGCGTCCGAGGCCGGTCGTGTCGACGCCGTCCGCGGCGTCTCCTTCGACCTCGAGGCAGGAAAGACCCTCGGCATCGTCGGCGAGTCCGGTTCCGGCAAGTCGGTCACATCGCTCGCCGTGATGGGTCTGCTCGACGAGAACGCGAAGATCTCCGGCTCGATCATGTTCGACGGTCAGGAGCTCCTGGGCAAGACAGACGCGCAGCTCTCCGCGATCCGCGGCAACGGGATCTCGATGGTGTTCCAGGATCCGCTCACCTCTCTCACGCCCGTGTACACGATCGGTACGCAGCTGATCGAAGCCTTGACGGTGCACCGCAAGCTCAGCATCAAGGAGGCGACGGCGCGGTCGATCGACCTTCTCAAGCTGGTCGGCATCACCGAGCCGGAGAAGCGGATGAAGTCGTTCCCGCACGAGTTCTCCGGCGGCATGCGGCAGCGCGTCGTCATCGCCATCGCCATGGCGAACGACCCGAAGCTGATCATCGCCGACGAGCCGACCACGGCCCTCGACGTCACGATCCAGGCGCAGATCCTCGACCTGATCGAGAAGGCCCAGGCCGAGACCGGTGCCGCCGTCATGATGATCACCCACGACATGGGTGTCGTCGCCCGCACGGCCGATGACGTCATGGTCATGTACGCAGGCAAGCCGGTCGAGCAGGCGCCTGTGCGCGAGTTGTTCCACCAGACGCGGATGCCCTACTCCATCGGCCTTCTCGGTGCGATCCCTCGTGTCGACAAGGCGGAGAAAGAGCCCCTCACGCCGATCAAGGGCAACCCGCCCCTGTTGATCAACCTGCCGAATGCCTGTCCGTTCGCTGATCGCTGCCCCATCGTCATGGACGCGTGCCGCACCAGCGAGCCGGAGCTCCTTCCTGTGCTGACCGGCGGCGGCGAGGAGCACCGTGCCGCCTGCATCCGTTCGAACGAGATCACGGACGGCGGTCTGCTCGGCGGCCTTCCCGTGTATCCGGTGCGCGAGGCACCGGAGAGCGCTCTGACCCGGCTCCCCCGCGAGGAACGCCCCATCACCCTCGAGGTGAAGAACCTCACCAAGACCTTCCCCCTACTCAAGGGCGCGTTCCTGAAGCGCAAGGTCGGCGAGGTGCACGCGATCAAGGGCATCAGCTTCGACGTACGCGAGGGCGAGACCCTGGCGATCGTCGGCGAGTCCGGCAGTGGCAAGACCACGACGCTGCTGCAGATCATGGACATGGTCAAGCAGACCGACGGCGACATCGTCATCGCGGGTACCAGCGTCAACGACATCCGCAGCCACAAGGTGGAGCGGGCGCTGCGCCGCGACATCCAGATCGTTTTCCAGGACCCGATGGGTGCCCTCGACCCGCGCATGACGGTCGCGGACATCATCTCGGAGCCGCTCGCGGCGATCGGCACGCCGAAAGCCGAGGCGCACCGACGTGTAGAGGAGTTGATGGATCTCGTCGGACTCAATCCGGCGCACAGCGATCGCTTCCCCCAGGCCTTCTCCGGTGGCCAGCGCCAGCGCATCGGTATCGCCAGGGCACTGTCGACCAACCCCAAGATCCTGGTGCTCGACGAGCCGGTCTCGGCCCTCGACGTGTCGATCCAGGCCGGTGTCATCAACCTGCTGGACGACCTCAAGGTCAAGCTCGGGCTCTCGTACCTGTTCGTCGCGCACGACCTGTCGGTCGTTCGTCACATCGCCGATCGGGTCGCCGTGATGTACCTCGGAGACTTCGTGGAGCACGGTGATGTCGACGATGTCTTCGACAACCCGCAGCACCCATACACCAAGGCCCTGCTATCGGCGATTCCAGTCCCCGACCCCGACATCGAGCGCACGCGCGAGCGGATCGTGTTCGATCCCGAGACCGTCTCGGCGCGACCGGTCGCGTCGTGATCGCGAACCGGATCACCGTCCGATAACGGTTAGCCCATATTCACTCGCCGCCCGGGCATTCACGGATCCGGCGAACTATTCTCCCCTTATGACACGCCGCAAGGCGAAAGGAGCACCATGAAGCAGTACAAGCTGATGGGAGCGCTGGCACTCACCGGCGCTTTCGCACTCGCGCTCAGCGGGTGCGCTACCGGCAACACCGGCAGTAGCGACAACGGCGACAACGGCGAAGCAGCCGAGGTCGAGATGGCGAACTACAACCCGCAGCCCCGTGAGAACCTCAAAGAAGGTGGCACGGTCAACTTCGCCATCCGCGAAGTGCCGACGCAGCTGAACTCGTTCAACAGCGACGGCAGCGCCGACACGCAGCGCATCGCGTCGTGGTACATGCCGCAGATCATCCTCATGAAGCCGGATGGCACGCAGTACAAGAACGACAACTACCTCTCGGAGTGGAAGAACGAGGTGAAGGACGGAAAGACGGTCCTGACCTTCACGTTCACCGACGAGGCGCACTGGAACGACGGCACCGACATGGACTGGACTGCCATCGATGCCACATGGAAGGCCAACCGCTCTTACGACGAGGGCTTCAACCCCAACGCGACCGACGGCTACAAGGAGATCGAGTCCGTCGAGCAGGGCGACACCGCCAAGACCGCCATCGTCACGTTCAAGGGCGAGTTCGCCTGGCCGCAGATGCCGTTCAACGGCGGCGTCCTCCACCCGGCACTCGCTGACCCGACCACCTTCAACGAAGCGATGATCAGCAACCCGCACCCCGAGTGGGGCGCAGGCCCGTACACGATCAACGAGTTCGACGCCAACAAGGGCTACGTCTCGTTCAAGCCGAACCCCGAGTGGTGGGGCGATGCGCCGCTGCTCGACTCGGTGACCATGACCGGCATGGACGCCCAGGCCGGCGTCAACGCCTTCAAGAACGGCGAGGTCGACATGGTCGAGACGGGCTCCCAGGAGCTCATCGACCAGGTCAAGGACGTCGACGGCGCCAAGGTGTACCGCGCTCAGCAGACCGCCAACACGATCCTGCAGGTCGACTCGACGAAGCCGCAGTTCGAGGACGTCAAGGTTCGTGAGGCGTTCTTCAAGGCCATCAACATCGACCAGCAGAAGCAGATCGCCTGGAACGGCCTCGGCTATGAAGAAGACCCTGCCGGTTCGCTGACCCTGTTCTCGTTCCAGCCCGGCTACTCCGACTCGATGAAGGCTGCGGGTTGGAAGTTCGATGTGGAGGGCGCCAAGAAGCTCCTCGACGACGCTGGCTGGGAGGAAGGCTCTGACGGCATCCGCGAGAAGGACGGCGTCAAGCTCTCCGTCGTCTACCCGATCTGGAGCGACTCTGCGACGCAGAAGGCGCTCGCGCAGTCGCTGCAGGCGCAGGAGAAGGCGATCGGCATCGACGTCAAGGTCGAGGTGCGCCCCTCCAGCCAGTTCTCCGACGACTACACCTCGAAGAACTGGGATGTCTCCGGACTCCGCTTCACCTCCTCGGACCCGTTCGGTGCGGCCTGGTTCTGCCAGCTGTACTGCTCGGACTCCGGCCTCAACCTGTCGGGTGTCGGTGACGCCGAGCTCGACGCCGAGATCAAGGACAAGGTCGAGTCGCAGTCCGACCCCGAGGCGCAGACCGCGGCTGCGATGAAGCTCGAGCCCGAGATCTACAAGCGCTGGGGTCTCATCCCGCTGTACAACGGCCCGCAGATCTACACCGTCAAGGAAGGCCTGGCGAACCTCACGCCTGAGCCCTACGTCGGTCTCGACCTGTTCGGCATCCAGCCGGTCGAGAACGTCGGCTGGGAGAAGTAACACTCTCTGGCACATCGTGTCGAAGCGGGGTCGGTGGTTCATCCACCGGCCCCGCTTTCTCTATGCTGAACGCGTGAACGCACAGATCGTCCTCGTGCACGGCATCCGTACGTCTGCCACGATGTGGCGGTCGCAGACGGCGTACCTCCAAGAGCGCGGCTACACGTTCACAGCAATCGACCTCCCCGGCCACGGCACGCGGATGCAGGAGGACTTCACCCTCCACGAAGCGCTGCACACGATCGATGTCGCGGTGCGCGCTGCGGCGAAGAAGGGGCCCGTCCTGCTGGTCGGGCACTCGATGGGAGGCCTGCTGTGCCTCGCCTACGTCGGAGGCGCAGAGGAACCACCCGTGGCCGGGTTGGTCGCGGCGTCCTGCACCTCGCTCCCCCATGGCGCGGGGCTGCGGGCCTACCGGCTCTTCACCCGAGCCGTCGATTCACTTCCCGATCGTGGGATGTGGCTGACCGGAAGGATCCTCGAAGCCACGATCCCCTCCGAGACCCGATCGGACTTCGCGGCGGGCGGCTACGCGCTGGACACCCAGGACGCCGCACTGCGAAGCCTCGCGGCGCTCGACATCGCCGCCGCGATCCCTCGCATCACGGTGCCGCTCTGGTTCGTGAACGGACAGTACGACCAACTGCGGCTGAACGAATCGCTGTTCCGGCGACTCGCACCGCATGCGGAGCTGATCGTCGTGCCGCGCACGACCCATCTGGTGACCGCGATGCGTCCGAGAGTCTTCAATGCGGTGCTGCAGCTCGCCATCGCGACCGTGGAGAAGGGCCCTGAGGAGCGCACAGCGGATTCATGACAGCGTGGCCGGCGGTCGCGCGAAGGCGGTGAGAAGTCCTCCCACGAGCGACAGCACGGCTGCTGCGATGAACACCAGCCAGAAGCCGCCGACGAGGGCGACCAGCCCTGCCCCGAGCACCGGGCCGATCAGCTGCCCCAGAGCCGCCGTGACGTTCACGATGCCCAGGTCTCTGGCGTGATCCTGCTCATCCGGCAGAAGGTCGGCGGCGAATGCGAGGCCCACTGTCGAGAAGGCGCCGTATCCGAGCCCCATCAGGGCTGCGGCGACCATCGTCATCTCGAACGTCGGCACCAGCGCGATCGCCACGCCCGACGCCGCCTGCACGACTGTGGCGGCGACTGCGAGGGTCCGCCGGTTCCCGGTGCGATCCGACACGATGCCCGTGATCACCGAGGCGATCACCACGAACACGGTGTAGACGACGATCAGAAGCAGGAGGTTGTCCTGGGCGACCGCGCTCGGCTGTCCGAGCCCGTGCAGCAGGAAGAACAGGAACAGGGCGGTTCCGAGCGCATTGCCCACGTTCGTCACCAGGCGCCCCGAGAGCATCCACGCGAAGTCACGATCCCGGAGCGAGGCGAGCGGACGCCGTCGTGCCGGCTTCGGCCGCATCGACTCGGTGCTGGGCGGGTCAGGAAGCAGCAGCGCCGCCGCCGTGCCGACGACCGCGATGATCCCTGCGAGCAGCAGATACCCGGCGCCGATCCCAAGTCCGAGCAGGACGACGAGTCCGACCCCGACCACGATGCCGACAGCCTGACTGGACCCCACGGCTGCGGAGGCGGCGCCGCGCTGCGTCGACGGCAGCTGGTCGGCGATGAGCGCAGTGAAGGCCGCAGACGACACGGCGACGCCGATCGAGACCCCGACCCAGCCCGCACCTACGGCCCAGGGGCCGTCAGCGAAGCCGGTGAGGACCAGGCACACGGCGGTGAACAGCACACCGCCCAGCGCCCACGGACGGCGACGATGACGCCCGGCAGCCACGCGATCGGACAGCGCACCGGCCGCGGGACCCGCGATGATACCGGCGAGCCCGCCGATGCCGAGCACGAGCCCCGATGAGACGACCCCGCGGATCCAGTCGTCTTCCGGAGTGTCGAGCTGGAGCGGCAGGAGCAGCTGGACGGGTGTGAGCTGCACGGTCCAGATCGCGAGCCATGCCAATGTGAACAGCGACATCCATCGTGCGCCGGCTCTGACCGTGCGGGGGCCGGCAGCAGTCGTCATCTCGTCCCCTCCGACACCGTCGCACTCGTTCGCGTGCTCGCGATGAGGTCGCGGTACCAGTCGTAGGAAGCCTTGGGTGTTCGCTCTCCCGTCTCGAAATCGACGTGGACGAGTCCGAACCTCTGGGTGTAGCCGTCGGCCCACTCCCAGTTGTCCAGCAGGGACCACACGGTGTATTCCTCCACCGGCACCCCCGCATCGATCGCCTCACCGACTGCCGCGATGTGCCCGGCGATGTACGAGATCCGATCGACGTCGTCGACGCGGGTGGCGCGCTCGGATTCAGAGAACGAGGCTCCGTTCTCGCCGATGATCACAGGCGGCAGCTGCGGATGCCTCGCATGCAGATCGATCAGAAGGTCGCGCAGTGCGCTCGGCATGATCGGCCACTCGGGGCCGAACCCGGTGACCGGGACTCCGGGTGTCGGCACGATGTCGAAGGGGATCGGACTCCCCTCTTCGGCTGCGGTGACAGTGGTCGGGTTGTAGAAGTTGATGCCGTAGAAATCGATCGAACGCCCGATCTCCTCGAGGTCCCCGTCCTGCACGGGCATCAGCGGCAGGCCGAGTGCCTCCAGCTCGGGATAGGCACCGGTCAGGAGCGGTTCGCTGAACACCCGATTGTGAATCAGGTCGTAGACAGACGCGGCCTGATGATCCGCGGCGGTGTCGTGCAGCGGCAGCACCCACGTGTGATTGTTGACGAGTCCGACAGCGTCCGCGCCTCTCTCGCGAAGCACTGCCGCACCTCGGGCATGGGCGAGGAGCTGGTGATGGGCGGTCGGCAGGGCTTCGAAGAGCAGCTGCCTCCCCGGCGCCAGGGCACCGACGGCATAGCCCTGCAACGTCGTCATCGCCGGTTCGTTCAGGGTGTACCAGTGCTTGACACGGTCGCCGAGCCGGCCGGCCACGATCTCCGTGTAGTCAGCGAAACGCTCGGCCGTGTCCCTGGCGAGCCATCCGCCAGCTGCTTCTACCGCACTCGGCATCTCCCAGTGGAAGAGGGTCGGGAACGGGTCCACTCCGGCTTCGAGCAGCAGATCGACGAAGCGAGAGTAGTGGTCGAGAACCGCGACATCGCCCCCTCCCCTGCCGTCCGGCTGGACGCGCGCCCATGGGATGGAGAATCGATAGCGGTCGAGGCCGAGCCCAGCCGCCAGGGCCACGTCGGACTCAGGATGCCGGTAACTGTCGCACGCAGGCTCCGCGGTCGAGCCGTCGATGATCGCGCCCGGCTTCTCGAGGAAGTCGTCCCAGATGGATCTTCCCGTCGGGCCGGTGGGGCGCGAGCCTTCGATCTGGAACGCGGAGGTCGCGGCGGACCAGCGAAGGCCTGCGGGCGCGGACGGACGAACGACTTCGGGGGTCATGTGGCTCCTTGACATCAGTGTCGGGATATTGATGATTCTGCACCCGGTACCATCGAATCCGCGACCGAGTGTCGCGATCTCCTCCCCGTTTCGCGTCAGCACCCCCTCTGCTGGTAGACTCGTCTCTTGGCTTGCGTGTGGGTTCTTCCCTCACGACCGCTGTGCAGCAGCCCTCTTCTGCTGCCGGCATTCCGAACACTCCTGTACAGAAAGCGTCCACACGTGGCAAACATCAAGTCGCAGATCAAGCGCAACAAGACCAACGAGAAGGCGCGCGAGCGCAACAAGGCCGTGAAGAGCGAGCTCAAGACGGTCATCCGCACGACCCGCACGGCCGTCACCGCCGGCGACAAGGCAGCGGCAGAGGCCGGCCTCAAGAAGGCCGCCGTCAAGCTCGACAAGGCCGTCAGCAAGGGTGTCCTGCACAAGAACCAGGCGTCGAACCGCAAGTCGGCTCTCGCCAAGCAGGTCGCTTCTCTCTGAGCTGAAGCATCTGAGAAAGGC
>JBOGEI010000089.1:0-15851 GCA_050701935.1 Microbacterium sp.
TCGCGGAACCACGCATGGTCGGCAAGACCGCCGTGCACCACGATGTCGGTGGTGAGTGCCGAGGCTGCGGTGGCCGTGACGGTGAGAAGTCGGATGCCCTCGGCGACGATCTCGCGAGCGACGGCGTCTCCCTCCTCTGCCGCGTCGAGGACGAGCGGTGCGAGCGTCGCGAGACGCCGCGGGAGTGGTTCTGGTCGAGCGAGCCACGCCTGGATCTCGGATGCGGCGCCGATGGGTGCAGCGATCGCCTGGGTGAGAGCGGTCTTCGGGGCCAGCCCGTCGTCGGCACGCAGGACGGCACGCAGGGTTTCCCGCCCGAGCCAGGAACCACTGCCGAAGTCACCGAGCTCGGGCCCCCACCCGTCGACGAGTCGCGCACCGTCGGCGTCGATGCCGAGTGCCACCGCTCCGGTTCCCGCGATGAGGAGCACACCTTCTTCGCCGTCGAGAGCACCGGCGTGCGCGGTGACGACGTCGGAGGCGACGGCGACTCCGGCCGAGGTCGCGCGCGTGAGCCGGGAAGCCAGTTCCTGCGCGGCATCCGGAGCCATCCATGCCCCCGCGGCACCGACGCCGATCAGATCCACTTCGCTGCCGGAGAGCAGCGGGAGGATCGCGTCGAGGGCTGCGTTCACCCCGTCCGCGGACGCGAGACCGGGCGCGCCGATGTCTGTGCGCTCGACGCGTGTGCCCTCGCCGGTGATCACGACGCGACACCGCGACTTGCCGAGATCGATGGATGCGGTCGTGCGCGCGCTCATCGGCTCTCCTCGGTGATCGGAAAAAGGTGGTGAAAAGAGACTACATGCGAAGTAGACTCAGCGAAAAGAATTTACACCGCACCGACGGAGGACCGATGAGCATCCAGTCGACGATCGAAGCCGCCGCCTCGACGCTGCCGCCGTCGCTGGCTCGCATCGCGCTGGTGGTCCGCGAGAATCCATCTCTCGTGATCGAGAACACGATCAATGAGCTCGCGGCGCAATGCCAGACCTCCGTCGCATCCGTCGTGCGCTTCTGCCGTGCGATCGGCTTCAGCGGCTATGCCCCGCTCCGCATGGCGCTGGCCTCAGAACTCGGCAAGGAGGCGGCTCAGTTCTCAGCCAGAGGCGCGTACGGCTCGGAGATCTCCGACGAAGACACCCTGCGCGAGGCGGTGTCGAAGGTCGCATCGCTCGAGCTCCTGGCGATCGAGGAGACCGTCGCGCAACTCGACTTCGACGTGCTCGAGGCGGCGGTCGATGCGATCGACGGCGCCGAACGCATCCTCCTCTACGGGCTGGGCGCCAGCCGATTCGTCGCCGAAGACCTCACCCATAAGCTCCTGCGGGTCGGACGCAACGCGCACGTGCCGGCCGACCCGCACGAGGCCGTCGCGGTCTCCGTGCTGCCCACCGCGCCGACCGTCGCGATCGGGTTCTCCCATTCGGGTTCCACACTCGAGACCGTGCGGTTCCTCGAGACCGCACGCGCCAGCGGCGCCGCCACGATCGCTGTCACGTCGGCGAAGGACTCCCCTCTCTCCCGCGCGGCCGAGCATCCTCTGTTCACCGAGGTGCGCGAGTCGACCTTCCGCGCCGGCGCCATGGTGAGTCGCATCGCCCAGCTCACTCTCGTCGACTGCCTGTTCATCGGCGTCGCGAAGCGTCGATACACCGAGACGGTCGACGCCCTGCAGCGCACCGGCCAGGCGACGCGGGAGCTTCGAGGCTGAAGGGCCGAGACGGGTTTCGAAGCGCCTTCATATCTCGCCGCTTCCGTTATCTTTTCGTTATCTGGACCCTGCCTTAAACTCTTCGAATTTCTCTTCGAATGTCGGTGGTCACTGATGGACTAAAGCCATGACCGCACTCCTCGACGCGACCGACTCCCAGATGGCGATGCTCGCCGATCTGGTCGCGTCGCTCGAGGCTGCGGAGGTCACGCTGAACCGTATGCAGGCGGCTCGCGACGGCCTGCTCGCGATGGCGGGCCGCCTCGCGGTCGACATCGCGCGCGAATCCGCGCACCCCGACCACGGCGACATGGCCATCCGCACCGTGGCAGCCGAGATCGGCGCAGCGCAGCGGGCGAGCGACCGCACGATCGAGCGGCGCATGGCTGAGGCATCGTGGCTGGTCGAACGGTTCCCCGCAGTGTGGGCGGCCCAGGGCGAAGGGCGCATCAGCGGCGCCCATTCACGAGTGATCGTCGACGCAGGGGCCCATCTCGGCGACGCCGTCGACCGCCAGTCCTACGCGGCAGAAGCGGTGATGCTCGCCGAGTCCGAGTCGCCGAACCGGCTGCGACGACTCGCACGTCGGCTCGCAGAGCGCTTCCAGGAGCGCACGATCACCGAACGACACCGCGACGCCCGCGAAGAGCGGCGCGTGTGGGTGAAAGACCTCGACGACGGCATGGCCGAGTTGGGCGCGCACGGTCCGGCCGCTCTCGTGCACGGCATGTTCGATCGACTCTCGCAGATGGCGCACGCCGTGAAAGACGAGAACGCCAGGGCGGCGAGAATCGCCGTGACAGGCACCGACACCACTGGAGCAGTTTCGCTCGGCGATGAGCATGCGCCCGACGAGCGCACGGTCGACCAGCTGCGTGCAGATCTGCTCTCCGACCTCGTGCTTACCGGCGCCCCGGCCGGACACGACACGACAGAGGGGCTGCTCGGCGAGATCCACGCCCGTATCGAGATCACTGTGCCGGTGATGACGCTGATGCATGACGGTCAGGTAGGCACGGAAGCGAACGACCTCGGCCTCACCGATCTCGGTGTCGGCGACGGACTCGGCGATGCCCTCGGCGACGGACTCGGCGATGCCCTCGGCGACGGACTCGGCGATGCCCTCGGCGACGGACTCGGCGGCATCGACCCACGGTCGACCGACCGCGACCTGCCTCCCGCGGAGCTCGACGGTGCGACGCCGATCGACGCCAGAACGGCCCGCGCACTGGCAGGCGCGGCGGCCGGATGGGACCGCGTGTTCACACATCCGATCACCGGCGCGATGCTCGCAGTCGATCGATACCGTCCGAGCGAGCACCTGCGACGGCATCTTCGAGCACGAGACCAACGCTGCAGGTTCCCGGGATGCGGAGTCCGGGCGAGAAAATGCGACCTCGACCACAATCACGCCGCTGCGAGCGGAGGCCCGACCTCCGATGCGAACCTCTCCGCGTTCTGCCGACGTCATCACATGCTCAAGCACAACTCCCCCTGGCATGTCGAACAGCGGGCGGGCGGCGTCTTGGAATGGACGAGTCCGACCGGACGCGGCTACATCGACCGGCCACCGACCCAGAACACGGTCAGGTTCACCGAGACCTCTGTTCCCTCGCCGTTCTGACGTTCTGACGAGACCCCACGACCGACGACCCGACGAGACCCCGGCGCCTGAACGACTCGCACCCGCATCCGGCGCGCACACGCGAACGAGCCGCCCTGACCCGGAGGTCTGGACGGCTCGCTCGGTGCTGCGGGTTCTGCTTCTGTTACTGGTACGACTTCACGATCTCGAGGAGGCTCGGGACGTTGGCGTAAGCCTCAGCCGCGTTCTCCTTCGTGACGATGATCGGGTCGAGCAGGTACGACGGGACGATCTTCACGCCGTTGTCGTACGACTTCTCGTCGTTGACGTCGACCTTGTCGCCCTTCTGCAGCTGGCCGACCATCTTGATGGCCTGCTCCACGAGAAGCGTGGTGTCCTTGTTGATCGTGGAGTACTGGATGCCCTCCATGATCGACTTGACCGACTCGACCTCGGAGTCCTGGCCCGTGACGACCGGGACCGGCTTTCCGGCCTGCTGCACCGAGGTGATGATGGCGCGAGCGAGCGTGTCGTTCGGGGAGAGGACACCGTCGAGCACGGTGTCACCGCTGTAGGAGCCGGTGAGCAGCGTGTCCATGCGGTTCTGGGCGTTCTCCGCCAGCCAGCCCTCGGTCGCCGTCTGAGCGATCGCGGTCTGACCGGAGACGACCTTCAGCGTGCCGTCGTCGATCTTCGGCTGCAGAACGCTCATCGCGCCGTCGAAGAAGACCGCCGAGTTCGCGTCATCCGGCGAGCCGGAGAACAGCTCGATGTTGTACGGCGCCTCGTGCCCCGCACGCTCGCCGAGCCCCTTGAGCAGGGCCTCGCCCTGGAGCTCGCCGACCTTGAAGTTGTCGAACGCGACGTAGTAGTCGACGGCCTCGGTGTTCTCGATGAGACGGTCGTAGGCGATCACGTAGGCGCCGGCGTCCTTGGCCGCCTGCACCTGCGTGGCCAGCTGCTTGCCGTCCTTCGCGCCGATGATGATGACCTTGGCGCCGTTGGACACCATGGCCTGGATCTGGTTCTGCTGCTCGGCGACCGTGTTGCTGGCCGGCGCGTACTGCACGTCGGCCTTGAACCCGGCCTTCTCCAGACCATCCGTGAACAGCTTGCCGGCGAGGACCCAGTTCTCCGAGGTCTTGTCGGGGAGAGCGACACCGATCGTGGCATCAGCAGCGAAGCCCTTGGCGGTCTCCTCCCCCGCGCCCGATCCGGTGTCACCGCCGCGCCCCGAAGAGCAGCCGGTGAGGGCGAATGCGCCTGCGACGACAATCGCTGTCGCCGACAGAAGAATCTTCTTCATGTGATCTCTTTCTCTGGTGTGTGAAGGTCTCGTCGCGTGTGCGGTACGCGGCTGGACCCCTACTTTCCGCGCGTCTCGTCGACGGCGGGGGCTTCGTACTTCTGGCTGGTGGGGTAGTTGGCCTTCGGGTCGAAGGTGTCGGTGGCCGGATCGGGCTTGTGCCCGAAGCGACGCGTGAGGAAGCCGATGATCGACGGGCGACCCTGCTGCTTGTTCCACACGTCGATGCCGACAGCGAGGAGGAGCACCAGGCCCTTGATCATCGCGACGACGTCGGCGCCCTGGCCGAGCAGCGCAAGGCCGTTGTTGAGGAAGGCCATCACCAGACCACCGATGATCGACCCGATCACGGTGCCGATACCGCCGGAGACGGCCGCGCCACCGATGAAGACCGAGGCGATCGCGTCCAGCTCCCAGCCGGTGCCGTCGTTCGGGCCGGAGGCCTGCGACCGGGCGACGAAGATCATTCCGGCGAGCGCCGCGAGCACCGACATGTTCATCATCACGAAGAAGTCGACCCACCGGTCCTTCACACCGGACAGCCGCGCCGCCTGCCGGTTGCCACCGACCGCGTAGATGTGCCGACCGAAGACGGTGTTGCTCGTGATGAACGAGTAGATGATGACCAGCGCGAGCAGGATGAGGCCGGGCACCGGGAAGCTGGTTCCGGGTCGACCGGTCGCGAACATCCACCCGGCCGCGAGGACGACGACCGAGAGCAGCACGACCTTGACGGTGCTGACCCACAGCGGCGCGGAGTCAGAGCCCATCTTGTGCTGGATGCGACGTGTGCGGATCTCCCAGAAGATCAGCCAGGCGACGCCCACGAGCGCCAGCAGCATGGTGAGGACGTTGAAGTCGAGCGGCAGCGCGAGCTCTGGCAGGTACCCGGTTCCGATGACCTGGAAGCCCTTGGGTACGGGAATCGTCTGCGCGTCGCCGATGAACTGCTGCGCGCCGCGGAAGAACAGCATGCCCGCCAGGGTCACGATGAACGCGGGCACCCCGACGTAGGCGACCCAGAACCCCTGCCAGGCGCCGACCAGCGCTCCGACGCCGAGGCCGAGGAGGATCGCCAGCGGCCAGGGAAGATTCCAGTCGGCCATCGACTTCGCCACGATGATGCCGGTGAACGCCGCCACGGAGCCGACCGAGAGGTCGATGTGTCCCATGATGATCACCATCACCATGCCGATCGCGAGGATCAGGATGAACGAGTACTGGTTGATGACGTTGATCAGGTTGCCGGGAGTCAGCGTCGCCCCGGCCGGATTCCTCAGGACCGTCAGGATCTCGAACAGCACGATGATGACGATCAGGCTGCCGAGGATGCCGAACTGGCGCAGCGACGAGGTGCCGCCGCCGCCGAACATCTTCGTGATGTCCTTGAAGTGGAAGCCGCGCTTCGTGGCGGTGGTGTCGGTGGTCATGCGGATGCTTTCTGGGTCGCGGAGGTCATGCTGCGCATGAGGTCCTCAGGTGTCGCCTGATCGGCCGGGATGCAGTCGGTGACCCGACCTTCGAAGACGGTGTAGATGCGGTCGGAGATGCCGAGGAGTTCGGGAAGCTCGCTGGAGATGACGATGACGCCCTTGCCCTGAGCTGCGAGCTGGTTGATGATCGCGTAGATCTCATACTTGGCGCCGACATCGATGCCGCGCGTCGGCTCGTCGAGGATCAGCAGGTCGGGGTCGGTGAACATCCACTTCGCCAGCACGACCTTCTGCTGGTTTCCGCCCGAGAGCTTGCCGACGCCCTCTTCGACGGAAGGGGTCTTGATGCGGAGCGCCTTGCGGTACTCCTCCGCCACCGCGAACTCCGCACGCGAATCGACGACGCCGCGCTTGGCGATCTTGGAGAGCTTGGCCGCGACGACCGACCGCTTGATCGTGTCGAGCAGGTTGAGCCCCAGCACCTTGCGGTCCTCGCTGACGTACGCCAGCCCGTGCTTGATCGCCGATGCCACGTCGTACAGGGCGACCTCCTGACCGTCCTTGATCAGGGTGCCGGAGAGGAAGGTGCCGTAGGAGCGGCCGAAGATGCTCATCGCGAACTCGGTGCGACCCGCGCCCATGAGGCCGGCGATGCCGACGACCTCGCCGCGGCGCACGTTGATGTTCGAGCCCTTCACGACCATGCGCTCGGGAACCGTCGGGTGCTGCACCCACCAGTCCTTCACCTCGAAGAACACCTCGCCGATCTCGGGCGTGCGATCGGGGTACCGGCTCTCGAGCGAGCGGCCGACCATCCCGCGGATGATGCGGTCCTCGTTGATCTCGCCTCGGGAGATGTCGAGCGTCTCGACCGTGCGGCCGTCACGGATGATCGTGATCTCGTCGGCGATCTGCTCGATCTCGTTGAGCTTGTGGCTGATCATGATCGACGCGATGCCCTTGGCCTTGAGGCCGAGGATCAGATCGAGCAGGTGCTGCGAGTCGTTCTCGTTGAGCGCTGCGGTCGGCTCGTCGAGGATCAGGAGCTTGACGTCCTTGTTGAGCGCCTTCGCGATCTCGATCAGCTGCTGCTTGCCGACGCCGAGCGTCTTGATCTGCACGTCGGGGTCTTCGCTCAGCCCCACGCGGGCGAGGAGCTCGATGGCCCGCGCCTTCTGCGCCTTCCAGTCGATGCGCCCGAAGCTCTTGATCTCGTTGCCGAGGAAGATGTTCTCGGTTACCGACAGTTCGGGGATCAGCGCCAGCTCCTGGTGGATGATCGCGATGCCTGCCTGCTCGCTGGCGACGATGTCCTTGAAGCGCTGCTCCTCGCCGTAGAGCAGGATCTCCCCGTCATACGTGCCGTACGGGTACACCCCGGACAGGACCTTCATCAGGGTCGACTTCCCGGCGCCGTTCTCGCCGCAGATCGCATGGATCTCGCCGGCGCGGACGGTGATCGAGACGTCGGCGAGTGCCTTGACCCCTGGGAACTCCTTGGTGATGCTGCGCATCTCCAGGATGGGGCCTGACACGGTAGGCAACGTTGCTGTGGTGCTCACGGATCTTTCCTCGCGACGTGCGGTCACCTTCGATGTGACCGTTCACATTGGATTACATCGTCCACTCACGACGAACCTGTGTCAAGTCCGCGCGCCGAATTCGTGTCGCTACCGTGATGCAGCGGAGCGAAAGCGCTGGGAGCGGTCCCGCCGCGAGGTTCTATCTCGTCGCGAGGATCTACCCCGTCGCAAGGATCTACCCCGTCGCGAGGATCTACCCCGTCGCGAGGATCTACCCCGTCGCGAGGTTCTGTCTCTTCGCGAGGTTCTATCTCTTCGCGAGGTTCTATCTCGTCGCGGCAGACTCGCGCGCACGCACGATCGTCTGCAGCGGACCGAACTCCGGCAGCTGCTCACCCCGGATCTGCGCGAGGAGGATGCGCACGGCACGCCGCCCCAGCTCGGGGAAGTCCTGGTGCACGGTGCTGAGGGTCGGCGCGACGTGCGCGGCAACTGGGATGTCGTCGAATCCGATCACGCTCACGTCGTGCGGCACCCGCACCCCGGAGTCGCGGAAACCGTGCAGCAACCCGATCGCCATCAGGTCGTTCGCGGCGAAGACCGCGGTGAAGTCGCGGCGGAGCGACAGCTCCTTGCCCGCGAAGTAGCCGAAATCCGCCGTCCAATCGCCGCGGATGGGCGGGAACGTCGGCAGGTCGGCCTCTCGAAGACCATCGAGATATCCGCGCATGCGCGACTCCGCCTCGATCCAATCCTGAGGACCGGCCAGGTGCAGGATGTCGCTGTGACCGAGCGAGATCAGGTGCTCCGTCGCCGCCCTGGCCCCCGCGACCTGGTCGGCCGAAAGACTCACTCCGTCAGAACCCGATGCCGTCTGCAGCGAGACGAACGGCATGTCCACCGACATGCCGCGAAGGACATGGAACACCCGCACCTGCGGGGCGAGCACCACGATGCCGTCGACCTGCTCGCGCGACAGCTGGCGCACCGCGTTGCCGATGGCCTCCGGCGTCGTGTCGGCGAGGTTCAGGGTCGAGACCGAGTAACCCTCCTCACGCGCCGCATCCTCGATGCCGGCGATCGACGAGGTCGGACCGAACTCCCCGATCGTCGCCGAGAGGATGCCCAGCATGTTCGACTTGCTGGTGACCAGGGCGCGGGCGGCGAGGTTCGGCCGGTAGTCGAGCACCGAGATCGCATCGAGGACCTTGGCCTTCGTCTCCGGCCGGATGCTCGGGTGATCGTTGAGCACTCGGGACACGGTCTGATGCGAGACCCCGGCGAGTCTCGCGACGTCGCGGATACTCGGCAACCGCGCACGCTCGGAGGCGGTGGACATCACTTGCCTCCTTGCGTGTGCACGGTCACATCCCCACTACATTATGTCTGTCGGGGCGGTTACGTGCATCTCTGGGTGATCCGTCGCTCCGAGACCGCTTCGTGCGTCGGCACCGGAACCGCCACCTGGTTTCGTCCGACGCCACCGGAACGGGCTCGTCCCGCATGGCATGGTGACAGCGTGGACACTCTGCTGCGCGGCGGGCGCGTGATCGACCCGAAGACGGAAACCGACCGGATCACCGACCTCCTGATCTCAGGCGGACGCGTAGCGGCCCACGGCGAAGGGCTCAGCGCACCGGCAGACGCCGAGGTCGTCGACGCCACGGGCCTGATCGTCGGCCCCGGCTTCGTCGACCTGCACAGCCATGTGCACTCCATCGCCGGTCAGCGGCTGCAGGCGATGGACGGCGTCACCACCGCTCTCGACCTCGAGGCCGGGCTCATGCCGATCGCCGAGGCACTCACCCGTGCCGCAGCCGATGGCCGCCCGTTGAACTACGGCTTCTCGGCCTCCTGGTCGCAGGCGCGGGCGTACGCGCACCTCGACCGCGTACCCGTCGCCGACTTCACGGCGTCGATGGATCTGCTCGGCAAGCCCGAATGGCAGCGCTCCTCCTCCCCGGCGGAGCGCCGCCGCTGGCTCGGCCTGCTCGAGGATGAACTCGGTGCCGGTGCCCTGGGGATCGGCGTGCTCATGGGCTACGCACCGCGGTCCGACCCGGAGGAGTACCTCGACCTCTCCCGCCTGGCCGCTGCCGCGCACGCTCCGACCTTCACGCACGTGCGCGAATTGATCGAGGCCGACCCCCGCACCCCGATCGACGGCTCGGAGGAACTGGTCCGCGCCGCCGCCGAGACCGGTGCCGCCATGCACCACTGCCATGTGAACAGCACGTCGCTGCGCCACATCGACCGCGTGCTGGGTCTGCTCGACCGCACCCGCGCCGCCGGTTCCCGCGTGACGGTCGAGGCCTACCCCTACGGTGCAGGCAGCACGGCGATCGGCGCCTTCTTCCTCGCGCCCGAGAAGCTCGCAGGTCTCGGCATCACCCCCCGCTCGCTGGTGCTCGTCGACACCGGCGAGCGCATCGCCGACGAGGCCAGGCTGCGAGAGGTGCGGGCGACGGATCCGGGGGCGACGTGCATCGTCACGTTCCTCGACGAGGCCGATCCCTTCGACCGCGCCCACCTGCACCGCGCTCTGGCCTACCCGGATTCGATCGTCGCCAGCGATGCGATGCCGATCTCCTGGACGGGTTTCGGTGCGGAACGCGTGTACGAACAGCGCGAGTGGCCGCTTCCCGCCGGTGGGCACACGCACCCGCGCACCGCGGGGACGTTTGCGAAGTCGCTGCGTCTGATGGTCATCGAGAGCGGCACCTGGAGCTGGCTCGAAGCTTTCCGCCGGTGCTCTTTCCTGCCGGCACGGGTGCTCGACGAGGTCTCTTCCGGCATGCGGGGCAAGGGTCATCTGTCGGTCGGAGCGGATGCCGACATCGTCGTGATCGATCCGGCGACGCTGACCGACCGTGCGACCTATGCCGACCCGACCCGCCCCTCGCGAGGTGTCCGCCAGCTGTACGTGCACGGAACCCCCGTCGTTCGCGCGGGAGAGATCGTGACCGAGGCCCTTCCTGGGCGCGCGGTGCGCGGAGACGCCTGAAAAGAGCCGGCCGGCTGAACGGAGACGGCTGAACGGGGAATCGTTCGTCCGAGAGCACCAAGGACCGCGCAAGTCTCGTCGCCGGGCACCAACGAGTCGACGAAGCACGCGAATAGTCTCGGCCCCATCGCCGTCGCCCCGAAGACGACGGCCACTCGACGAAGAGGAGCGCACGTGTCCGACCTGAACGAAATCGGCAGCTGGGTGCGGGAGAACCTTCCCACGATGCTGGCCGACGCGCACATCCCCGCGGCATCCGTCGCGATCCTGGCCGGTGGCGAGATCTTCACCACCGCCGCCGGGATCCTCAATCGCAACACCGGCGTCGAAGCCGACGAGGACTCGGTCTTCCAGATCGGCTCGATCACGAAGACCTGGACCGCGACCCTCATCATGCAGCTGGTCGACGAGGGCCTGCTCGACCTCGACGCCCCGGTCCGCGACACAGTCCCCGCGTTCGCGATCGGCGACGATGTGGCGGCGAGCGCGATCACCCCCCGCCAGCTGCTGAGCCATGTGAGCGGCTTCGAAGGCGACCTGTTCAACGACACGGGTGTCGGCGACGACGCCGTGGAGAAGTACCTCGCGACGATCGCAGATGCCCCTCAGCTCTTCGCACCCGGCGAGCGCTTCTCGTACAACAACGCCGCATTCGTCGTGCTCGGCCGCATCATCGAGGTGCTGCGCGGCACCTCCTACGACCAGGCGCTGCGCTCGTACCTCGCGGCTCCTCTCGGGCTCACGCACGTGGCCACGACAGCTGCCGAGGCGATCATGTTCCGCGCCGCGCTCGGGCACATCCCCGCAGAGGGCAGCGACGAGCCGGTGCCCGCTCCCGTGTGGAACCTCGTGCGCTCGAACGCCCCTGCCGGGTCGATGCTCGCCATGACGGCGCGCGACCTGGTGACCTACGCCCGCATGCACCTGGACGGCGGGGTCGCCGCCGACGGCACGCGAGTGCTCTCGGAGCAGAGCGTACGGGCGATGCAGGAGCGCCAGGTCGACCTTCCGGAACTCGGGCTGATGGGCGACGCCTGGGGCCTCGGCTGGGAGATCTTCGACTGGGACGGCGGTCCTGTCATCGGCCACGACGGCGGGACGATCGGCCAGAACGCTTTCCTGCGGATGGTCCCGGGCGCCGGAGTCGCGGTGGCCGTGCTCACGAACGGCGGACGCACGGTCGACGCGTACCACGCCATCACGTCGAAGGTGCTGGCCGCCCTCGCCGGAGTGACCGTTCCGGGGTTGCCGGCGGTTCCGGAGTCGCCGGTCGCGATCGACCTCGATAGGGTCCTCGGCACGTACTCGTCGTCGGTCTCCGACTCGACGGTCCGCGTCGACGACGACGGCCGCATCTGGCTGGAGCGCACCATGAAGGGGATCTTCGCCGAGCTCGGTCCGGCACCGGAGCCGGTCGAACTCGTCGGGTGGTTCGGCGACACCCTGCTCCCCCGCGAGCCGCAGAACGGCATGCACATGCCGCATGCGTTCGTGGGCGACGACGGCTCGGGGCGCGCTCTGTATCTGCACACCGGACGCGCCGACCGCCGGGTGGACGCGTGACCACCGCGGCGCCCTCCACCACGACGGCCCTCTCCTCCACCATGGCCACGTCACCGGAGACGGCGGCATCGATCGCCGGGATCTTCGCGGATGCGGGGGCCACGGGTTTCCTGCACGCGCGGGAGATCGGCGTCGAAGGGGGCCCCGAGGTGACCGTCGGCGCCGACGACCCGGTGGTCCTCGCCTCAGTCTTCAAGATCCTGGTGCTCACCGCCTACGTCCGGGCGGTCGCCGCGGGAGAGCTCGACCCGACGGAGCGCACCATCGTGACGGCGCGCTATCGGATCGGCGGCGTGGGCACGGCCGGCTTCGCGGACGACGTCGAGGCCAGTTGGCGCGACCTGGCGCTGAACATGATGTCGATGAGCGACAACGCGGCCACCGACGTGATCTATCACCGCCTCGGAGCAGAAGCGGTGAACCGGGTCATCGCCGATCTGGGACTGCGCAGCACTCGGCTCGTCGGATGCTGCGAAGACCTGTTCGCGTCGGTGATCGCCGACCTCGGAGGCGCCCCCGACAGCGACCTGGACGAACTGTTCACCGGCGCGACCGCCGAGCAGATCCTCGCGCTCGACGCAGTGCACCCGCTCAAGACCTCGCACTCCACACCACGCGAGGTCACCACGCTCCTGAACGCGCTGTGGACCGACACCGCTGCCTCTGCGGAGGCCTGCCGTCAGGCACGGGACATCATGGCACTGCAGATCTGGCCGCATCGACTGACTTCAGGATTCCCCGGCGAGGTGCGCATCTCCGCGAAGACCGGCACGCTGCCGACCTGGCGCAACGAGGCCGGCGTCGTGACCTATCCCGACGGCCGTCAGTACGCGGTGGCCGTTTTCACCCAGGCCGCCTCCCTCGCCGACAGGCAGCCGCTCGTCGACGCCTCGATCGGCCGCGCCGCATTCACCGCCGTCGAACACCTGCGCGCGCAGACCGTCTGACCCGCGCTCCCCTGCACGACCCACCTGCACCATCCCGAACACTGCTGGAGGCTTCTGATGCGTTCTCGTACCCCGCTGATCGCGCTGCTGGGCGCTGCGGCGCTCGCCCTGACATCCTGCGCCGCGGGCGCCCCTCCCGGCGGAGGTGACGGCACCGACGGAGTCCTCGCCGACGGCAAGACCTTCACCTCGGTGATCTCGACCGATCCGGGGAGCCTCGACCCGTTCGTCACCGTGATGTCGGTGGCCCGCTCGATCGACCGGTTCCTCTACGCCCGTCTGGTCGAGGTGATGGAGGACGGCAGCATCACCTCCGGCCTCGCCGACTCGTGGGAGGCGGATACGACCACCGCGACCTTCACACTGCGCGACGGCCTCACCTGCGAAGACGGCACGCCTCTCACGGCGACCGACGTCGCTGCGAACATCACCCACATCGGCGATCCGGCCAACGGCTCGCCGCTGGTCGGGCTGCAGGTGCAGCCGGGAACCTCGGCGGTCGGCGACGACGCGGCCGGCACGGTCACCGTCACCAGCGGACGACCCGACTCATTCCTGATCGAGAACATCGGCAGCATCTCGATCGTGTGCGGCACGGTGATCGACGACCCCGACGCGCTCGCGAAAGGCGAAGGCTCGACGGGCATGTTCACGATGACCGAGATCGCCCCCAACAGCCAGTACACCCTCACCCGACGGGACGACTTCGCCTGGGGGCCGGGCGACTGGGACCCGAAGCAGAAGGGCTTGCCCGACTCGGTGGTCTTCCGCGTGGTCCCCAACGAGACGACCGCCACGAACCTGCTTCTCTCCGGCGAGGTCAACGCGGCCACGGTCATCGGCCCTGACAGCGCACGCGTCGAGGACGCCGGGCTCTTCCACACGACGATGGAGACCCCGGGCGGATCGTTCACCTTCAACCAGGGGGAAGGACGACCCACGGCCGACCAGGCTGTGCGCGACGCCCTGATGCAGGCGCTAGACCTCGAACAGATGCGTCAGGTCATCGGCAGCGGCAAGGCCACTGTGCCGACCGGGCTCGTCACCGTATCCCCCAACCCGTGCCGCGCCGACACCGTCTCGGGACACCTCCCCGAGCTCGACGTCGATGCTGCGGGCGCAGCGCTCGACGGTGCCGGCTGGAAAGCGGGATCCGACGGGGTGCGCACGAAGGACGGGAAGACGCTCACCCTCCGGATGATCTACTCCTCGCAGCTCGGAGATGCCGGCAACGCCGCGGCCGAACTCGCCCAGGCGGCCTGGAAGGACCTCGGCGTCGACATCAGCGTCACCGCCGTCGATTCGCCGACCCTCAGCGAAGTGCTCTTCTCGACGGGCGACTGGGACATCTCGGCCGCGTCGCTGACGGTCTCGTTGCCGAGCATGCTCGTGCCGTTCTACTCCGGACCGACCCCGCCCAACGGCACCAACTTCGCCTCCATCGACAACGCCGAGTACACCGCCGCCGTCACCGCGGCATCCGCCAAGGCAGGAAGCGACGGGTGCGACGACTGGGCCGCCGCCGAGGAAGCACTGTTCGAGACGACCAGCGTGGTGCCGTACGCGAACATCGCCAGGATGACCTTCGCGACCAAGTCGACCTTCACCGAAGGCGACGGCATCGACCCGACGTCGATCCGCATGTACGAGTAGACCGAAGACCGGAGACAGCCGATGGCCAGCACCACCGCCACGCAGGCGATACTGATCAGATCCGCACGGTCGGACAACCCCTGGGTGTCCTTCCTGGTCCGGCGCGGAGGGCAGTTCGTGCTCTCGGTGTGGGTGCTGGTCACGGCTGCCTTCCTCATGATCCACCTCGTGCCGGGCGACCCGGTGCGCGCAGCCCTCGGGCTGAACGCTCCGGCCGAGCTCGTCGAGGCCCGGCGTGCGGCGCTCGGGCTCGACCAGCCGCTGATCGTGCAGTACTTCCGCTACATCGGGGGGCTGTTCACCGGCGACATGGGCACCTCGATGATCACCAGCCAGCCGGTATCCGAGATCATCGCCACCCGGCTCCCCGCGACTCTGCAGCTCGCCCTGCTCGCGGTCGTGCTGGTGCTGCTGTTCTCGGTCCCCCTCGGAGTGACCATGGCGGTGGCCACCCGCGGCGGTCGGCGACGCGGCCTCGAGCTCGCGTTCGCCACCGGCTCGGTCATCCTCGCCGCCATCCCCGAGTTCCTCCTCGCCGTCGGCCTCGTCTACGTGTTCGCGGTGTCGCTGGGGTGGTTCCCGGTGGCCGGCAACACGGCGCCCTTCTCACTCGTGCTTCCGGTGGTGGCGCTCGCGGTCGGGCCGATCGCTGTGTTCTCGCGCATCATCCGGGTCGAGGTGCTCTCGGTGCTCGGCCAGGACTTCATCCGCACCGCTCGGGCCAAACGTCTCGCGCCGCACCGCATCTACTCGCGTCACGCGCTGCCGAACGCCATGACCGCGACCCTGACCCTCACCGGGCTCCTCCTCACGGGCATGGTCGCCGGCACCGTGCTGGTGGAGAACGTCTTCGCCTGGCCGGGCCTTGGCACCATGATCGTGCAGTCGATCCTCAGCAAGGACTACTCGGTCGTGCAGGGCATCGTGCTCGTCTACGGCGTCGGCGTGCTCGTCGTGAACCTCGTGATCGACGTGATCCTCGCGCTCCTCGATCCTCGATCCACCATCAGGGAGGCATGATGTCGGCACGCACGGCATGGTCAGGCATCGACACCATCTCCCCGAACCCGCGATCCACCACGGAGGCATGATGTCGGCACGCACCGCATGGTCAGGCATCGAC
>JBOGEI010000090.1:0-15645 GCA_050701935.1 Microbacterium sp.
CCACTCGGAGGGGCTCCACTCGTCTGTGGGGATGTCGGATCAGCCGACGCCCTCCATCGCGCTCGTCTCGGTGTTGCCGATGCGGGCGATGACCTCGGGGCGACGCCGGGCCAGATAGGCGTACCGCGTGAGAGCCAGGGCGACGGTCGCGAGGAACACGTAGGGGATCACGTTGTACGGGAACGCCGGCACGGGCCAGACGTTCGCGAAGAACACGTAGGCCATGGTGACGACGGCGACGGTCGCGCACACCTTCACGAGTCCGTTGCGCATCTTGGCGCGCTGTGTGTAGACCACGCAGGCGATCGCGACGAGGGCATAGGCCACCATGTAGCCGTAGGTGCCCCAGGTGTTCACCCAGACGAGGATCTCTCCGGTCGCGGCTCCCGAGAGCAGCAGCACGATGTCGACGGCGACAGCCGCTGCGCCGGCGATGATGAGGACGCGGTGGGGCGTGAGGTGCTGCTCGTGAGTGCGCCCGAAGCGCTCGGCCACGACGCCCTCTTTCCCCATCACGTAGACGATGCGCCCGATCACGTTCAAAGGTGCGACCACCACGGCGAAGAACGACGCGGAGACGCCGAACGTGAGCACGGCAGCGAACCAGCTGGGCATGCCGATCAGCGCCGACATGCTCTCCAGAGGGCTGGACGAGGTGGCGAGGTCGTCGCCGAGCACGGTGATCTGCGTGTACGCAGCGAAGACGTACAGCACGCCGACACCGAGCGCGCTCCACATGATCGCGCGGGGGATGGCCTTGTACGGCTCCTTCGCCTCTCGACCGAGCGCGTCGGCCGAGGAGAAACCGACGAAGCCGAGGATACCGAGCACCATGCCCGAGGCGATGCCCTGGAATGACGATCCGGTGGCGAGCACCTGTGCGGGATCCCAGGCGGCGGGGCCCGCCCAGACGAGAGCAGCGATGAGGAGGACGAGGATGATCCCCACCGAGACGAGCTCGAGCACGAGTGAGACTCGTGCGGACAGGCGGATGCCGCGGATCGTGAACAGCGTCGCCAGTCCACCCAGCACGATCGCGAGGCCGATGTCCCACCCCAGGCCCTGGGCCGGAAGGCCGAGCATGCTGAGGAACTGCGCCATGTAGCTGACGGAGCCGCTGAGCGATGCCGCCGCGATGCCGAAGCAGCCGATCAGCAGCGTGACACCGGCGAGGAAAGCGCCGAACGGACCGAGCCCCTTCGAGACATAGGTGTACAGGGATCCGGCCGAAGCGTGCTTGCGGGCGAACACGACCACGCAGTAGCCGACGCACAGGATGACGATGGTCGCAAGGGCGAAGGCGTAGATGGTGCCGTTGCCGGCACCGAGGAAGATGGCGGCCGCAGTGAAGGCGATGACGGCGCTGGGGGCGATATTGGCGATGGCCTGGGCGGCGAGTTCGGGGCCGCTCATGACGCCGGTGCGAAGACCGGCATCCTGAGGTGCGCCAGGCGGGGCGACGACGGTGTCTGACATGGTTCTCCTGGATTCGGGTTTCAGGGAGTGAGGACCGCAGGTGGCGGTCAGGGGATGAGGAGGGTGCGGAGCACTGATCCGGCCTCGAGGTCGTCGAGTGCCGCTGCGGCTTCTGAAAGGGGGCGTCGGCCGGAGATCAGCGGGTCGATCTTGAGCTGGCCGTCCAGGTAGCGGTCGACGAGTGCAGGAACATCGATCGACGGGCGGACCGAGCCGTAGTTCGAGCCGAGGATGCGCTGATCAGCTTCGGCGAGGACGAGCGGTTCGAAAGACGCGCGCGCGCCCGTGGGTGGGAGCCCGACGATGACGGCTGCTCCACCGAGTCCGAGCATCTGGATCGACTGCTCGGTCGTCGTCGTGCGTCCGATCGCGTCGAACGCGTAGTCGACTCCGCCGGGGATGAGGTCTCGCAACTGGGCGACGGCATCTCCCAGCGAGGCGTCGATCCGGTCGGTGGCTCCGAACTGCAGGGCCATCTGCGTCTTCTCCGGGCGCACGTCGATCGCGACGATGCGCTCGGCGCCCGCGAGGCGCGCTCCCTGGACCACGTTGAGGCCGACACCGCCGCAGCCGATCACCACGACGGTGGAACCGGGTTCGACAGCTGCGGTGTTGAGAACGGCGCCCACGCCGGTGGCCACGGCGCAGCCGACGACAGCGACGACGTCGAGCGGGGCGTCATCGCGGACCTTCACCGCGCCCGAGGCGGGAACGACGACCTCCTCAGCGAACGAGGAGACCCCGAGGTAGTGATGCAGCTGCTCTCCGTCACGGCTGAGGCGGGAGGTGCCGTCGAAGAGGACGCCCAGGGGCGCGACCACGGTTGCGACCTTCTGGCATCGCGCTTCGTGACCGGCGCGGCAGTAGCGGCACTCACCACACGGCGGTACCCAGCTCAAGACGACGTGATCGCCGACGGCCAGGGTGGTGACGCCCTCGCCGAGCTCTGTCACCACTCCTGAGCCTTCGTGGCCCATGACCAGGGGAGCGGCAGCGTCCCACTCGCCTCGTTTGACGTGCAGGTCGGAGTGGCACACGCCTGCGGCTGCGATGCGCACGCGCACCTCACCTGCGCGCGGCGGTGCGAGGTCGACATCGACGAACTCGATCGGTGACTGGGGATCGCGGAAGACAACAGCTTTCATGACATCCTTCGGGGGGAGAGGGGATGCCGACGATGCTAGGAGAGAGTTGATCTCGTAGCATTCGACGAATGTGTGAAGTGATCGCGACGCATTCGACATTTTGTATGATCGAGGTGTGACTCGCGATGTCGCCTCCGTGGCGCGATACCTCCAAGGCGAGCTGCTGCTTGCTGAAGTCAGGAGTGCGCGGCATGTGAACTCGGTCGTTGCGTTCGAGTCATTCGGCGCTCCGACCGACAGTCTCTTCGTCACCCTCGTCGTTGCAGAAGAGGCGGAGATCCTCGACCTCTCAGATGATGCCGACCGTCTGGCGCTGCTCCGTGACGTCGTGCTGGTCACGCACGCGGATACGCCATCGATCCGTCGAGTGCTTGCGGATGGGGCTGTGAGCGCGATAGTGCGGACCAGCACATCCCAGGAACTGCTGCTCCCGACGCTCACGGCACTCCTCGCCGTCGACCAGGCCGCCGAAGCCAGGGCGATCACGTCTGCGATGCGGGTTCTCACGCTCGCCGCGCGACGAAGCGGGATCACAGGTGTCATCGCCGAACTCGCGCATCGGATCGACGGGTGGGCGGTGCTCCTGGATCGCCACGGCGAGGTGATCACCACCGCTGGTGCGGGAAGCCTGCACATCGACGACGCGGTCGCGGTCGTGGTCGGGCGCCCGGTGCGAGTGCGCCACCATGCACTCCAGGTTCATCCGGTCGGTCCGGGGCAGGACGTCACCGCGCAACTGGTCACGGCGCCCCGCAACGACAGCTCGGGTCGTGGGAGGGAGCTCAGCTCGCAGGCCGCGGCGCTGCTCGATCTCGTGATGAGGACGAGAGACAGCAGCCATCTCGAGCGGCTGGGCCGTTCGTTGATGCTCGCGACCGTACTCGAAGGCGGTGAGGAGGCGACTCGCCTCCTCCGGCGCTGGGGAGTGCACGAGCGGAGCCTGGTGGGCTTCGCCCTGGCGTCGCGCACGAGCGGTGTCGACGTTGAGCACCTGCTCGCGCTGTGGCTCGATGAGCTCGGCGCTGAGCACGTCTTCGCCACCCAGCGCGGCGTCATCCACGGAGTCGTACGCGAGGAGCACGCGGCTGAGATCGCGCATCGAGTACGGGCATTCGCATCGACCCTGTACCTCGGGCTGGGCCGGCAGGCCGGTACGGACGCCCTGGCACGCAGCGTCGATGAAGCTCGTCAGGCATACGAGTCGGCACGCACCGGAGGTGAGCGCGTAGCCCTCTACGAGTCGATTCCGACCGTGTCGTTCGTCCTCGCCCAGCTCGACCCTGATCAGACTCGGCGCATCGGGCGGCTCCTCGATCCTTTGCGCGCGGGCGATCAGCAGCCGGAACTCATCGAGACGCTGCGTGTCTTCCTCGCCGCGAACGGGGCCTGGGGGGAGAGCGCCGCGCGGTTGCGGATCCATCGGCAGACTCTGACCACACGGATCAGGCGGATCGAAGACCTGATCGGCCTCTCCCTCGCAGACCCAGACGACCGCGTCGCCGCGTGGCTCGCTTTGCGTGCATCAGATCGCTGACCGCGGTCACACGAAGAAGGGCCCCGCCGATCGGCGGGGCCCTTCGTCGAGAAGCTGTCGGTCAGCGCGCGGCGCCGGCCAGCGAACCGGTGGTCTGACCGGCCGGGTCGAAGATGATGCACTGGATGACGCGGTCGTTGTTCTGCTCCCAGGAGTCCTTGGTGGGAACGAGCGTGGTGACATCGAGTGCGGAGTCCTGGTAACCGACGCCGACGAACGTGGTGTACGCGTCGCCGATGCACTCCTGCGTCGCGGCGTCGATGTCACTGTCGGAGAACTCGCCGTCCGGCATCGTGATCTCGTAGTACACCTCCTGGTCGTGCGGGTCGGTGCACGGGAGGATGTTGGCGTCGGTGAGCATGCCGCTGCCGGTGTCGAGCATGCAGTCGCCCAGCTTCACGGAGAAGACGCCGACGTTCGCGCTTTCGGTGACCTGGCCGCTCTCCTCATCGCGGTTGGCGTCGCCGGAGCCGCTGCCGAGAATGCTGTTGAGAGCGCTGCAGCCGCTCAGAGCGACTGACAGAGCCACTGCCGATCCCGCGAGCATCAGAGCACGTCGAGTGCGCAACTTCATCATGATTTGGTGTCCCCTCCGAAAGCGTGATGCGGAGGCATACGAAAACCCCCCGCCGCGAATACGCTATCCGTCGGCGAGTCTGTGACGCAACTCGAAGGAAGCTATGGAGCTGCTGGGAGTGGCTCAGGCCTCGAAGTCGTCCACGCCGGGCATCCAGCTGGCACCGGGGCGTCCCCACCCGCGTTTGCGTGTGATCTTCTGCACGGTCTTCCAGTCGCCGTCGGAAAGGCGATCGACGTAGAGGATGCCGTCGAGGTGGTCGAACTCATGCTGCATGATGCGGGCACGCCACCCGTCGACATCGATGGAGACCGGCTGCCCTTCCAGATCGGTCGCGGTCACATGGACACGATCCGAACGGCGCAGCGCGAAGCGTTCGCCGGGGAACGAGAGGCATCCCTCCGACTCCAGATCCGGGTCCGGCTCTCCGGGCTCGAGCGGCACCATCCACAGCACCGGGTTGATGAGCACGCCGCGCCACGGCTGATCGTCGTCATCGGTGTACGCGTAGGTGTAGATCCGCAGCGGCACGCCCACCTGCGGAGCGGCGAGCCCGACTCCGGGCGCGGCGTCCATGGTCTCGAACATGTCGGCGACGAGGGTGCGGACATCGTCCGTGATTTCTTCGACGGGGGATGCGGGGGAGTGCAGAACGGGGTCGCCAATGATGCGAATCGGAAGTACAGCCACGTCACAACCCTAGTCGGCACGGCTGTGCGGGTAGGGTCGTAATGTGACTGCTGGGGTATGGATGAGCACCGTGGATGATGTCGGCGACCAGCTCGTCGGCGCCTTCCAGAACCCCGGCCTGCTCCTGGGTATTCCGCTTGCTCTCGCGGGCGCGGTGTTCATGTCGCTCGGTGCGCAGTACCAGCACCGCGGCGTGGAGAAGGTCGAACGCCTCAGTGGTGCCGATGGCGCATCCGGACTCAGCTTCGATCAGATCAAACGGCTGCTCACACGGCCGTCGTGGCTCATCGGAACGCTCATGCTCGGGCTCGCGGTGGTCTGTCAGCTCGCGGCGCTCGTGAAAGCCCCCCTGATCGTCGTGCAACCACTCGGTGCGATCGCTCTCGTGATCACGACCCTGCTGAACGCGCGGGTGTCCGGCCACGCACCCACCAAGCAATCGCTCACGGCCATAGCCTGCTGCGTCGGCGGGATCTTCCTCTTCGTCTTCTTCGCCGCCATCTACGCCACTGAACAAGAGGTGACCGACCGCGAGCTGTTCGTGATCCTCGCGCTTCTGCTGGTCGTGATCATCATCCTCGGGGGATGCTGGCTGATTCTTCGACACCGCATGCGCGCACTGTTCTACGTGATCGGCGCCGGCGTGCTCTACGGTTTCGTCGCAACCCTCGCGAAGGTCGTCATCAAGCGCATCGAGGCAGGGCAGTTCGAGTGGATCACGGCGATCTGCGTCGTCGCCCTGCTCGCGGCTGCCGGAGTGGGCGGCTACTTCGTTCAGACCGCCTACAGCTCAGGGCCTCCAGACCTCGTGATCGCCGGGCTCACGGTCGTCGACCCCCTCGTCGCCGTGGTGATCGGCATGGTCATCCTCGGTGAGGCCGCGGCGGCTCCGCCGTGGGTCATGGTGATCTTCGCGATCGCCGGAGCCATCGCCGTGTGGGGAGTGGTGGGTCTCGCCCGATACCACCCGCAGGTACTCAGCGACAGTCAAGGCCTGGGGATCGTTCGTGGAAGCGACCCCTCGTCGTCTGCCGTCGCCGAACCCGACGGCCACGGAGACGGCACCGACAAGCCGATTTCGTGACAGACACTCTCGCCCGCTCGTGGGCGAGGTATGCAGTCGTACGAGCTCAGTAGGCCTGATCGATGAGGTCGACCGAGACCTCGGAGGCTGCGGATTCGTCGACGAAGAAGACCGTGCGCTTGCGCCCCTTCGCTCCGGCGGCCGGCACGCTCGTGTAGCTCGCCCCGGCGAGAGCGAGGCCCAGTGCCGACGCCTTGTCGGCGCCGGTCATCACGAGCCAGACCCGCTTCGAGGAATTGAGCACAGGGCGGGTGAGAGTGACGCGCTCGGGCGGCGGCTTCGGGGAGTCGCGGACGGCGAGAACCGCCGCATCCGTCACCGTGACCTCTTCACGATCCGGGAAGAGCGAAGCGATGTGCCCATCAGGGCCCACACCGAGGAAGCAGACCGCGAACGACGGCCAGGGGTGCTCGTCGTTGCCGAACCGGGCGAGCTCGGCCGCGTAGGCCGCCGCGGACTCGTCGAGGGTCAATCCGCTGTCGGGACCGGCCACCTCGTGCACGTTCTCCACCGGCACCGGAATATGGTCCAGCAGCGCCTGGCGAGACTGCAGCGAGTTGCGGTCGGCATCGTCGCGCGGCACGAACCGCTCGTCACCCCACCAGAAGTGCACGAGGGACCAGTCGATCTCGGACGCCCGAGGATGCTCGGCCGCTGCGCGCAGCACCGCACCACCCATCGAACCGCCGGTCAGGGCGATGTGCGCGATCCGACCGTTGCGGGTACGTGCGCGCACGCGCGTCAGGAATCGATCAGCCACACGGGTGGCGAGAGCTGCGGGGGTGGCTTCCACCACGACCCGCTTCTCTGCGGACGATGTCGTCATCGACGTCACTCTCCTGTCTCGGGCGGACCCAGCTTCTCCCAGCCCTCGGTGATGACTCGACCGTACAGGACGTCGGGGTCGAGTCGACGCAGCTCCTCAGCGAGGCACTCGCGCAGAGTGCGTCGGGGCAGGTGAAGGTCGTGGTTCGGCTGGCCGGGCTGGGTGAGGACGGCGACGCCGGGCGTCGGGCGCTCCAGCAGGATGTCACCCGACTCGCGAGTCAGACGCACCGACTTGATGCCCTCTTCCCAGTGCTCGGGGTCTTCGTACGACCAGCGCACAGGCACTTCCAGGGCCATCTGCAGCCAGGCCGCCAGCAGAGCGGTGGACGGTGATGCCGCGGCACCACGCACCTCGACACCGGTGATCGGCTCGTACGGCGGCTGATCGAGGACGGCGGCGAGCTGCTCCCGCCAATGCGTCAGACGTGTCCATGCCAGGTCTGTATCGCCAGGGGCGTGGGTCTCGCCGAGAACGGCGAGACGATCGCGCACATCGGTCGCGGTCGCGGCATCCGTGATCCGTCGCTGGGCGATCTTGCCGAGCGGCGACTGGGCAGGCGCCACCGGGGCGGCCTCCGGCCACCAGGCCACCACCGGAGCATCCGGCAGGAGGAGACCGGTGATCAGACTCTCCTCGTTGCTGGCGGCATCGCCGAAGGCGCGAAGGACCACGACCTCGCTGGCGCCGGCGTCGCCACCGACGCGGATCTGCGCGTCGAGGCGTGACTCGCCGTCACCTGTCGTGATCACGATGACGCGCATCGGGTGCTCTCGCGAGGCATCGTTGGCAGCGTCGATCGCAGCTTCGGCGACACCGTTGCGTGCCGAGATCACGAGGGTGAGGACGCGACCGAGTGCGACCGCTCCACCTTCTTCACGAACCTTGACGAGCTGCTTGGCGACCTGACTGACCGTCGTGTCGGGAAGATCGATGATCACGGGCGTCTCCAGACTCGTCCGTCGCGGGCCAAGAGGTCGTCGGCGGATGCCGGACCCCAGGAACCGGGTGCGTACTGCTCCACCGGACCGCCGACGGCCGCCCAGTACTTCTCCACCGGGTCGAGGATCTTCCAGGAGAGCTCGACCTCCTCGTGACGGGGGAACAGCGGCGGGTCGCCGAGGAGCACGTCGAGGATCAGGCGCTCGTAGGCCTCAGGGCTCGCCTCGGTGAAGGCGTGCCCGTATCCGAAGTCCATCGTCACGTCACGGACGTTGCTGCCGCTGCCCGGAACCTTCGAGCCGAAGCGGATCGTGACACCCTCGTCCGGCTGAACGCGGATGACGAGCGCGTTCTGGCCGAGCTCCGAGGCGTTGCCGCGGCCGAAGAGGTGCTGAGGGGCACGTTTGAACACCACGGCGATCTCGGTGACGCGTCGTCCGAGACGCTTTCCCGTCCGCAGGTAGAACGGCACGTCCGCCCAGCGGCGCGTGTCGATCTCGAGCTTGATCGCGGCGTACGTCTCCGTGGTCGATTCGGGATTCATCCCCTCCTCGTCGAGGAAGCCGGTGACCTTCTCGCCACCCTGCCATCCACCCGCGTACTGACCGCGGGCGGTGGCGAGGGAAAGGTCGTCCGGCACGTGCACCGCCGCGAGGACCTTCTCCTTCTCCGCGCGCAGGTGCTCGGCGGAGAGGCTGATCGGCTCTTCCATCGCGGTGAGCGCGAGCAGCTGCAGCAGGTGATTCTGGATCACGTCGCGAGCCGCACCGATGCCGTCGTAGTACCCGGCACGCCCGCCGACGCCGATGTCCTCGGCCATGGTGATCTGCACGTGGTCGACGTAGTTGCGGTTCCAGATCGGCTCGTACAGCTCGTTTGCGAAGCGCAGAGCCAGGATGTTCTGGACCGTCTCCTTGCCGAGGTAGTGGTCGATGCGGAAGATCGAGTCCGCCGGGAAGGCGACCTCGAGTGCGGCGTTGAGGGCCCGAGCGGATTCGAGGTCGTGTCCGAACGGCTTCTCGATCACGACGCGACGCCAACGCTCGTCGTCGTCGCTGTTCTCGCCGACGAGGCCGGAGTCCTTCAGCTGCTTGGCGACCAGCGGGAAGTCCTTCGGCGGGATCGACAGGTAGAACGCGTGGTTGCCCATGGTGCCGCGTTCGATGTCGAGTTTCTCGATGGTCTCGCGGAGCTTGCGGAAGGAGTCGGGATTGTCGAACTCGCCGGAGACGAAACGGATGCCCTGCAGCAGCTGAGTCCAGGTCTCCTCGCGGAACGGCGTACGCGCGTGTTCCTTGACAGCGTCGTAGACCACCTGTGCGAAGTCCTGGTCCTCCCAGTCCCGGCGGGCGAACCCGACCAGGGCGAACCCCGGTGGGAGCAGGCCGCGGTTGGCGAGGTCGTAGACCGCGGGCATCAGCTTCTTGCGTGACAGGTCTCCGGTGACGCCGAAGATCACGAGGGCGCTGGGCCCGGCGATCCGGTTGAGACGGCGGTCGTCGGGGTCACGCAGCGGGTTGTGCCCGCGCGAGATGGGAACAGACATCAGTGGGGGAATCTCCTGCTGTTACTTCTGTGCGGCTTCGAAGAGGGCGAGCACGTCGTCCGAGGACTCGGTGATCGTCAGCGTGACGACGGGGCGGCCGTGTTCGGCGAGCACAGCCGCGTCACCCGCGGCCTGAGCCTGGATGAGCTGGCCGAAGGTGAAGGGACGGTCCGGGATCTCGAGGTCGACCTCGGTGCGTTCCAGGATCTGCAGGAACACGCCCTGCGCCGGGCCACCCTTGTGGTACTGACCGGTCGAGTGCAGGAACCGCGGTCCCCATCCGAACGTCGTCGGTCGCCCCGAGTCCGCAGCGACGAGCTCGCGCAGGCCCTGGAGCTGGGGCACCTCGAGGCGGTTGACATATGCCTGGATCGACACGTAGCCGTCTGCCGGAAGCTGAGCCCAGAGCGCGTCGAGCACGCCTTCGACGTTGCCGGAGGCGGCAAGAGCCGGATCGGAGACGCGCACCTCGACGCCGTTCTCGACGAATGCCGGAGCCGTCGGCTCCGGGCGGGCGTCGAGGAGTCCGCGGGCGGCGATCTTCGCCGACTCGACGTCGGGCTGATCGAACGGGTTGATGCGGAGCAGGTGACCGGCGATCGCCGTGGCGTACTCCCACACGATGAGCTGGGCGCCCAGAGTGCCGCTGACGAGGATCTCGCCCTCATGACGCTCGTGCAGGTGGAACTCGTTGGCGTCGTCGACCAGGCGGACGATCTGCAGGTCTGCCGGCACGGGATCGAGCTCCGGAGAGACCGGGAGCAGCACGACCGGGAGGATTCCGGTGCCCTCCTTGCCGGTCGATTCCGCGATGAGCTGCTCGATCCAGTCGGGGAGACCCTTGATGTGGGTGCCGTCGGTGATGAGACCGAGCTTGTCGCGCCGCGGGTTCGTCGCAGCGATGGCCGCGCCCAGACGCAGAGCCGGGTTCTCGGCCGAGTCGATCGCGACCTCGAGCGACGATGCCTCTGCTTCGTTCAGCAGCTCATCGATGTCGACGCCGGCCAGTCCTGAGGGCACCAGACCGAATGCGGTGAGAGCCGAGTAGCGCCCGCCGACGTTCGGGTCTGCGTTGAAGACGCGGTATCCGGCTTCACGGGCCGAGACGTCGAGCGGGGATCCGGGATCGGTGACGACCACGATGCGCTCGACGGGGTCGATCCCGAGGTCGCGGAACGCGGCCTCGAAAGTGCGGCGCTGCGAGTCGGTCTCGACCGTGGAGCCCGACTTCGAGGAGACGACCAGGACGGTGTCGGTGAGGCCTTCGTCCAGGGCCGCGAGCACCTGGCCGGGAGCGGTCGAGTCGAGGATCGTCAGCGGCACCCCCGCGGTCTGCGCGATGACTTCGGGAGCGAGCGATGAGCCGCCCATGCCCGCGAGCACGACGCGGGTGACGCCCTTGGCGTTCAGATCGGCACGCAGCGCGACGATCTCGGCGACCAGCGGGCGCGAGACCGACACGGCCTCGACCCATCCGAGCCGGACGGAGGCTTCTGCCTCGGCCGCAGGACCCCAGAGCGTAGCGTCGCCACCGGTGATACGTGAGGCGATCAGATCGTGGACGAGGCTGGGCACCGTCTCGTCGATCGCGGCGCGGGCCGCTCCGGAGGTGTGGATCGAGAACGTCATCGCTGCGACTCCAGACCTTCGGCGACCTGGGTCAGCAGGTCGTGCCACGAGTCGATGAACTTCGCGACGCCCTCGTCCTCGAGAACTTGGGTGACATCGGCGAAGTCGATGCCGACCTCGGCGATGCCGGCGAACACGGCACGCGCCTCGTCGTAGCCGCCCGTGATGGTGTCACCCGTGACGACGCCGTGGTCGAACGTGGCCTCGAGCGTCTTCTCGGGCATCGTGTTGACGACGCCCGCAGCGACCAGCTCGGTGACGTACAGCGTGTCGGGGAGCGCGGGGTCCTTGACACCGGTCGATGCCCACAGCGGGCGCTGGGGGTTCGCTCCGGAGTCGAGCAGCGCCTTCGCGCGGTCACCGGCGAAGGACTGCTCGAACAGCTCGTAGGCGAGGCGCGCGTTGGCCAGGCCCGCCTTGCTCTTGAGCGCCTCGGCGGCGTCCGTGCCGATCGCGGTGAGACGCTTGTCGGTCTCGGTGTCGACGCGCGACACGAAGAACGAGGCGACGGAGTGGATCGTCGACAGATCGATGCCGGCGGCCTTCGCGGTCTCGAGGCCGGTCAGGTAGGCCTCGATGACCTCGGCGTAACGCTCCAGGCTGAAGATCAGCGTGACGTTGACGCTGATTCCGGCGCCGATGGCCTCGGCGATGGCCGGGAGGCCTGCCTTCGTCGCGGGAATCTTCACGAGAAGGTTCGGGCGGTCGACCTTGGCCCACAGTTCCTTGGCCTGAGCCACGGTGCCGGCGGTTTCATGCGCCAGGTCGGGGGAGACCTCGATCGAGACGCGGCCGTCGACGTGGTTCGAGGCTTCCCAGACAGGACGGAACACGTCGAGCGCAGCCGCGACGTCCTGCGTCGTTGCGGCGAAGACCGCTTCCTCCGCAGTGGCGCCGGAGGCGGCGAGCTCGGTGACCTGAGCGTCGTAGGACGTGTCGTTCTTGTCGGTGATCGCGTTCGCGAAGATCGTCGGGTTGGTCGTGACACCCACGACGTTGCGCGACGAGATCAGGTCGGCGAGGTTGCCGGACGAGATCCGTGTACGGGAGAGGTCGTCGAGCCAGATGCTGACGCCCGCGGCGGCGAGCTGTGCGGTGGGGGTGCTCATGCGTTCTCCTTGGTGCTGTTGGCCGCGATGGTCTCGCGGGCGGCCGCGATGACGGCCTCGGTGGTGATGCCGAACTTCTCGAAGAGGGTCTTGTAGTCGGCGGAGGCGCCGAAGTGGTCGATGCCGACCGATCGGCCGCGGTCGCCCACGATGCCGCGCCACGTGAGCACGGAACCGGCCTCGACCGAGACGCGGGCCGTGACGGATGTCGGCAGCACGCTCTCGCGGTAGGCGGCGTCCTGCTCGTCGAACCACTCCAGCGAAGGAGCGGAGACGACACGGACGTTCACGCCCTCGGCAGCGAGTGCTTCGCGGGCGTTGACGGCGAGCTGCACCTCGGAGCCGGTGGCGATGATGATGACGTCCGGCGATCCGTTCGGAGCCTCGGCGAGGACGTAGGCGCCCTTGGCCGCGTTGTCGGCCGCAGCGAAGACGTCGCCGGAGGCTGCACCTTCGCCGCGCTCGAACACCGGGATGTTCTGGCGGGTAAGGGCGATGCCCGTCGGCCCCTCGTGGCGGCGGAGGATCTCGAGCCACGTCGCAGCTGTCTCGTTCGCGTCCGCGGGGCGCACGACCGAGAAGTTCGGGATCGCGCGAAGCGTCGCGAGCTGTTCGATCGGCTGGTGGGTCGGGCCGTCCTCACCGAGGGCGACCGAGTCGTGGGTCCAGACGAAGATGCTCGGCACGTTCATGAGTGCGGCCAGGCGCACGGAAGGACGCATGTAGTCGCTGAAGATCAGGAACGTTCCACCGAACGCGCGGGTCGGACCATGCAGCACGATGCCGTTGACGATCGCACCCATGGCGTGCTCGCGGATGCCGAAGTGCAGCACCCGGCCGTAGGGGTTGCCCGACCATTCGTGGGTCGACCACTCGGCGGGGATGAACGACGGCGCGCCCTTGATGGTGGTGAGGTTCGACTCGGCGAGGTCGGCCGAACCGCCCCACAGCTCCGGCAGCTCTGCGGCGAGGGCGTTGATGACCTGACCGGATGCGGCGCGGGTCGACACCTCCTTGCCCGATTCGAAGACCGGCAGCGCGCCCGTGATGTCGGAGGGGAGCTCCTGTGCCTCGAGGCGGTCGAGCAGAGCCTTCTTCTCGGGGTTCGCGGCGGCCCAGGCGTCGAACGACTCCTGCCACGCGGCACGGGCATCGGCGGCACGGGCGGCGAGACCGCGGGTGTGCGCGATCACGTCGTCCGCGACGACGAAGGTCTGCTCGGGGTCGAAGCCGAGGACCTTCTTGGTGGCGGCGAGCTCATCGGCACCGAGGGCGGAGCCGTGGATCTTTCCGGAGTTCTGCTTGCCCGGCGACGGCCAGCCGATGATGGTCTTGAGGATGATGAGCGACGGCTTCGAGGTCTCGCCCTTGGCGGCCTCGATCGCGGAGTAGAGCTCGGCGACGTCTTCGACGTACTCGCCGGTCTTCTTCCAGTCGACGACCTGCACCTGCCAGCCGTAGGACTCGTAGCGCTTCGCCACATCTTCGGTGAAGGCGACGTTCGTGTCGTCCTCGATGGAGATCTGGTTGGAGTCGTAGATCGCGATGAGGTTTCCGAGCTGCTGGTGGCCAGCCAGCGAGGAGGCCTCGCTGGTCACGCCCTCCTGCAGGTCGCCGTCGCCGGCGATCACGTAGACGAAGTGGTCGAACGGGCTGGTGCCCGCTGCCGCCTCCGGGTCGAACAGGCCGCGCTCGTAGCGGGCCGCGTAGGCGAATCCCACGGCGGAGGCGAGTCCCTGGCCGAGCGGGCCGGTGGTGATCTCGACACCCTTGGTGTGCCCGTACTCCGGGTGCCCCGGCGTGAGCGAACCCCAGGTGCGCAGGGCCTTGAGGTCGTCGAGCTCGAGGCCGAAGCCGCCGAGGTAGAGCTCGACGTACTGGGTGAGGGAGGAGTGCCCGACAGACAGGATGAACCGGTCTCGTCCGAGCCAGTCGGTGTCGGTCGGGTCGTGCCGGAGCACTCGCTGGTAGAGGAGGTACGCGGCCGGAGCGAGGCTCATGGCCGTGCCGGGGTGACCGTTACCGACCTTCTCCACGGCGTCAGCCGCCAGGATTCGAGCGGTGTCCACCGCGCGCCGATCGATCTCATCCCACTGCAATTCCGACACGTTCATGCCCTTTCCGACAGTTTCGAGGGCGCCCGTATTCCCTGGCGCATCCGCATCATCACGGAGAGGTGTGCACATCGCCGGGCGCGCGAGTGTTTTCAGCATAGCGGTGACGTGAGATGCGCTACGCGGGCCCGCGAGCCGGATGACGTCATCCCGTGTCATACACTGGAGAGGTTGTCCGGTCACATGTGCGGAGGAGGCGATCGATATCTCGACGATGTCTGATCAGACCGTGAGGAAGTCGTCCGTCGGTCGCACGGTGAAGGCCTACATCACGCTGACCAAGCCGCGTGTCCTCGAGCTGCTGCTGGTGTCGACCGTGCCGGTGATGTTCCTGGCGCAGGGAGGCCTGCCGAACCTCTGGCTCGTGCTGGCCACCGTCATCGGCGGGTCGCTGAGCGCGGGTTCGGCCGCCTCGTTCAACATGTACCTCGATCGCGACATCGATGCGCACATGCACCGCACCGAGAACCGGCCGCTGGTCACGGGCGAGGTCAGCGCGCGCGGCGCGCTCATCTTCTCGTGGACCCTCGCGATCGCCTCGACGGTCTGGCTCCTCGCCACGACCAACTGGCTCACCGCGACCCTCTCGGCGGCCGCCATCTTCTTCTATGTCGTCATCTACACGATGATCCTCAAGCGGCGCACCGAGCAGAACATCATCTGGGGCGGCATCGCCGGTTGCTTCCCGGTGCTCATCGGCTGGTCCGCCGTCACCGGTTCGCTCGACTGGCCCGCATTCATCCTCTTCCTCCTCGTCTTCCTCTGGACGCCGCCGCACTACTGGCCGCTGTCGATGAAGTACAAGGACGACTACGAAGACGTCGACGTGCCCATGCTGGGCGTCACGCGCAACGCCTCGCAGGTCGGCCTCCAGGTCATCCTCTACGCCTGGGCGACCGTGGCCTGCTCGCTTCTGCTGGTGCCGATCGCGAACATGGGCCTGGTCTACACGGTGTCGGCCGCGGTGTTCGGC
>JBOGEI010000091.1:0-14867 GCA_050701935.1 Microbacterium sp.
CACGGCACGGGCACTGGGAGTCGTAGACGTCGTGAGGCCTGCCGACGGCGCAGGTGCTGAGTGATGTCATCCGCTCATGGTATCCGAAAGTTACCAGTACTCCTTGCGGGTAACTGCTCCCCTTCGAGTAGTACTGGAAGCCGCGGCAGTCGCGCCGCGCACGACCTCCCCGAAAGAAGGACCGCACCATGTCCACACATTCATCGGATCCGCTGTACAGCCTCGCGATTCTGCGCGCGCTTCCCGATCGCCGCGACGCGCTGCTCGCGGCCTTGCAGCGTCTGATCGAGCCGACCAGAGCAGAGCCGGGCAACCAGGATTACGTGCTGTTCGAGTCGCGCAGCGAGCCCGGAACGTTCTACATGCGGGAGGCGTTCGACGACCAGGCTGCACTCGACACCCACTTCTCGACACCGCATTTCCAGGCCTTCGCCAAGGGAGTCGATGCGCTCCTCGCCTCGCCGCTCGAGCTCCTGTTCCTCGACCGGCGGTCGGAGTAGACGGACGCCGCGGGAACGGTCCGTGAGGCGAACATCTGCGAGAGGTGCAATCATCCGCTGGAGGTACGACCTCGGTACCTCGGGCTGATGCCGACCCGCTGAGGCTCGTCCTAGCGTTGATGGCATGTCAACCAGCGTCTCCACTCCAGTTTCCGCCGCGCCGTCAGAGGCCGCGACGTCCACCGTGAAGGGCACGGTCAGCCTCGTTCTTGGGATCTGCTCCCTGTTCGCCGGCTGGACGTTCTTCGTCCCCATCGTCGGCCTCATCCTCGGGATCGTGTCCCTGCGAGGAGAGCCACGCGCCCGCACTCAGGCGGCATGGGGGATCGCCCTCAACGCGATCGCCATGAGCATCTGGGTCATCCTCACGATCCTCGCTCTCGCATTCGGATGGATCGCAGCCACCACGACGATCTTCGGCCAGTGACGACTCTGTTGCCGGACCCGCGCGCCGAATGAAGGCGTGGGCACCGGACGAGGTGGCGTGGGAGTAGGACGCAGATGCGGCGACTACCCTGGCTGGGGGGAGAAGCGCCATGCTCCCCAGGAGGAGAGAGCATGCAAGATCTGAACGCCGCATCCCCGCAGCCCGCGGCACCGCCGCCTCCGCCCGCTCCTGCGCAGGCCCCGGCGCCAGCGGTCGCCCCTGCTCCTGCCAACGGCGCACCGACCGACGCCGAGATGTCCAGGGCCTCCGAGGTTCTGCGAGTCATCTCCACCTCCTACTCCGCGAAGATGGTCGGCCAGGACCGGCTGCGGACGAGCCTGCTCGTGTCGCTCATCGCCGGCGGCCACATCCTGCTCGAGAGCGTGCCGGGACTCGCCAAGACCACCGCGGCCAGCACACTCGCCGACACGGTGAAGGCTCGGTTCAAGCGCATCCAGTGCACGCCCGACCTGCTGCCGAGCGACATCACCGGCAGCCAGATCTATGACGCAGCGACGGGCTCGTTCCGCACCGTGCTCGGCCCTGTGCACGCGAACTTCGTGCTGCTGGACGAGATCAACCGCTCCAGCGCCAAGACGCAGAGCGCCATGCTCGAGGCGATGCAGGAGCACCAGACCACGATCGGCGGTGAGATCCACCACCTGCCCAAGCCGTTCCTCGTGATCGCGACCCAGAACCCGATCGAGCAGGAGGGCACCTACGAGCTGCCCGAGGCGCAGATGGACCGCTTCCTGCTCAAGGAGATCGTCGAGTATCCGAGCCCCGCCGAGGAGCTGGAGGTGCTCAGCCGCATCGACTCCGGCGTGCTCGATCCCGACCGGCACGTGGCCGGCGCGGTCAGCCTCGACGACGTGCATCTGCTGCAAGACGTCGCGAGCCGCATCTACGTCGACGCCGCGATCCGCAACTACATCGTGTCGATCGCCTACGTCACCAGGAACCCGGCGCCGTACATCGGCGAAGAGCGCGCCCGCTTCATCAAGTACGGCGCGAGTCCGCGTGCGAGCATCGCGTTCCTCCAGGCTTCGCGCGCACTGGCTCTGCTCAAGGGACGCTCGCACGTGCTGCCCGAGGACATCCGCGAACTGCGGCATCTCGTGCTGCGCCACCGCGTGCTGCTGACATTCGAGGCTGACGCCGAAGGCGTGCGCAGCGAAGAGATCATCGACCAGATCTTCGCGTCGGTTCCCACGCCCTGACCCGTCCATGGCCAGCCTGATCACGCAGGTGAAGAGCAAGCTCTTCATCCACTCGACGCGCAAGTCGCTGCACGCGCTCGACGGCGCCTACGCGTCGCTGCTGCACGGGCGGAGCCTCGACTTCGAAGACCTGCGCAAGTACGAGTACGGCGATCAGGTGCGCGACATCGACTGGCGGGCGACCGCCCGGCTGGGAACACCGCTCGTGAAGCGCTCGCGAGCGACGCGCATGCACACCGTGCTGTTCGTGGTCGACTCCGGCCGTTCGATGTCGGCCCTCGCCGCCGACGAGCAGTCGAAGAAGCAGCTCGCGATCCTCGCGACCGGGGTGCTCGGCGTGCTGACGCTGCGCCACGGCGACGACTTCAGCACGGTCTACGGCGACTCGTCGAAGGTTCGTCGCCTCGCACCCGGCCGCAGCGAAGGTGCGTTGGAGCATGCCCTGCGCACGATCGATCGGGCCATCGACGAGAGCAGTGCTCCGAGCGATCGCGATGCCCTCCTTTCGTTCGTCACCCGCACGATCTCCCGCCGGATGATCGTGGTCGTGATCACCGATGAGGCTCCCGTGACGAGCGAGACCGAGCGGATGCTGCGCCGGCTGCGCGTGCAGCACGACGTGTTGTGGCTCACCCTGCGCGACGCGGATCCCGTGCTCGACCATGCGACCGGACGCATCCGCAGCGACGCGGACAGCCGCTGGCAGGTGCCGGGCTTCGTGCAGGGCGACCGCGGCATCGTGCAGGAGCTGACTGCGCAACGCGAAGCCGACGCCGCGCACCTCGCCGAGCTCCTCACGCGCATGGAGATCAGCCACTCGACTCTGGACGGCCAGGACGACGCGGTCGCGCAGCTGCTGCAGCTGCTGAATCGGAGGTCGAATGCCCGGTTCTGACGAGCTCTACCCGCCCGCCCAGTACGGCTGGGGATGGATGCTGCTCGCATTCGGCATCCTGGCTCTCCTCATCGCCGGCGCCTGGCTGCTGATCGCGCTCACCCGCCCCCGCCGCACCCTGTCGTACGCAGATGAAGAGGCAGGTCACGCGCCGCTGATCATCGACGTGCTCTCGCAGCTGCGCACCGAGTACCTGGCGCGCATCCAGCAGATCGAGTCCGAGTACACCGAACGCCGCATCTCCGCTCGGCAGGCGAACCTCGAGCTGAGTCGGGTCGTGCGAACCTTCGTGAACGAGTACAGCGGCCTGGAGGCTCCGGTGCTCGCACTCGACGACCTCGTGGCACGCGGCGTGCATCCTGCTCTCGTCGATGCTCTGGGCAGGCACTACTACCCGAGCATCTTCCGCCCGGGACCGGTGATCGACCCGGTGGCCGGCGCCGAGGCGGCCAGAACGGTGGTGCGGGCGTGGCACTAGCGAACGTCTGGATGCTGATGGCAGCGATCGCCGTCGTATTGATCGCGCTCACGATCGGCCTCGTCCTCGGACTCCGGCGAGGCGGTCGAGCCAGTGGCGGTGCCGCTGCCCGCGTCGCCCGCGCCGAGCGCCTGCGCACGCTGCCGACCTTTCGCCGGGCGCTTGCGCGGCGGGCAGTCGCGCTCTCCGGGATCCTCGCCCTGGGAGCGATCGCCGCAGTCGCCGCCGGCGTCGTGGCCGCACGGCCGATGTCGGCGCAGACCGTCCAGCCCGTCAACACGAGCCGCGACATCATGCTGTGTCTCGATGTCTCCGGCTCGATGACCGAGGTCGACGTCGAGGTGCTGAACGTCTTCGACGAGCTTCTGGACAGCTTCGAGGGCGAGCGGATCGGCCTGACGATCTTCAACAGCTCGCCCGTGCAGATCTTCCCCCTGACCGACGACTACGACTTCGTGCGCGAGCACCTGGAGAGCATCACCCGGAGCTTCGATTTCGGAGATGCGGTACCCGAGCATTGGATCGGCACGCTCAACGGCAACGGCGCATCCCTGATCGGCGACGGGCTCGCGGCGTGCACCATGGGCTTCGACCGTCCGGACGACGACCGCTCACGATCGGTGATCTTCGCCACGGACAACGAGGTCAACGGCGCCTCGATCGTGACGCTCCAGGAAGCGGCCGCCTACGCCGCCTCGAAGGACGTGCGCGTCTTCGCGTTGAACCCGGTTCAGGGCAAGGACGCCGACGTCAGCGCGGAGCTCACTGCAGCGGCCGAGGCGACCGGCGGCGCGGCCTTCGGACTGCGCGACACGACGACCGTCTCCGACATCGTCACCCAGGTGCAGGAGCAGGAGGCGACCGAATTGCGCGGCGAGGCGCAGGTGGTCTGGACCGACACCCCGAACCTGTGGATCGTGGTGCTGTCGATGTGCCTGCTCGCCTTCGTCGTGGTGCTGTGGAGGGTTCGACTGTGATCTTCCAACCCGTGCTCGACCCGCTGCTGATCGCACTGCTGACAGCACCCGTCGCCGCTCTCGCCATCTGGATCCTGGTGCGGCCGCCGAAGTCGGCCGGTGTCTCGACCACCGACCCCCGCGCACTCGCCGGTCACCGTGCGCTCTGGGCGATGCGTCTGGTGCTGGTGCTCGCCTGCTGCACGATGCTGCTGCGCCCCGGCATCCCTGGCGGCACCTCCGAGACACTCGCGACCGACACAGACATCGTGCTCGTCGTCGACACGACGGCGAGCATCGTGGCAGAGGACTGGGGCGACGGCGAACCGCGGCTCGACGGCATCCGCGAAGACGTGCGGGCGCTCGTCGAGGAGTATCCGGGAGCACGCTTCGCACTCATCACCTCGGATGCGGCGGCCGAACTGCGCATGCCCCTGACCACCGACACCACGGCATTGATGGGCTCACTCGAAGTACTGCGCCCCGAGGTCACCAGCCAGTCGCGCGGAAGCTCGATCGGCATCGCGGCAGATCTGCTGTCGGAGACTCTCGCTTCGGCCGCCGAGTCGTCGCCCGACCGCTCGCGCATGGTCTTCTACTTCGGCGACGGAGAGCAGACGGTCGACACACCGCCGGAATCGTTCAGCTCCAGCGAGAAGTACACGGATTCCGGAGCGGTCTTCGGCTACGGCACGGCCACAGGCGGTCCGATGCGAATCACGATGGGCGGCATCTCAGACCAGAGCGGCGACTACATCCAGTACCAGGGCGCCGACGCTCTCTCGGTGATCGACGAGACGAACCTCGAGGCGATCGCGGGTCAGCTCGGAGTCGAGTACGAGCTTCGGACCGCGGACACCGTACCCGCGCTGCCGGAGGCGCCCTCGACGACAACCTCCTACGCCGAGTCCGGCGAGGTCGGAAACGTCACCGAGCTCTACTGGATCGCGGCGCTCGTGGCCCTCGCCATCCTCGGCGTCGAGCTCACCCGCGCCACGATGCTGATCGCGAGGCTTCGCCGGCTGCGCGCACCGCGCCAACTTCGATCCGAACAAGGAGGGTCCTCGTGACCGTGTCCAGCGACGCTGCCGCGCTGCTCCGGTCCAACCGTCGGCGCCGCAGCATCCGTCGATGGGTCGCGATCGGAACACTCCCGCTCACGCTGGCCGCCCTGTTCTTCGTGGGCAAGCTCCTGACGATGTACGCCTTCGCCCACCAGGCCATCACCGCCTACGTGGCCGATGACTTCGCCGGGGCGGAGGCGTCCGCGCGCGGGCAAGACTTCCTGAACTGGTTCGAGCCCTTCAAGGCGCCGTTCAACATCGGCACGGCGCTCGGCGCGGCAGAGCAGCTGCCGCAGTCACGGGCCCGGCTCGAAGAGGCGCTCGACCTCGCGACCGGGCTGGAGGTGTGCGGGGTGCGGATCAACCTCGCACTCGTCGTCGAGCGCATGGCCGACGCCGCGCGCGCCGACGGTGATGGTGCGACCGCCGCGCAGCTCTACGGCGAGGCGCTGACGATCACGGTCGAGACGCCGGAGGCGTGCCGCAGTGAAGAGGCCCAGCAGCAGTCCCCCGATCCGCAGCGCGACATGTCGGATTCGCTCGACAGCACCGAAGATCGACTGAAGCAGAAGCAGCAGCAGGAGGAGCAGGAGCAGCAGCCCCAGCCCCAGCCGCAACCCGGCGACGGAGAGCAGCCCTCAGAGGACAAGCTGAAGGGCCTCCAGGACAAACTCGAACAGGGCACCCAGGAACGCGATCAGCAGCAGGGCGACGACCCCGGCGATTCGGGAACGGAAAAGCCGTGGTGATGGATCACGAGAAGCAGCGGGCGCGCTACCTCGCGGGAACCGAGGGTGCACCGCCTCTTCCTCCACCCGGGGGGTACCGCGGTGCGCGGCGCGATGCCACAGGATCCAGGCCGGCTCCCTCGACCGTGACAGTCGCACCCGAAGACGACCCGAAGAAGCCGTCGAACGCACTCGGCTGGATCACGCTCACCACTGCCATCCTGTTCGCACTGATCCTGATCGGCACCCTGGTCGCCGGTGGCACCGACATCCTCTACGGCGTGACCATGCTCGCGCTGCAACTCGTGGTGGTCGCCACCGTCGTCGCCGCCCTGTTCTCGGCCAGGGGACGGAGGCTCGGAGCGATCGCGCTCGTCGTGACGATCCTGTTCAACGTCGCGACCGTCGGCGGCATCAGCGCGCTGCAGACCTCGGCTTCCGGCAACTACGAGGGCACGAAGACCGCCGCGCAGAAGCATGCAGAAGCGTACCCGGGGATCAAGGGCACAGACACGCAGCAGACGCTCACGCAGCAGTCCCTCGAAGAGGTGCGTGCGCAGTCCGAGGCGATGTTCACCGACATCCGCGCGCGACTCACCGAGGAGTTCGGCTACACCTGGGTGCAGGTGGGCGGCGAAGATCTGCGCCCCGAACGCAACGGCTACGGCGGCGAGTCGATGCTGGTCGAGTACACCACGGCGGCCTGGGCGACGAACGAGCCCATCCAGGACTACGACCGCAAACTCGAAGTCATGGCCGTGATCAGCGAGGTCGTCGTCCAGCACGGACTGTGGGACCTGTACTCCTTCAACGATCCGAGAGTGTCAGGCATCGATCCCGCGATGATCGCGAAGCTGTACGGCAGCGATGACCCGCGCACGCAGACGACGTGGGAGTACTACACCGAGAACTTCCCCGATCCGCTGCGCTTCTACGCCAGCATCAACGACCTCTCGAACGATCCCGACGGCGGATTCCTCGCCGCCCGAGAAGCACAGAATGCCCGCACGGGTGAGCCGCTCGAGGGCCTGCAGCTCACCGTGATCGCCAGCGGCGTGCTCAGCGAGGCCGATCGTGAGGAGTTCCAGTCGAAGCTGCAGGAGTATCCGGGCTTCGAGTGAGACTCGGTCGCGACGCTCAGGACCCGAGCGTCAGCAGCATCCTCGCGAGCACGTATCGTGCGTGCCCTCGAGACGAGCGCGGGTCGTAACCCAGGATCTCCACGAGGGCGGTCAATCGCTCCTGCACGCTCGAGTGGTGTCGTCCGAGGCGCAGGGCCGCAGCTCGCACGCTCTGTTCTTCGGCGACCGCTTCGAGCATCTCCCTGCTGCGCTCGTCGAGTGCCGCGAGTGCCGCAGCATCCGGATGGAGCGGGCTCGACTCCGCGGCCTCCGCGACGAGCAGCATCGCCCCGAGGTCGGCGGCATCGACCACCGGCTCCATGTGGCTTGTCAGACGGACCGCGACCAGGGCCGACGACCATGATTCGGGAAGCCGCTCACCCGGGCCCGCGACGCCGAGCCCCAGGCGCAGTCCAGCACTCTCGGACCAGGCCCGCACGGCATCCGTATCGGCATCCAGGATCGTCGCACGAGTGAGGCCGTGCCTGGTGGCGACCACGGCCGAGGGATGCTGTGGAAGCGGCGCCGGATCGGGAGGCGAGGCGACCAGCCGCAGCGCATTCGCGGAGAGCCGGAGCCGCGGCAGCGCTGCGGCTCTCTCCTCGGTGCCTGCGTATGAGCTGATGGCGAGTTCGACCGCGCTCTCCGGACCGACCGAACGACGCGCGCGGATGATGCCGAGGGCGAGGCTGAGCCGTTCGAGGATCATCGCGTCGTTCGTATGCGCATCGCCATCGCGTTCGATCCAGGCGATGGCATCCGGCCCGCTCTCTCGCACGGCCCACGAGTGAGACGGTTCGACGGGATCGATGCGCACGCCGTCAGCCCGCACGCGCACGATCTGTCGACCGTCGCGCTGTCCCACGGTCGCGCCGCTGAGCACCGCCGCGCCCCGCAGCATGCTCTCGACACCCACGGCGCGCGCGACGAGGGCGTCGAAGTAGGTGACGACCTTGAGCGTCTCGCTGGCATCCGGGTCGAGGGCGGTGAGACGCCCCAGCAGATCTTGCATATCGGGCTCCATCGCGCGCGGGAATTCCACCCTACGGGGTCGATACGCGACCCCGTAGGGTGCGCCGGATTCAGGAGAGCAGGCGGTTCACCCAGTTGTCGCGCGCCGCGAGCATGGCCTGCGAGACTGCGGCATGAGGGGCGAACGCCTCGAACGCATGGAAGCCTCCGGCCCACACGTGCAGTTCGGCCTGCACGCCGGCTTCCCAGAGCTTCGTGGCGTAGGCGACGTCCTCGTCGCGGAACACCTCGGCACTGCCGCAGTCGATGAACGCGGGCGGCAATCCGCTCAGGTCGGTCGCTCGTGCGGGGGCGGCGTAGATCGACACATCGTCCGTGCCGACGCGGTCACCCAGGAGAGCCGTCCACCCGGTCACGTTCGAGCCGCGATCCCAGACCCCGATCCCGTCGATCTGCCGGGTCGACACCGACTCATCACGGTCGTCGAGCATCGGGTAGATGAGCAGCTGGCCGATCAGTTCGGGGCCCTTCCGATCGCGGGCGAGCAGGGCGGTGCCCGCGGCCAGCCCACCACCGGCACTGCCGCCGCCGATCATCAGGCGCGACAGGTCGATGCCGAGTTCCTCGGCGTGCTCGGCGGTCCACAGCAGGCCCGCGTAGCAATCCTCCACCGGGTACGGATCGGGGAACTCGGGGGCGAGGCGGTACTCGACCGTGACGATCACGCCGTCGAAGCGCTCGGCCCAGTCGAGGAAGCCGGCCACACCGAGCCAGCGGTTGCCGATGATCATGCCGCCGCCGTGAGTGTGGAAGAAGCCGGGGCCCGTGCCCGTGCGGCCCTCCTTCTCGATCACGGAAACGACGATCTCGTCGCCGTCGTAGCCGGCGATCGTGACATCGCGTCGAGTGAAACCGCGGTCGTCGAGCACCGCGAAGATCTCGTCCTCTCCGGCGACCGGCGACTGGCGCAGCAGGGGGATCATCTCGGGCGTCAGCGTCGACGGCAGCTGGTCGCCCACGAGGGCGAGTGCGGCCTCGAGCTCGGGATCGAAGGGCGGTCGCGCCAGGGTCGTGTCAGTCATCAGAACTCCTTTGTCCTCTGTACTCGGCCGCCATCGCAGCGGCGTCCCGCCAGCCTCCTGCACGCCGCACCCGAGGGTAACCCGCCAGCCGACGCCGATCTCGCGACGTCCGTCCGCCGGGTGGCGGGTGGGCGCCGAGCTTCAGGATGCGAGAGCAAGGCCCGCGGCGAGCGCGAAACCGAGCACGGTTGCGAGTCCCGTCGACTCCTTGGCCTTGGACTGCGCCTCGGGGATCATCGAGTCGACCAGCATCACCAGCAGAGCACCGGCCGCGAATCCGCTCGCTGCCGAGCGGAAGTCATCGCCGGTGATGCTCGCGAGACCGAAACCCGCAACCGTCGCGGCAGCACAGACCACGGCGACCCCCGCCCAGAGCCACAGCACCCGCGACTTCGTCATGCCACCCTCGAGCAGGTCGGCTGCCGAGCCGATCGATTCCGGCAGGTTCGAGACCAGGATGGCGACCACGAGCGCGATGCTGACCGGTTCACCGGAGGCGAGACCGATGCCGAGCACCAGCTGCTCCGGGATGCCGTCGAGCAGAGCGCCTACGGCGAGCTGGCCTCCGCCCGCCTGCTCCTTGGTCTTCGCTGCTCGGGCATCGAGGATGCGATCGGCGATGTAGTAGCTGATCGCACCGGCTGCGACACCGGTCACGAGCGGGATGGGACCTGCGAGGTCGAGCCCCTCCTCCCAGAGCTCGAACGCGATCGACGCCATCAGCGCACCCGCACCGAATCCGAGCACGATGCCGAGCCAGCGCGGTGGCCATTTGCGCAGCAGCGCGAGCACCGCACCGATGAACAGCGGCGCGGCCGCGACCACACCCCACAGGATTGCTCCGCCCATGTCCGACCTCCGTGGGCCCTACTCTCCCACCTCGTCGAGCCTCTGCCGCTCCGACATCTGCGAAAGCGGAGACGTGTCGTCCATCCGTCAGTTCCCCCGCTGCTCTCCCCGGGCGGCGAGGACGCGATGAATAGGATGACCACAGCGGGAGCGGCGGGCGACGGAGCGAGGCGGCGATGAGCGACAGACCGGTCGAGGTTCTGCGCATCCCTGCATTCGCCCTCTTCTGGTCATCGTCAACGCTCGGTGCGTTCACGGGCGCAGTGACCGCCCTCGCGTTCCAGGTGCTGATCGTCAAGACGCTGAATGCCTCCCCGCTCGAGATCGGTCTGCTCAACGCGGCGAACGTCGTGCCGTACCTGCTGTTCGGGCTGATCGTCGGCGCGCTGATGGATCGCTGGCGCCGCAAGCCCGCGATGGTGCTCGCGAGCATCGGCCGCGCTCTCACGCTCGCGCTCGTGCCGGTGCTGTGGTTCACCGGCACGTTGACGGTGTGGTCGTTCGGCGCTCTGTTGCTGTTGTTCGGCGCGCTGACACTCATCGCCGATTCCGCCGCACAGCCCATGCTCCCTCACCTCGTGCCGCGGAGTCAGCTCGTCGCCGCGAACGCTCGCCTCGGCCAGGCCGGTACGGTCGCCCAGACGACTGGACCCGCCTTCGGCGGCGCGCTCGTGGGGTGGCTGGGCGCACCGTTCGCCATCCTGATCGATGCCGTGGCATACGTCGTGAGCGCGATCCTCCTCAGCCGGATCCGGGTCGAGGAGGTGAGGGCGCAGCGACGGACGGATGGCCGACACCTCGGCCATGACATCGTGGACGGACTGCGCTGGACGTACTCCCACCGCACGCTGGCCCCGATGGCGGCGTCGGTCAACGTCTGGTTCCTCGGCAACGCCATCGCCCTCACGGCCTTCGCGCCCTATGCACTGAGGGAACTGTCTCTCGGCCCTCTGCTGTTCGGCGTCGTGCTCGCCATGGGCGGCGTCGGCGGACTCGCCGGCGCGCTACTCGCCCCCTCGGCCGGTCGGCGCTTCGGGGTGGGCGGCGCGGTCCTCGCCGGACGGAGCCTCTCGGCGATCGCCTGGACGGCGGTGCTCCTGCTCCCGCACACGGAGGACTCGACCCTCGTCGTCCTGACGATCTCGCTCGGCCTCGGGCAGTTCCTGTTCGGACTCGGCATGGGTCTGGAGGATCCGAACGAGATGGGCTACCGCCAGGCCGTCGCCCCCGACCACCTGCAGGCTCGCGTGAACGCGTCGATCCGCACGGTGAACCGCATCATGTTCCTCATCGGTGCGGTGATAGCCGGCGGCCTCGCCACCGCCTTCGGCTACCGCGTGACGATCGGGGTGAGCGTGGTGGTGTTCGTCGTGGCTGCACTGATCGTGCTCTTCTCCCCCCTGCGCCTGGCACGCCATGAAGATGCCGTTCACTCGGAGTAGTCGGCGTTCGGGGTGACGAACGTCGCAGTCACCGATATGAAGCACCCGCCTCTCGCCCGTACCGCGCCATTCGAATGGTATTCTCATGGCATGAAGGCAACCATGGACAAGGCAGGACGGATCGTCATCCCCGCTGCGCTCCGCGAGCGCGTCGGGTTGATCCCTGGTCCTATCGATCTCATCCTCGACGGCAACGGCATCCGCATCGAGATCGATGCCCCGGACAACCTCATCGAGAAGGACGGGCGTCTCGTCATCACGGGCGGACCGACACTCACCGTGGATGACATCCGGGAGCTGCGACTTGCCGATCAGCGCTGATCTCCTCCTCGACACCAGCGCCGCCATCGCGTTGGTTCATGATCGGAACCCCGCGCACGAACGCGTGCTCGAGATCACGCATGATCGCGTGATAGGCCTCGCCGGGCACGCGGCGATCGAGGCCTATTCCGTGCTGACGCGCATGCCCGGCGCAGCGCGCGTCAGTCCCGATCGCGCGCGAGAGATCATCGAGCGGTCTCTCCCCGCCTTCGCGCCGCTCTCCGTCGAATCGGCCAAGACCGCGATCACGACTTTCGCCGACGCCGGCATCGCCGGAGGGTCGGTCTACGACGGACTCGTCGGTCTGGCGGCGCGCGACGCAGCCGTTCCGCTCCTCACGTGCGATCGACGCGCCCTAGGCACCTATGCCGCTCTGCGGGTCGAGGTCCTCCTCGCCTGAAGCCCCCTCGCACGCGATGAGGCGAGACGGGGCGACACGCCGCCCGCGGATAGACTGGGAGCCATGTCCAAGGTCCTCCAGTCTCTTCCCGTCGGCGAGCGCGTCGGCATCGCCTTCTCCGGAGGACTCGACACCTCCGTCGCCGTCGCGTGGATGCGCGAGAAGGGTGCCGTCCCCTACACGTACACCGGCGACCTCGGTCAGTACGACGAAGACGACATCGCATCGATCCCCGGCCGCGCTCTCGAGTACGGCGCCGAGGCCTCGCGCCTGATCGACTGCAAGGCCGCCCTGGTCGAAGAGGGCTTCGTCGCCCTCTCCTGCGGCGCGTTCCACATCCGCTCCGGCGGCAAGACCTACTTCAACACGACGCCTCTCGGACGCGCGGTCACCGGCACCATGCTGGTGCGCGCCATGAAGGAGGACGGCGTCGACATCTGGGGCGACGGGTCCACGTACAAGGGCAACGACATCGAGCGGTTCTACCGTTACGGCCTGCTCGCCAACCCGCGCCTGCGCATCTACAAGCCGTGGCTCGACGCTGACTTCGTCACCGAGCTCGGGGGGCGCAAGGAGATGAGCGACTGGCTCGTCGCCCGCGACTTCCCGTACCGCGATTCCGCCGAGAAGGCGTACTCCACCGACGCCAACATCTGGGGGGCGACGCACGAGGCCAAGACCCTCGAGCACCTCAACGTCTCGCTCGAGACCGTCGATCCGATCATGGGCGTGAAGTTCTGGGACCCGTCCGTCGCGATCGAGACCGAAGACGTCACCGTCACGTTCGAGGCCGGCCGCCCGGTCGCCATCAACGGCGTCGAGTACTCCGACCCGGTCGCCCTCGTCATGGAGGCGAACACGATCGGCGGACGCCACGGCCTCGGCATGAGCGACCAGATCGAGAACCGCATCATCGAGGCGAAGTCGCGCGGCATCTACGAGGCTCCGGCCATGTCGCTGCTGTTCATCGCCTACGAGCGCCTGGTCAACGGCATCCTGAACGAAGACACCCTCGCCACGTACCACGAGCAGGGTCGCCGCCTCGGTCGCCTCATGTACGAGGGCCGCTGGCTCGAGCCGCAGTCGCTCATGCTGCGCGAGTCGATCCAGCGCTGGGTCGGCCTCACCATCTCGGGCACCGTCACGATCCGCCTCCGCCGCGGCGACGACTGGACCATCCTCGACACCGTCTCGCCGAACCTCTCGTACGGCCCCGAGAAGCTGTCCATGGAGCGCGTCGGCGACGCCGCCTTCGGTCCGGTCGACCGCATCGGCCAGCTCACGATGCGCAACCTCGACATCGCCGACTCGCGTGCACGCCTCGAGCAGTACGCGGGACTCGGCCTCGTGGGTGGTGCGACCGGCGAGCTCGTCGGCCGTGTGACCGCCGGCGAGTCGAGCGAGATCACCGAGTCGGTGCACGGCTCGATCTCCGAAGCCGACGAGACCCTTGCAGACGCCGTCGACACGGCATCCGAGGGCGCGGCGTTCGACTCCGGCACCGACTGACGCTTCGTCGCGCCGACGCCCGGAGTGATACCGGGTGTCGGCGCGATGCGTCTCTATGCGGGCGACTCGTCCCGGAGCCTTGGATTCTCGGTGCGGTCGATGATGCTCGGAAGCACGTCATCGAAGAGGACCACGACGGCTGCGCGCACCTGAACGGCATCCAGCTGCCTGATGGCGTCTCGGATCTCACGGGTGGACTCCTCGCTCGCGACCCAGTCGAACGCCTCCTGCGCGTGCTGCGTGAAGCGACGGATCTGCGGTCCGAGAAGCTCGATCACGTCCACCCGCATGGGGTTGCCCTCGATGCGCGCGAAGCCTGTGGCGATCGCTCGCAGCGCGACCCCGAAGGCGAGGATGTCGCGGTCGCGGCTCGCGGCCGTCATGTCCTCCGTCAGATCGACGAGATATGCGATGTCATCCGTTTGGATCAAGGGCATCGCGTGCCGGACCGACCCTATCCAGATGTCTCCGAAGAGTGCGATCGCGTCTCGGATCCGGTCGAGATCGAGCGGCGCCACCCGCGTGAAGCGGTTGCGCTGCATCTCGACCAGCCCCTGATCGGCGAGCCTAGCCAGCGCGTGCCTGACCGGCGTCTTCGACGTCCCGAGATCGTCTGCGAGCTCATAGTCGCGAATGCGTTCGCCCGGACGCAGTTCGCCATCCACGATCGCGTCTCGCAACCTGCGATAGACGTCGTCACTCAGCTTTCTGCGTTCCAGCTCGACATCGAAGCCTGCCAAATCACACCCTCCTTCGACCACAGCGGTTCCCCCACCACTCGATACGGTCGACAATCGCGAACCGGATGCTCACGCATGCGGAACCGACGCCACCCCCAATTACGCGCCAGCGCGCAACGCGTAACATAACACAACGATGCCCCGCGAATCCTGTGCTCGCACC
>JBOGEI010000092.1:0-14739 GCA_050701935.1 Microbacterium sp.
TCACGGGGCTCGACCTGTCGGCGTACGCGCCGAACACGCCGATGGCGGAGCTCAGCACCGAGCTCTCCCAGACGCAGGTCGCGCGCTTCGCCGACAAGACCGTCGGCGATGTGCTCGGCGACTGGCACGCGCACGGCGTCGGCGCCCGCCCGATCGTCGGCACGCCCGAGCAGGTGGCTGACCGGATGATCGAGCTGGCCGACGGCGCCGACCTGGACGGATTCCTGTTCGCCCCCGTGATCCCGCCGGCATCGACCGTCGACTTCATCGAGCACGTGCTGCCGATCCTCAAGGAGCGCGGCGCGATCGTCGATCCGTCGACCGAGCCGCAGTCGCTGCGTGAGCGCCTGATCGGCACGCCGACGCCGGCGCTCGCCGACTCGCACACCGGTGCGCAGTACCGGCGGACGATGTCGCGTGTCTGACACCCTCACCGGTGTCGCCGTCGTGGGGAGCGCGAATCTCGACCTGGTGGTCGAGGTCTCACGCCCTCCGCGCATCGGCGAGACGCTGCTCGGACGGGCCGGCGGCCGCTTCTCGGGAGGCAAGGGGTTGAATCAGGCGGTCGCCTCTGCGCGCAGTGGCGCTCCGACCCGGTTCTGCGCAGTGGTCGGAACGGATGAGGCCGCCGACGTGCTGCAGCACACGCTGATGGATGCCGGAGTGGTGACAGCCCTGCGCCGCAGCGACTCCGCTCCGACCGGTGTCGCGCACGTGCTGGCCTTCGATGACGGCGACAACAGCATCGTCGTCGCGGCCGGCGCGAACGCGGAGCTCGACGCCGACGATGCGGTCACCGGGGTCGCGGGTGCCGCGGTCGTGCTCGCGCAACTGGAGGTTCCGCTCGCGAGCGTGGCAGCGGCACTGCGAGCGGGACGAGCAGCCGGGGCACTGACCATCCTCAACGCCGCGCCCGCGCACGCTGAGACGATCGGGATGCTCGACGACGTCGATGTCTTGGTCGTGAACGAGACCGAATGCGCTGAACTCGGAGGCATCGACCGCCTGCACGCGGCCGGTGCCAGGACGATCGTGCTCACGCGGGGTGCCGGGGGAGTGGAACTGCATCGCACGGGCGACGATCCCCTCCAGGTCGATGCGTTCCGGATCGACGCCGTGGACACGACAGGTGCGGGTGATGCGTTCTGCGGAGCCCTGGCCGCAGCGCTGGCTCAGGGAGACGCGATCGAGACGGCGCTGATCCGTGCCTGCGCGGCCGGTGCCGTCGTGGCGCAGCACCGCGGGGCGACCACGGCTGCGCTGTCACCCACCTCGATCGCGGCGCTCGTCTCGTCGCGCTGAGCCGTCAGCTCGAGGGTGCGGCGTCGGTCGGCGCAGCACCCTCGACCGTCTCGCCGGCGAACGTGTACTCACCGCCGCGCAGGCGCTCGAGAAGATCGAGCAGCCATTGCTTCTCCGCCGTGAGACGCGCGGTGGAGAGGTCGAAGATCTCCCGCACATACTTCGGTGTCGTCTCGGAGCGCAGGGTGTCCTGCACGTCGAAGCCGTTCTGCGTGATGATCGCGTCGCTCTTGATGAGGCGGTGCTCGAGGCCGGCGATCACCTCCTGGCGGCTGAGGACGAACATGAATGAGGCGACCGTCATGATGGCCTGGGTGTCGAAGGCCGCGACGTTCCAGAGGTTCTCGCGCAGCATCCGCTGCAGCTCGACCTCGCCGGCCGGAGTGATGCGGTAGGTGGTGCGTGCGGGGCGCTTGCCCTCGGCCTCGGTGCCGCTCTCGGCGATGTAGCCGTCGACCTCGAGGGCGCGCAGCGCGTTGTAGATCGATCCGGGCTGGATGTGCGCCCATTCGTCGACGTGCCAGGTCATGAGCTCGCGGCGGAGGAAGTACCCGTGCACGGGCTGGAACTGCTTCACGGCGCCGAGGACGACGAGGCGGGTGGTCGACATGCCCCTCATGCTAACGGCTGATCTCTCAGATTCCGGTTGTTTGCATGATCAAAGTTGCCTATTATCGAAACTAGTCAAAGTTGACTAACGAAAGGAAGCCGAAATGACGACTGCCGTGACCGACGCCCTGCCGCGCGACCTCGCCCTCCGCAGGGCCTTCTCGGTGTATCCGACCGGCGTCGTGGCCCTCGCCGCGCACGTCGACGACCGCGCCGTCGGGATGGCGGTCAACTCGTTCACCTCGATCTCTCTCGAACCCGCCCTGGTCGCGATCAGTGCGGCCCGCACCTCGAAGACCTGGCCGGTGCTGCGCACGGTGCCCGAGCTCGGGATGAGCGTGCTGGCCGCGCACCATGAGCCGCTCAGTCGCTCGCTCTCGGCGCGGGAAGGCGACAGGTTCGGCGGGCACGACTGGCAGCGTACCGATGGCGGAGCCGTGCTGATCTCGGATGCCGCGCTCTGGCTCACCTGCCGTCTGCACAGCACTTTCGACGGCGGCGATCACGAGATCGCCCTGTACGAGATCGCCGACATCACCCTGTTCGACGACGTCGAGCCGCTGGTCTTCCACCAGAGCCGCTATCGCTCGATCGCAGCTCCCGAGAGCGCGTGAGCGCTGCGCCGCTCGGCACGATCATCGGCGTGGTCGTCCCGGGTGACGGCCGGGGGCGTGAGCTGGGTTTCCCGACGGCGAACCTGGCCCTCGGCCACGCAGGCCTACCCGAAGACGGGATCTACGCGGCCTGGGCGCGGATCGACGATGAACCGCGGTCGTGGGCCGCGAGCGTCAGTGTCGGCGCGAACCCGACCTTCGAAGGCGACCGCGCGCGACGTGTCGAGGTGCATCTGCATGATGCGGAGATCGACCTGTACGGCCGGCGGCTGGCCGTGACCCTCGTCGCGCGCCTCCGACCGACCCTCCGGTTCGACGGCGTCGACGCCCTGATCGCGCAGACCGCCGAGGATGTCATCCACTGTCGGATGCTGCTGGCCGAGGGCGTGCAGATTCGTCGTTGACCCGCTGCTCCGGTCGCAGTTCCTGCCGCTCAGACGCCGCACGGGCGGCACGAAGTGCGACCGGAGCCCTCGGAGTCGGTGGCTACACCGCGTTCCAGCGCAGACGGGGGTCCGTGCGGAACTCAGTGAGCGGGAGGGCGGCGTCGGCGACCGGGAACAGCGTGACCAGCAGGGGTGCGGCGTCCGCGGTAGGCGCGACGGCGTAGGCGAGCGCGGCCGGTCCCTCCGCTGCGCTCAGACCGAGGCGGGCTTCACGTCCATCGAGTACCTGCGCCGCGCCACGCGCCGCGGTGGCAAGGAGAGCGGATGCTGCGGCGCTGGCCCGCTCGAGCAGGGTCGGTCCTTCGTGCCAGGGATGGAACGCCGAGGCGGGCAGGCCGCAGGCTCCGGCCAGCGCGGCCTCGGTCCAGCGGTCGCGCTTGAGCCCGTAGGGGGTGGGCTCGAGCGACAACAGGTAGCCGTAGCAGTGCAGCACCCCCGCGTTGCCGACCGGCCAGTCTGCGGCGACGCCTGCCCGCTCGTGCAGTTCGTGGAACAGAGCCTGCGGGATCACCGCCGTGCCGGTGTTCTCATCGATGATCGTCGAGCGTCCCCACATCGCGAAGCGTCCTGACTCGCGGTCGACGCGGATCGCGGCGTCGAGCCAGGGGAGGGCCTCGATGGCAGCGCAGGCGCTTGCGGTCGTGCCGTCGGCTGCGCGCTCTGCGGCACGAGTGAGCTGTTCGAGTTCGGACACGGCGCTCACCATACGCGAGTCGGGTGGACGGATTGTTCACACGGCGTTCACTCGTTCGGGACTTTCTGTCCACAATCGTTCCGCATGCTGGACGGAGCGTCCCCACAGAAAGAACTCCGTGAACTCCATTCTCCTCTTCGACTTCGACGGCACGATCGCACTCGGCGACGGCCCGGTCCTCGCCTACGCCCAGCACGTCGCTTCCGGCCTCGATGACGCCACCTTCCTCGACGACATCCGCGAGGTTCTCGCCACTGCCGGCGATGATTCGCTCGACGGCTACGACGCGGTGCGCCGCCTCGCCGAGGCCAGGGGAGCGGATGCCCGTCTCCTCAGCACCGCGTACCTCGCCAGTCGTGCGCAACTCGGCACCCCGGATGCTCCGGTCACCGCGCCCGACGGCCTCGCCGAATTCCTCGGATCGGCCGATGCCGAGAGGGTGCTCGTCACGAACGCACCGGCCATCCGCATCGTCGAAGCGCTCGAGGTGCTCGGTCTGGACGGACTCTTCGATCGGATCGTCACCGATGCAGGCAAGCCGAAGGGCATGGCGGCCGTGCTCGCCGAACTCCCCGCCGACGCCCGCGTCCTGAGCATCGGCGACATCTGGTACAACGACCTCGCTCCCGTGCACGCCCACGGCCATGCGACCGCGCTGATCGGCGGCTTCTCCGACGCCGACGCCACCCCGACCTTCCGCGCCGACGAGTTCTCGACGCTGGTTCCCCAGCTCGAGGCCTGGCTGCGCGGCTGAGACACCTCCCTCCCTCACATACCCACCCCCATCGAAGGATGAACATGCGTACTTCTCTCTTCCGCTCCTCCGCAGCGGGCGTCGTCGCGGTCGGCGCTCTGCTGACCGTGGTGCTCGCGGGCTGCTCCAGCAGCGCCGCCGCACCCGACGAGTCGGCAGCCCCCGCAGCCGACCCCGACTCGATCGTGCTCGCGCTGGTCCCCTCGCAGGACCAGGACGGACTCGTCGACACCGCGGCTCCCCTCACCGACTACCTCACGAAGGAGCTCGGCATCGAGGTGACCGGCGTCGTCTCGAAGGACTACCAGGCCGCTGTCGAGGCTATGGGCGCGGGCCAGGCGCAGATCGGCTTCCTGCCGTCGCTGCAGCTGTGGCAGGCGAACGACATGTACGACGCGAAGGTCGTGCTGCAGACCGAGCGCAACGGCAACATCACCTACCCCGCGCAGTTCATGACGAACAACCCCGACAAGTACTGCGACGACGAGCCGGTCGAGCGCGACGGGATGCTGTTCTGCAACGGCGCCGACGCGATGAAGGGCCCGGCGGGTCTCGACAGCATCGACAAGGTCAAGGGAGCGAAGGTCGCCGTGCTCGGGCCCGGATCGCCCGCCGGCTACATCTACCCGATCCTCGCCCTCCAGGAGGCGGGCCTGGACACCGACACCGACATCCAGCAGATCCCCGTCACGGCGAACGACGCCTCCGTGCTCGCCGTCTACAACGGCGACGCCGAGGTCGGCTTCAGCTTCTGGGATGCCCGCACGATCGTCGCGAAGGACACCCCCGACGTCGGCCAGAAGGTCGTCGTGTTCGCGATGACCGAGGAGATCCCGAACGACGGCGTCGCCCTGTCGTCCGACCTCTCGCCCGAGCTGCAGGAGCGCATCACGAAGGCGCTCAAGGACTTCTCGAACACCCCGGAAGGCTCTGAGATCCTCACCAGCATCTACTCGATCACCAAGCTCGCTCCGGCCGACCCCGACTCGCTCGACGTCGTCGCCCGTGCCGCTCAGGCGCTGGGGCTCCAGTAAATTGTCCGATCAGATCCAACACGTGGACGCTGCGGCTTCGGCTGCGGCGTCCACGCCGTGGTCCATCCGTCTCGACCAGGTCACGGTGCGCTATCCCAACGGGACCATCGGTCTGAACAAGGTGTCCCTCGCCATCGACGCGGGCGAGATGGTCGTCGTGGTCGGACTCTCCGGCTCGGGCAAGTCCACGCTCATCCGCACGATCAACGGCCTCGTGCCCGTCACGAGCGGCGCACTCGACGTGGGGGAGCACCGCGTGAGCGGGGCCTCGCCGCGCACGCTCCGGCGCCTTCGCGGCGACATCGGCATGGTCTTCCAGGGCTTCAACCTCGCCGGCCGCGCGAGCGTGCTGCAGAACGTGCTCGTCGGGCGCCTCGCCCACACGTCGCTGTGGCGCACGCTGCTCGGTGCCTATCCGGAGGCGGACAAGCAGCTCGCCTATCACGCGCTCGATCGCGTCGGCATCCTGCCCAAGCTGCACTCCCGCGCCTCCGAGCTCTCGGGCGGCCAGCAGCAGCGTGTGGCGATCGCCCGCGCCCTGGCCCAGGAACCCCGCATCGTGCTGGCCGACGAGCCGGTCGCGAGCCTTGACCCACCCACCGCGCACGGCGTGATGAACGACCTGCGCCGCATCAACCGCGACCTCGGGATCACCGTGCTCGTCAACCTGCATCTGCTCGACCTCGCGCGCGAGTACGGAACTCGGATGATCGGCATGCGCGCCGGTGAGATCGTCTACGACGGGCCGGCGAGCAGTGCGACGGACGCCGACTTCGAGAGCATCTACGGTCGCTCGCTCACCCAGGACGACCGGTTGGACGCATGAGCGGCGCCTCGAACCCGCCCGTGCTCGACATCCCCGCTCGTCCACGAGGGGCGTGGAAGGGGCCGGCGATCCTCGTCGCCGTCGTGGCCGTCACGGTCGTCATGTGCCTGCCGGTGATCGGCATCGGCGTCGACTTCTCGGCCATCGCGCGCAATTGGCAAAACGGCGCCGACAAGATCGTGAAGCTGCTCCTGCCCGATTGGAGCTTCTTCCCCCGCACGGTCGCCCCGCTCATCGAGACTCTGCAGATGGCGGTGATAGCAACCGCGATCGGGGCAGCCGTGTCGCTGCCGCTCAGCTTCTGGGCTGCGCGTGCCACGAACCCGAACACCGCAGCACGCGTCGTCGTGCGCGGCATCCTCAACGTCATCCGCAGCGTTCCCGACCTGCTGTACGCCGCGATCCTGGTCGCCATGGTCGGCGTCGGTGCGCTCCCCGGCATCCTGGCGCTGCTGCTGTTCAACGTCGGCATCATCGTCAAACTCGTCTCGGAGGCGATCGACACCAACGACCGCGGCCCCCTCGAAGCCGGGCGCGCCGTGGGAGCGACCCAGGCCAAGATCAACCGCACGCTCGCGCTGCCCGATGCATGGCCCGCCTTCGCGAACCAGACCCTGTACGTCTTCGAGTTGAACGTGCGCGCCTCGACCGTGCTCGGCCTCGTCGGCGCAGGAGGGATGGGCCTGCTCATCGACGCGGTGCGCACGTTCTACCGCTACGACCAGCTCTCGCTCATCATCCTGGAGATCCTCATCGTCGTCATCGTGATCGACCTCGTCTCCGACGCCATCCGACGGAGGCTCATATGACCGCGGCGCTCACCGTCATCCCCACCAAGCCCCGCCGGCCCTGGCTGATCGCCGGATGGGTCTTCGTCACGGGCATCGTGGTCCTGGCGTTCTGGTCGATCGACATCGACTGGTCCCGTCTCGCCGATCTGCCGTCCGAGATCGTCCGCTACACCTTCCTGATGTTCGCGGATCCCAACTGGGAGAAGCTTCCCGAAGCGCTGTGGCAGACCTGGCGCAGCATCGAGATGGCCTGGGTCGGCACGATCCTCGGCATCCTGCTCGCCACGCCCCTGAGCCTGCTCGCCGCGCGTGGCTTCGGGCCGGCCTGGCTGCGGGCGCTCCTGCGGGGGCTCTTCTCGCTGATCCGGGCCGTGCCGGAGATCATCATCGCGATCGTGATCCTCTCGGTCACCGGGCTCACGCCCTTCACCGGTGCGCTCGCCCTCGCCATCAACGGCGTCGGCACCCTCGGCAAGTGGGGATACGAAGCGGTCGAGGCCGTGCCCCGCGGACCGATCGAGGCGGCACGCGCGGCCGGCGGCGGCACCCTCCAAGTACTGCGCTGGGGGGTCTGGCCGCAGGCGGAACCCGCGTTCTGGTCGTTCTGGCTCTACCGCTTCGAGATCAACGTGCGCTCCTCGGCCGTGCTCGGCCTCATAGGGGTCGGCGGAATCGGCGACATGCTCACCTCCTACACCCAGTACCGTGAGTGGTCGACGGTGGGTGTCCTGCTCATCGTGGTCGCCGTGGTGACGATGTTGATCGATGCGGTCTCCGGTGCGATTCGCCGCCGGATCATGGAGGGAGCCCGTGCCCGTGTTCTCGCCTAGCGCCGCGCCCACCGTTCGCATCGCGGCGGTGCTCAACACCCTGCAACCCGCGGAGCGTCGCGTCGCCGAACTGATCGTCGAATCGGCGGACGAGGTCGTGGAATGGACTGCCCAGGAGCTCGCCGACCGTGCCGGTGTCGGCCGGGCCACGGTCGTCCGCACCTGCCAGGGCATCGGTTACCGCGGATATCCGCAGTTGCGGGTCGCGCTCGCCTCCGAACTCGGCAGCGGCCCCGGCGAGACGCCCGTCGATCACGGTCCAGGGGTGCTCGGGCGCATGCGGGGCGAGATCGATCGCCTGGCAGGCTCCCTGCCGGCGCTCGCCAGCCTGCTCGACCCGGAGGCGGTGGACGAGGCCGTGCGGCTCTCCGCGTCTGCTCGCCGCCTGCTCGTGCTCGCGAACGGGCTTTCTTCGCCGATCGCCAACGATCTCTCGATGCGACTGACCGCGGCAGGCCGCTCAGCGGAGTACATCGCCGATGCGATCGCCCAACAGATCGCGGCGCGCCATCTCACCGCTGATGACGTGTGCCTGGTCGTGAGCGGGTCGGGCGCGAACGAGGCGAGCCTGCGCGTCGCCACCGCGGCTGCTCGCGGCGGGGCGACCGTCATCGCGCTGACGTCCTTCGCCTCCTCGGCACTGACGGAGGTCGCATCACTGTCGCTCGTGATCGCGCCGACGGGTGTGAGCTTCCGCGACGAGCTCGAGCACACCTCGCGCGTGGCCTACCTCGTGTTCGCCGAGGTCTTCGCCGCCGCGGTCACCGCCGAGCGCGGGGATGACGCGGTCCTCGCACGTGCCCATGCGCTCGAGGTCGTCTCGGCCAACCTCGGCGAGGGATCGACCGACTGACGCGCCACCCTCTGCTCCGGTCGCACTTTGTGCCGCTCGCACGACGTCGGGGCGGCAGGAAGTGCGACCGGAACCGTGCAACGAGGGATCAGTCGCGCGCGGTCTGGAGGATCGTCCAGAGCTCGGCGCGGGCGGGGAAGGTCGACAGGTCGATGTCGAGCAGGGCTCCGGCCTGGGCGATGCGGGAGCGCAGCGTGTGTCGATGCACGCCGAGGGCGGCTGCGGCGAATTCGGCCTTCGCATCGTGCTCCAGCCACGTGCGCAGCGACCTTTCGAGCTCGGCTCCTGTGCGGACGTCGTGCTCCCGGACCGGAGCGAGCCGTGACTCGGCGACCAGGCGCGCCTCGTCTGTCGCGAGTGCCGTCAGGATGCTCGAGCCCACGGTGTCGGCGTAGCGGGCGACACCATGTGTGCCGTGCTGGCGGAGTGCGGTGAGGGCCTGCGCGTGAGCGCGGGCGAACGAGTCGTACGCATCGGGATCGGAGACGCCGATGCGCACGCCGAAGCGCGTGGCGACCTCGTCGAGCAGGGCTTCGTCGCCCGCGGAGATGCACATCGTGACGCCGTCTTCGGATTCGGCGAGGAACACCGACGTGCCGTGCTCGGTGCGGTGCCGTTCCCACCACTCCGCCATCGGGCCGGCCGGAGCATCCGCTGCAACGGCCACGAGCACCGGTGCGGGTGGGAGGCTTCCCAGAACGCGCCTGGCGAGGGCGGGGTCGTCGGTGAGCAACGACCCGAGCAGCTGCGCGTGCAGTCGACGACGACTCCGGGCGAGCTGCTCGCTCTGCTCCATCGCGAGCCCGGCCATCGCGATGACCGAGGTCACCACCGACCGCGCTTCGGAGTCGAGCGCATCCACGGCCAGCGCGATCACGCCACGAAGGTGCCCGCCGCGCCCCACCGTGAACAGCATGAAAGAGTGCTCGTCGATGCTGAGCGACTGTCCGGCCTCGAGCCCGCGGGTGAGGATCTCCATCACGCGGTCTCCGAGCCCGTCGAGGACCCGCGCGTCGACCGCGTCCCGAGGATGGGAGAGAGTGAGTGCGCCGGCGGCGTCGAACATCCCCGCCCAGACGCCGAGCCTGCGGCCGAGTTCTGCGACTGTGGCGTCGAGGCCGTGGGGGCGCAGGGCTGCGAGGGCGAGCGCGCGCTGGGTGTCCAGTGCCCAGGAACGCCGCGCGTACGCCTGGGCGGCGATGGTCTCGGAGTGCGCGCGGGCGACGGCGATGAACGGGGTGCGATAGGGGACCGTGAACAGCGGCATCCCGTGTGCAGCGCAGGCGGCCACGAGCTCCTCCGGGATGCCGGAGCGGTGCACCTCGGTGCCGAAGCCGAGACCGAGGACACCACGGTCGGCGAGACGTCCGACATAGGTGTCGATGCTGACGGCCTCGTCGAACTGTGTGCCGGTGGTCAGCAGTGCCAGGTCTTCGGAGAGGAACGGCGTGGGGTCGGCGAGGTCGGAGCTGTGCACCCACCTCAACGGGCGATCGAGCGCGCCCTCCGGGATGTCGGCTTCGGCGGGGACCAGAGCGAGGCCGAGATCACGGCGCTGCAGCAGCGCACGCAGAGTCGGTTCGGTGCCGGTGGCCACGACGTTCTCCGTTCCTGTACAAGCGGGCGAAATCCTTATCCAGATTGTACAGATCGGTGAGTGCGGCGGTTTGCGGGGTCGCCGTACGCTCGCGAACATGGCACTCCTCGACACCGCAGCCCCCGCAGTCCCTCTCGGCGGACCCGACCTCCCGCAGGAGCGTCGTCTGGTCACGGATCTTCCCGGCCCTCGCTCGGCCGAGATCCTCGCGCGCAAGGCGGATGCCGTGGCTGCCGGAGTCGGACACACCGTGCCGATCGCCGCCGTCGCCGCGGGCGGCGGAGTCGTCGTGGACGCCGACGGCAACTCGCTCATCGACCTCGGCTCCGGCATCGCCGTGACCACCGTCGGCAACGCGCACCCCAAGGTCGCCGCGGCCGTCGCCGCTCAGGCCGCGCAGTTCACCCACACCTGTTTCATGATCTCGCCCTACGAGTCGTACGTCGGCGTCGCCGAGGCGCTCAACCGCGTCACCCCCGGTGGCTTCGCGAAGAAGAGTGCGCTGTTCAACTCGGGCGCAGAGGCTGTCGAGAACGCGATCAAGATCGCCCGCAAGCACACCGGGCGCCAGGCCGTCGTCGCCTTCGACCACGGCTACCACGGCCGCACCAACCTCACCATGGCGCTCACCGCGAAGTCGATGCCGTACAAGAGCGGCTTCGGCCCGTTCGCCCCCGAGGTGTACCGTGCGCCGATGTCGTACCCGTTCCGCGACGGGCTCGACGGTCGCGAGGCCGCGGCCCGCGTCATCCTGCAGCTCGAGAAGCAGATCGGCGCCGACAACCTCGCCGCGGTCATCATCGAGCCGATCCAGGGCGAGGGCGGCTTCATCGTCCCCGCCGACGGCTTCCTCCCCGCGATCGTCGACTGGTGCCGCGCGAACGGCGTCGTCTTCATCGCCGACGAGGTGCAGACCGGCTTCGCCCGCACCGGACACATGTTCGCGAGCGAGATCTTCGGCATCGAGCCCGACCTGATCACCACGGCCAAGGGCATCGCCGGCGGCCTTCCGCTCGCCGCGGTCACCGGCCGCGCCGAGATCATGGACGCCTCGCACTCGGGTGGCCTCGGTGGCACGTACGGCGGCAACCCGATCGCCTGCGCCGCAGCCCTCGCCTCGATCGACGTCTTCGAGAACGACGGCGTTATCGAGCGTGCGCGCGAGATCGGCACCATCCTCATCGACCGCCTCACCGCGATCCAGCAGAACGACCCGCGCGTCGGCGATGTCCGCGGCCACGGTGCGATGATCGCAGCCGAGTTCGTCGACCCCGAGACCAAGGCGCCGAACGCCGCTCTCACGGCCGCGGTCGCCAAGGCGTGCATCGCGCAGGGCGTCATCGTCCTGACCTGCGGAACCTACGGCAACGTCATCCGCTTCCTTCCTCCGCTCTCGATCGGCGACGACCTGCTGAACGAGGGACTCGACATCGTGGCCGCCGCTCTGGCCGCAGCCGCCGAATAGCATGCAGGCCGCGCTCCCGCGCGGCCTGACCCCCTGTCCGGTCGCGACCCCAATCGGGGGATTTCGGGTCGTGACCGGCACTACTTCACCCAACGAAGGAGTTGCAGATGTCTGAGATCACCCGCGACGTACTCATCATCGGTGCCGGAGCCGCAGGGCTCACGGCAGCGAACGACCTGCGCAAGGCCGGCCTCTCGGTCGCCGTGCTGGAGGCCCGCGATCGCGTGGGCGGCCGCCTGTGGACCGACGTCATCGACGGCGCCATGCTCGAGATCGGCGGCCAGTGGGTCTCGCCCGATCAGGACGCGCTCAAGGACGCCATCGAAGAGCTGGGGCTCGAGACCTACAGCCGCTACCGCGAGGGCGACAGCGTCTACGTCGGCCCCGACGGGAAGACGCACCGCTTCACCGGCGAGATGTTCCCCGTCGCGCCGGAGACCGAGGCGGAGATCGCCCGTATCACCGACATCCTCGACGCACTGGTCGCCGAGATCGACCCCGATCAGCCGTGGGCGCACCCGAACGCCGAGCAGTGGGACTCGGTCACCTGGGATGCCTGGCTGCGCTCGCAGACCGACGACGACGAGGCCGTGCGCAACCTGGCCTTCGCTACGGGTTCGGCGATGCTCACCAAGCCCACGCACTCGTTCTCGCTGCTGCAGTCGCTGCTGATGGCCGCATCCGCCGGTTCGTACTCGAACCTCGTCGACGCCGACTTCATCCTCGACAAGCGCGTCGTCGGCGGTCTGCAGCAGGTGCCGCTGCGCCTCGCCGAGCGCCTGGGCGACGACGTGCTGCTGAACCAGCCGGTCCGCAGCCTCGAATGGTCGGATGCGGGTGTGGTCGCCACCACCGACGAGCTCACGGTCCGCGCCCGCCACGCGATCCTCGCGCACGCGCCGGTGCTGTACAGCCGCATCGCGTTCGTCCCGCCGCTGCCGCGCCGTCAGCACCAGCTGCACCAGCATCTCTCGATGGGCTTCGTCATCAAGGTGCACGCGGTCTACGACCGTCCGTTCTGGCGTGAGCAGGGCCTCAGTGGCACGGCGTTCAGCCCGTACGAGCTCTCGCACGAGGCCTACGACAACACGAACCACGGCGACGAGCGCGGCACCCTGGTGGGCTTCGTCTCCGACGCCAACGCCGAAGGCGTGTTCGAGCTCTCGGCCGAGGAGCGCAAGGAGCGCATCCTCGAATCGCTGTCGCACTACTACGGCCCCGAGGCCAAGAACCCCGTCGTCTACTACGAGAGCGACTGGGGCAGCGAGGAGTGGACGCGCGGTGCCTACGCCGCGAGCTTCGACATGGGGGGTCTGCACCGCTACGGCGCTGACCTTCGCACCGCGGTGGGCCCGATCCACTTCGCGTGCAGCGACATGGCGGGAGCCGGCTACCAGCACGTCGACGGTGCGATCCGGATGGGCCACCTCGTCGCGTCGAACATCGTCGACGCGAGCCGCGAATCCGGCGCTGTCGAGAGCAGCAGCTGATGACCGGCTCGGTCGTCGTGGGCTACACGGCGACGGATGCGGGAGCGGATGCCGCGGCGCTCGGTGCGCGGCTCGCCCGCAGTCTCGGTGCGACGCTGCACCTGGTGATCGTGCTGCCGAACGAGGGCACGCGCAATGCCGCGGTCCCGCCGGAGCGTGCGTATGAGGAGCACATCCGGTCGCAGGCGAAGAAGTGGCTCGGCGACGCCGTGGTGCGGCTGCCGCAGGAGCTGACGCGCAGCGGTCACGTGCGCTTCTCCGAGTCGTTCGCCGAGGGCCTCATCGCCGCCGGTGAGGAGTTCGGCGCCCGTGTGATCGTGATCGGTGCGGCGGGCGGGGGCATCTTTGGACGCCACCGGCTCGGCAGCGTGGCCTCGGAGCTGCTGCACTCATCGACCATCCCGGTCGCGCTGGCTCCCGTGGGCACCGCGCAGCAGGACGACCACGTCATCCCGCGCGTCACGGTCGCCGTCGGTTCACGGCCGGGTGCCGACGCGCTGCTCGACGAGGCGGTCGCCCTCGCCGGCGACAGCCACGTCGACCTCCGACTCGTGTCCCTCGTGCCGTTCGACGTGCCACCGGGTCTCGACACCGGTGCGATCCGCACGGTCGGGGACACGCACGGGCAGGAGGTCCTCGCGGTCGCATCCGAGCTGCTGCCCGACGGCCGCACCGCCGCGGTCGAGAAGGCTCCCGGCGATTCCGTCGAGGATGCCGTCGCGAATCTCTCCTGGCTTCCCGGCGAGGTCGTCCTGGTCGGCTCCAGCCGACTGGCACAGCCCCGTCGACTCTTCCTGGGCTCCACGGCGGCGAAGATGCTGCACGAGCTGCCCGTCCCCATGATCGTCGTCCCGCGCACCCGCAACGAAGCAGGAGAACGCTGATGAGCAGCACCAACCGGGCGACGGAGCCCGAATCCGGTGTCACGACCGGCATCTCGACGAAGGGCCTGAGCGCCGGAACGGTCGGCCTCATCGGCGCGGTCGTCATCGGCATCTCCTGCATCGCGCCGGCCTACACGTTCACCGCCGCGGTGGGGCCGGTGGCCTCGACCGTCGGCGCGCAGATCCCGGCGATCATCCTCGTCGGCTTCATCCCGATGCTGCTGGTCGCCTTCGGCTACCGGGAGCTCAACAACCGGATGCCCGACTCGGGCACCTCGTTCACCTGGGCGGCACGCGCCTTCGGTCCGTGGGTCGGCTGGATGGCGGGCTGGGGACTGGTGGTCGCCACGATCCTGGTGCTCTCCAACCTCGCCGGCATCGCGGTCGACTTCCTCTTCCTGCTGATCTCGCAGATCACCGGCAACCCGGATGTCGCAGGCCTCGCCAGCGTCACCTGGATCAACATCGGCGTGTGTCTGCTGTTCATGCTCGGCGCGACCTGGATCTCGTACCGCGACATGCAGACCACGCAGAAGCTGCAGTACTGGCT
>JBOGEI010000093.1:0-14718 GCA_050701935.1 Microbacterium sp.
CCGACGGGCACACCGCGCTGCTGATGGCTCGCAGCGGCATGTTCGACCTGGTGCTGCTGGACATCGGGCTCGGCGGGATGGATGGCTTCGACGTGCTGGCCAACCTGCGCGGCGAAGGCGTCGCGACTCCGGTCATCATCCTCACCGCCCGCGACTCGGTCATCGACACCGTGCGGGGTCTGGAGAGCGGAGCCAACGACTACGTCACCAAGCCGTTCCAGTTCGCCGAGCTCATCGCCCGTGTGCGGCTGCGCATCGGCGACGGCGAAGGTCGTGCGACAGGCCCCGTCCTCACCCACGACGACGTGCGGGTCGATGTGCGAGCCCGCACCGTGACGGTGGACGGCGACATGCGCGAGCTCACCTCGCGCGAGTTCTCTCTGCTCGAGGTGTTCCTGCAGAACGCCGGCCAGGTGCTGTCGCGCGATCAGTTGATCGGGCACGTCTGGGGGATGGACTTCGATCCGGCCTCCAACGTGGTCGACGTGTACGTGCGGGCGCTGCGCGGCAAGATCGGTGTCGATCGCATCGAGACGGTGCGCGGGGCAGGATACCGATTCCGATGAACGACCCCACCCGTACCGATACCGAGATCGAGCGCCAGGTGGCCGCGCCGTCGTCGATCGAGCGCGCGCGATTCGCGACCATGCCGCCGCAGCATCCTGCCCCGTTCGCCGGTCGCCGCCCGGCCGGACGCGGCTTCGCGGTGCGCCGGCTCGGGCGTGGGCGCATCCTGAGCGTCGTCGCCCTCGGGCTCGTGCTGGTCGCCGGCCTCGCCATGGCGCTGTCGTCGCTGTCCTCGGGCACCGGCCCCGGCGACGTGACCATGCCGATCGCCGTCACGCTCACCGTCTTCCTCCTGGCCGTGTGGGCCTGGACCTCGACGCGCCTCGACGACACGCCCGTCGCCTTCCTCGCGGCGATCGCGCTGATCGTCACCGGCGTGCTGCCGGCGAGCGACTTCTTCGCCTCCCTCGGCGACGAGACCATCTGGCTGCTCATCGGGGCCTTCGTGATCGCCTCGGCCGTGTCTTCCTCCGGGCTCGCTCTACGAGGAGCCTCGCACCTGCTGCGGTTCGCACGGGGTCCGCGGAGCCTCTTCCACCTGACGACCGTCGCCCTCACACTCACCGCTTTCGCCGTGCCGGCGACGTCGGGGCGCGCGGCGCTCGCCGTTCCGGTGTACACGGCGGTCGCTGCGGCTCTTCCCGGGCGGGAACGGGTGATCCGCGCCCTCGCTCTGCTGATGCCGACCGTGGTGCTGCTCTCGGCCGTCGGCTCTCTGCTCGGTGCAGGAGCGCACATCGTCACCGACCAGCTGCTGCGGGCCGCGGGCGAGGACGGCTTCACGTTCCTGAGCTGGCTCTGGCTCGGGCTGCCGTTGGCCGTCGTCTCCTCGCACCTGGCCTGCGAGATCATCCTCTGGCTTTTCACCCGCCGCGCTGATCGTGCGACAGCGCTGAGGATGGATGCCGAAGAGATCGGTCGCTCCGCATCGACCGCCGTGACCGGACCCCTCAGCATCATGGAGCGACGGGCGGCTGTGCTCCTGGGAGGTGTGATCCTGCTCTGGGCCACCGAGCCGCTGCACCACCTGTCGCCGGCCCTGGTCGCCCTCCTCGGAGCCGTCGCCGCCGTGACGCCGGGGATCGGCTGCCTGACGTTCCCCGTGGCGATCAAACGCGTGCCGTGGTCGCTGCTGCTGTTCCTCGCCGCGACCCTCGCCCTGGCATCCGCGCTCACCGCCACAGGGGCCGCGGCCTGGCTGAGCTCGTCGGCCCTCGCTCCGCTGCGTGGCCTCGGTGCCGCGGGAGCCGTCGCCTTCGTGCTCGTGGTCATCGCGATCTCGACGGCCGCGCACCTGCTCATCCCGTCGAGATCCGCGCGCTCCGCCGCGATCATCCCGGTCGTGATCGCTCTCGCTCCCGCCCTCGGCGTCTCCCCGATGGCCGCGGCCTTCGCCTCGACCGCCGCGGCGGGCTTCTGCCACACGCTGCCGAGCTCTGCGAAGCCGGTCGCGATGTTCGCCGACCCCGACGTCGTCAGCGGAGGGTTCACCCCGCAGGATCTGCGTCGGCTCTCGGCGCTGCTGGCCCCCGCGATGTTCGTGCTCGTCGTGGTCTTCGCCCTGTGGGTCTGGCCTTCGATGGGGCTCCCGCTCCTGCTCTGATCTGGAGCACCCCCGCTCCGTCACATCCGCTTCACTCCGCGTGCGCCGCCGGCGCACCGGTGCTCGTCGTGCCCGTCCATCGGGTGCTCGTCGCCCGTTCGGGCGCAGAAGGAGGAACCATGTCGATCCACACCCCACAGCGCATCCTGGTCGCACCGAGCGGTTTCAAGGAGAGCCTGAGCGCCGAAGCCGTCACGCAGGCGATCGCCGCCGGCGTGCGTCGGGTCATCCCCGGCGTGCAGGTCGACGAGTACCCGGTGCCGGACGGCGGAGAGGGCACGGCCGCCGCGCTCGCCGCGGCCACCGGTGGTGAACTCGTTCCCGTGCGGGTCACCGGTCCCGTCGGCGACCCGGTCGAGGCGCATTGGGCACGGCTCGGTCGGCATGCCGCCGGCACCGCTGTGGTCGAGATGGCCTCCGCCGCAGGCCTGAGGATGGTGCCGCGGGACCGACGGGACCCGGGGGAGACCACCACTCGCGGAGTGGGCGAGCTGATCGCTGCAGCCCTTGATTCCGGGGTCGAGCGGATCGTCGTCGGTTGCGGTGACTCCGGCACGAGCGACGGCGGCGCCGGCGCGCTCGAAGCTCTCGGCGCGCGCATCCTCGATCGCGACGGCGTGCCTCTCGCCGCAGGAGGGCGGCACCTTCGGAACGCGGCGAGCCTCGATCTCAGCGGCCTGCACCCCCGTATCGGAGAGGTCGAGATCGTGCTCGCGTGCAACATCCACAACGTGCTCTGCGGCCCGCGGGGCGTGGCCAGGGTGTTCGGGCCGCAGAAGGGCGCGACGCCGGAGCAGGTGGAGCAGCTCGCCGGGGCCCTCGACACCTGGGCCGGTCTGCTCGAGGAGCAGAGCCCGTTCGGAGCCGCGATGGATGTGCGCACCGGCGGCGGCACTGGGGCATCGGGTGGACTCGGCGCCGGATTGGCGGCCGTGCTCGGCGCGCGGCTGGCCCCGCGCTTCGAGGTGCTGCTCGACAGCGGGCTGCTGCCCGAGCCGCTCGATGAGCTGATGGCGGTGGCCGACCTCGTCATCACTGCCGAGGGCGCCATCGACTTCCAGACCCCGCGTGGAAAGGTGCCGGCCGAGATCGCGATGCGCGCGCGGATCGCCGGTGTCCCGGTGCTCGGCATCGCCGGGTCGCTGGGCGTGGGCGCCCCGACCGTGCACGACATCGGGATCGATGCGATCGCCTCGATCATCACCGTGCCGATGCCCCTCGAACAGGCGGTCGAGCACGGCGAGGCGCTGCTGCGAGATGCCGCGGAGCGCAGCATGCGGATGGTCCTGCTCGGATCGGCGATGTCGGCGCGCGCAGCCTGAGCCCGCCGAGGCCTGGCACATGGCCGGGCCTCGGTAGGATCGAGGGGTGGCAGTGAACCAAGAACTGGTCGGCCGGGAGTTCCCGCCGACGGCCCCGTACCTCGTCGGCCGCGAGAAGGTGCGCGAGTTCGCTCGCGCCGTCTTCGCCGACGCCCCCCAGCACACCGACGTCAAGGCGGCCCGCGCGGCCGGCTTCTCCGACGTCGTGGCGCCGCCGACGTTCGCGATGGTGATCCAGGACCTCACGCTCCAGCAGCTGTTGGGGCAGGAGGACTCCGGGATCGTGCTCGCGCGCACCATCCACGCCGAGCAGCGCTTCACCTACACGCGTCCCATCGTCGCGGGCGACGAGCTCACCGCGCAGCTGCGTGTCACCGGTATCCGCATGATGGGCGGGAACGCGATGATCACCAGCGAGGCCGAGATCACCGACCCGGCGGGAGCCCACGTCGTCACCGCCACCAGCGTGCTGCTGGTCGGCGCGGAGCCGAGCGCGGACGAAGGAGAGGCCGCCTGATGGGCTACACCGTCGGAGACGTGCTCGCCGAGCGCACCGTGCACCTGACCCGCGAATCGCTCGTGCGCTACGCCGGGGCATCCGGAGACTTCAACCCGATCCACTACCGCGATGACGTGGCGGCATCCGTCGGGCTTCCCGGCGTGCTCGCGCACGGCATGCTCACGATGGGCATCGCCTCGTCGGTGGTCGTGGCGGCGCTCGACCCTGCGGCACGGATCCTCGACTACGGCGTGCGCTTCACGAAGCCGGTCGTGGTCGACCCGATCGACGGCGCCGACATCACGGTCGTAGCCACCGTGGGTGCTGTCGACGACGAGGTCGCGCGCATCGACCTCAAGGTGACGTTCGGCGAGACCACCGTGCTCGTCAAGGCGCAGCTGCGCGTCGCCGTCTGATGGGGACGCTCTGATGCGGGAGATCGAGCCGGTCCGACTCGCCGAGCTGACCACGCTGCGCACAGGAGCGGCACCGGAGCGGATGTTCGAGGCCACCACCACTGTGGGCCTCGTCGAAGCGCTGCGTGAGACGTGGGAGCGCGGCGACGAGTGGTTCGTCCTCGGGGGCGGTTCCAACCTCTTCGTCGGCGATGAGCCCTTCGAGGGCACGGTCATCCGGGTGCGCACCGAGGGCATCGAAGAGCTGCCGTCGCCTCATCCCGGCCGCATCCGTCTGCGCGCGCAGGCCGGACACGGCTGGGACGACCTCGTCGCCTACGCCGTCGCCCACGGTTTCGCGGGCCTCGAGGCTATGAGCGGGATCCCCGGCACGGTCGGTGCGGCACCCGTGCAGAACATCGGTGCCTACGGGCAGGAGATCCAGGAGACGCTGGTCGAGGTCGAGCTGATCGATGAGTCGACCGGCGAGATCTCGACGGTTCCCGCCGCCGAGCTCGGGCTGGGCTTTCGAACCTCGGTGCTCAAGCACCACCACGGGAGCGTGCCGCTGCGCCGTGCCGTGATCCTCTCCGTGACCGTCGACCTGCTGGTCGCGGGCGAGCGCGTGGTGCGCGGCGAGCAGCTGCGTCGGGCGCTCGGGCTGACCGATGACACGCCGGTTCCGCTGGGGTGGGTGCGTGAGCGCATCCTCACGACACGGGCGTCGAAGGGCATGCTGCTCGACGCGGATGACCCCGACACACATGGGGTCGGCTCGTTCTTCCAGAACGCGATCGTGACGGCGGCGGTGGCCAGGGCATTGCCCCCGGAGTGCCCGCGCTGGCCGGTCGCCCCCGACCTCGACGCGGTGACCGTCATTCCGCTCGCGTCCTACGACGGGCAGGTGCCTGCGTCGAAGCCCGCGGCCGTCTCCGACGTCAAGGTGAGTGCGGCGTGGCTCATCGAGCAGGCCGGCATCCGTAAGGGTTTCAAGCTCCCGCGCTCCCGCGCCTCGGTGTCGACCAAGCACGCACTCGCGCTGACCAACCGTGGGGGCGCGACGGCGGGAGAGGTCTCCGAGCTCGCGCGATTCATCCAGAGCAGGGTGCACGCGGAGTTCGGTCTCGTGCTGCAGCCGGAGCCGGTGCTCGTCGGCGTCGAACTGTAGGAGGCGTCGGCGGTCGCGGCTACACTCGCGGCATGAGCGGACTGATCCCGTACCTGCTGTTCCCCGGCAACGCCGCAGAGGCGCTGCGTCACTACCGGTCGGTGTTCGGCGGTGATCTGCAGCTGGTCGACTACGCCACCGCGGGTCGGCATGACGGGCCGGGCGATGCGATCGCGCACGGGCAGCTGAGTGGACCGGTCGAGATCGCCGGTGCGGATGCCGGAGCCGACGACGACGCCGTGCAGATGGGCGGCATGTTCCTGTCGCTCCTCGGCACGGCCGATGCCCTGACCCTCACCGGCTGGTACGACAAGCTCGCCGCCGACGGCCGAGTCATCGACGCGCTGCAGAAGCGCCCGTGGGGAGACTTCGACGGCACCCTCGTCGACCGCTACGGCATCCGCTGGCTGATCGGCTTCCACCCCGAGGACTGAGGTGTCCCGCTGACGAAGTAGGGACGTGACGACGGCAGGATGATCAACACGACCGCCGCTGTGGTGAGGGCGAGGGCCGCGAGGGCGGCCCAGAACTCCCAGATCGGGGCCGCTACCGCCGGAACGTAGAGCGCGAACGGGAGCGGGAACAGCAGGGTCGCGTATCGGGCCCACGATTTTCGTTTGATCACAAGTACGGTGATGGTCGTGTAGACCACCACCGGGACGAAGGGGAGCACACTGAGCGCCTGTCGCCACTCTCCTCCCCAGTACCAGAGGAAGGGAGCGACCGCGAGGGAGGAGAAGAAGACCAGCACGGTCACCGTGATCAGGATGGTGAAGGCCACCCGCAGAGTCACCGGCATCCGCTCATTCTCCTGCTCGCCGTTCGTCATGGTTCCAGTATCGTCGATGCGCCCCGCGCATGCGTCGAGACCCATTGTCTACGCCGAGACCCACTCCCGCAGGCGACTGGAGGAGTGGGCCTCGGCGAGCGCAATGGGTCTCGGGCGAGGTTCAGCGGGTCAGGCGAACAGTCGCTGCAGGCGCTGCACGCCCTCGAGCAGCTGCTCGTCGCCGAGCGCGTACGACATGCGGATGTAGCCGGACGGGCCGAACGCCTCACCGGGGACGACGGCGACCTCGGCCTGGTCGAGGATGAGGTCGGCAAGCTCGAGCGAGGTGGTCGGCGTCACGCCGCCCCAGGTGCGACCGAGCAGACCCTGCACGTCGGGGTACACGTAGAACGCGCCGAGCGGGTTCGGGACCACGAGGCCGTCGATCTTCGACAGCTCCGAGACGATGAGCTGGCGACGGCGGTCGAACGCCTGGCGCATCTGCTCGGCCTCGTCCTGCGGACCGGTGAGAGCGGCGATCGCGGCCTTCTGGGCGACGTTGTTCACGTTGCTGGTGAGGTGCGACTGCAGGTTGCCGGCGATCTTGATGGCGTCGGCCGGGCCGACCATCCAGCCCACGCGCCAGCCGGTCATGGCGTAGGTCTTCGCGACGCCGTTGACGAGGATCGTCTGACCGGCGACTTCGGGGACGGCCTCGACGATCGAGGTGGCCTTGACGCCTTCGTAGGTGAGGTTCTGGTAGATCTCGTCGCTGATGATCCAGATACCGTGCTCGAGCGCCCACTCGCCGATGGCCTTCGTCTCCTCGGCGGTGTAGACGGAGCCGGTGGGGTTCGACGGCGAGACGAACACGAGCGCGGTGGTGCGGGCGGTGCGTGCGGCCTCGAGCTGCTCGACCGTGACCTTGTACTCCTGGTCGGCGCCGGCGAAGACCTCGACCGGGGTTCCGTCGGCGAGACGGATGGCCTCGGGGTAGGTGGTCCAATACGGCGCGGGCAGCAGCACCTCGTCGCCGGGGTTCACGACCGCCTGGAACGCCTGGTAGACCGACTGCTTGCCGCCGTTGGTGACGATCACCTGGCTGGGGGAGACCTCGAGTCCGGAGTCGCGCAGGGTCTTCGCCGCGATCGCCTCGCGCAGGGCCGGAAGTCCCGGCGCCGGCGTGTACCGGTAGCTCGCGGGGTCGGCCAGGGCCTTGGCCGCCGCATCCACGATGAACTGCGGCGTCGCGAAGTCGGGCTCACCGGCGGCGTAGGAGATGACGTCCTTGCCTTCGGCCTTGAGGGCCTTGGCCTTGGCGTCGACCTTGAGGGTCGCGGACTCGGCGATGGCGGACAGCTTGCGGGAGAGAGGAGCGCGTTCGGTCACGTTTACGAGCGTACTCGGGTCGATGCGAGGGGAGAGGTGTGGGATGCCGCCAAGATCCGGAGTTCTTTCGGGTGCGGAAGGTCAGCCGGCGACGAGACCGTGCGCCTGCGCGACGGCGGGAAGCGTGATGCGTCCGCCCTGCACGTTGAGGCCCTTTGCGAGTGACGCGTCCTCGGATGCTGCACGCTCCCAGCCCTTGCCGGCGATCGCCGAGACGTAGGGGAGGGTCGCGTTGGTCAGCGCGCGGGTCGCGGTCTCGGGAACCGCGCCCGGCATGTTCGCGACGCAGTAGTAGATCGAGTCGTGCACCGCGAAGGTGGGGTCGTCGTGGGTGGTCGGGCGCGACCCCTCGAAGCATCCGCCCTGGTCGATCGCGATGTCGACGAGCACGGAGCCGGGCTTCATCGCAGCGACCATGTCGTCGGTCACGAGCTTGGGGGCTGCGGCACCCGGGATCAGCACGGAGCCGATCACCAGGTCGGCGGTCTTGAGCTCTTCGGCGATGTCGTAGCGGCTCGACGCGCGCGTCTCGAGGGCGCCGCCGTAGCGGTGCTCGAGCTCTCGCAGGCGCGGCAGTGAGACGTCGATCACGGTGACTTTCGACCCGAGCCCGAGTGCGTTCGCGGCGGCGTGCTCTCCGGCGACGCCGCCGCCGATGACGACGGTCTTGGCGCGGGGCGTGCCGGCGATGCCGCCGAGCAGCATCCCTCGTCCGCCCTGGGAGCGCAGCAGCGAGTACGAGCCCATGGTGACCGAGAGGCGTCCGGCGATCTCGCTCATCGGCACGAGCAGCGGCAGGCTGCGATCCGGCAGCTGTACCGTCTCGTAGGCCACGGCCGTGGTTCCGGCCTCGACGAGCGCGGTCGTCAGCGCGCGGTCGGCTGCGAGGTGCAGGTAGGTGAAGAGGGTGAGGTCGGCTCTCAAGAAGCCGTACTCCTGGGCGATCGGCTCCTTGACCTTGATGACCAGGTCGGCCTCGCCCCATGCTTCGGCGGCGGTCGCCACGATCTCGGCACCGGCGGCGCGGTAGTCGTCGTCCGTGATGCGCGAGCCGAGGCCCGCCCCGGACTGTACGAGCACGCGGTTGCCCTCGCGCACCAGGCGGTCGGTGCCGGCGGGGGTGAGGGAGACGCGGTTCTCGTTGTTCTTGACCTCGGTCGGTACGCCGATCTTCATCGATCCTCCAGGATTGGTTGCGCGGTGCGGCACTCAGGATCGCAGAAACATCGACAGAACAACAGAATCCGTGAAGATGATTCGCTCGACGTGGAAATCCTGAATAATGCTTCGTATGGAGACGACTTCAGAGGCCCAGGAGCCGAACACCGTTCGGGCCCCGGCGCTCGATGCGATCGATGCCAGGATCGTGCAGCTGCTCACCGCGGACGGGCGCATGACGAACGCCGAGCTCGCCGGGCGCCTGGGAGTTGCGCCCTCGACCGCGCACGCGCGGCTGCGGGCCCTGGTCGAACGCGGCGTGATCACGGGCTTTCACGCGAGCGTGGACGAGCGGATGCTGGGCGCAGGTCTCCAGGCGATCATCGGCGTCACGCTGCGTCCGAGCGGACGGCGCGAGAGCATCGTCGAGTTCGCGGACCGCGTGCGCGTGCTGCCCCCGGTGATCCAGCTCTTCTTCCTCGGTGGCGACGACGACTTCCTGCTGCACATCGCGGTCGCCGACTCGTCGGAGATGCGCGAGTTCGTGCTCGAACATCTCTCGGCGCAGAGCAGTGTCGCCTCGACCCGCACGAGCATCGTGTTCGACTATCACCGCAACTCTGTGGCGGCGTCGTTCCGCTGAGACCACGTCGCGCGCCTCGAACTTCCGCTCCGGTCGCACTTTCTGTCGCCCGGATGCGCTACAGCCGACAGAAACTGCGACCGGAACGGGGAACGGACGGCTCGAGCCTCATCGGATGAGGGTGGCGAGGCGAGCGACCGCCTCCTCGACGAGCGCATCGTCGAGATTGCCGTATCCGAGGACCAGCGCGTCCGCGCGATCGGCCCTGTCGGTGTACCGGCGCAGCGAGGTGAGAGCCAGCCCCTCAGCGGCAGCGGCGTCGACCACGACGGAAGCCCGCGCATGCGACGGGAGCGTCAGCACCAGGTGCATGCCAGCGGCGATGCCCGTGACCGACAGGTCGGGGACCTCGGTCGTGAGGGCGTCGAGCAGCCGCTGCCGCCGACGACGGAAGCGCGTGCGCGAGGCGCGCAGGTGCCGCTCGAAGTCGCCCTGAGTGACGAAATGCGCGAGAGCGGCCTGATCGATCAGCGAGGGGGTGCCCGGGGATGGCGTGGGCGCGACGCCCGGCGGCAGCAGTATCCATCCGAGGCCCAGGGCGGGCGATACCGACTTCGACAGGGATCCGATCAGCGCGACGCTGTCGGGAGCGAGTCGCTGCAGCGCGGGGATGGGACGCCGGTCGTAGCGGAACTCGGCGTCGTAGTCGTCTTCGATGACCAGCCCCGCACATTCTCGCGCCCAGCGGACCAGCTGCTCGCGTCGGGCCGGCGCAAGCGCGGCGCCGAGGGGGAACTGATGTGCGGGCGTCACGAGTGCGGCACGTGCCCCCGTGCGCTCGGCGAGGGCGGCGAGCCTCTCGGTGTCGACGCCGTCGTCGTCGACCGGCACCCCGATCGGGCGTAGTCCGTTGTTCTCGGCAACGGCCCGCAGCCGTGGCCAGCTCGGGTCCTCCACGAGGATCGTGCGGTGGCCGCGCCCGTGCAGTTCGCGCGTGAGGATGTCCATGCCATCGGTGGCGCCGTGGGTGATCGTGACACGGTCGGGATCGGCGTCCGCGTGACGTGACCGGGAGAGGTAGGCGGCGATGGCCGCGCGGGCGGGAGCGTATCCGAACGGGTGCCCGGCGGCGAGTTCGCGATCGGGGAGGTCGGCGAGGCCGCTGCGCAGCGCTGCCGCCCACCGCGATCGGGGAGTGGCGCGAAGATCGGGGATGCCCGGACGCAGGTCGTAGCGGATGGGCGGTGCGGATGCCGGCACGGGATCGCGCGGCGGGAGATGGTCGATGTTTCGGGTGACCTCCGGCGCCTCCTGCCGGTCGGCGACCCGCGTCGCCGACCCGGTCCTCGCCTCCAGTACGCCCTCGGCGACCAGCTGCCCGTAAGCCTCGGTCACGACCCAGCGGGAGACGCCGAGCGTCTCGGCGAGGGTGCGACTCGGCGGCAGGGCGGACCCGGCGGCCAGGCGTCCCCCGTCGATCGCGCTGCGCAGTGCGGTCTCCACCCGGTCCCTCAGCGGCTGTCGAGCGTCGTGGCTCTCGGTCTCGAGATCGAGGAGGGTCTCCCACGCGAGAATTGGTCTGGTTGTTTTCATTGTGATTGGAGTGTATTCCCGTGCCGATGGCTCCCTATCGTGGAGCCATCCCCGAGAAAGGAACACCATGCAGTACCGCACCCTCTCCGATGGCCGCACCTCTTTCGACGTCTCGACGCTGTGCCTGGGAGCGATGAACTTCGGCACCCGCACCGACGAGGCCACCGCGCGCGGGATCCTCGACCGCTTCGTCGAGGCGGGCGGCACGTTCATCGACACCGCCAACAACTACAGCCTCTGGGCCGGGGGCGACGGCCGCGACAGCGAAGACCTCCTCGCCCGGTGGATGGGCGACCGCGGCAACCGCGACGCTCTCCGCATCGCCACCAAGCTCGGTGCCGCGCAGAAGGATCCGTCGAAGCCGTTGTCGAACACCCCGCCGACGAACTTCGAGGGACTCTCCGCCGAGGTCATCCGTCGGCAGGCCCCGGAGAGCGCCCGCCACCTCGGCATCGACCACATCGACGTGCTGTACGGCCACGTCGACGACCGCGACGTCGCGCTCGCCGAGACGGTCGGCGCCTTCGGTGAGCTTCAGGCGGAGGGGCTCGTCGGTATCACCGGCATCTCCAACGTGCCTACCTGGCGTGTCGTCGAGGCGCGGGAGGAGGCGCAGCGACAGGGCATCGCTCCCTACGGCATCGTGCAGCAGCAGTACAGCTACCTGTACCCCGCGCCGCGCCTCGGGCGGAACAACTTCGTCACGCCCGACCTGCTCGACTACGCGGCATCCACCGGCACGCCCGAGCGTCCGCAGCTCGCCGTCACGGTGTACTCGCCGCTGCACCAGGGCGGGATCGCGCGTCTGGACAAGCCGTTGTGGGGCGGGGTCGACCACCCGACCAGCCACGCCCGCCGCGCGCTGCTGCACGAGGTTGCCGCCGAGATCGGCGCGACGCCGAATCAGGTCGCGCTCGCGTGGCTTCTCGGGGCGGAGGTTCCCGTGATCCCCGTCGTCGGGGTGTCGTCGCTCGCCCAGCTGGAGGAGGCGCTGGGTGCCGCCGACCTGGTGCTGGACGCCGAGGTGCGGGAGCGCCTCGACGCCGAACCAACCGACGCGCGGTGAGCGGGCTCGGGGGTCAGGCGCCGTAGGACGCGGGCAATGCGCAATAGTCGGCGAAGCGTCGCACCGGATGCGCGGGGTCGGTCACATCGACGATCGAACCCGCGACCGTGTGCGGCGGCTCGTCGCCCGCGAGCTGCCACACCGCGTAGTTCCACATGCCCCTGGCGCGCTCGCCGAGCAGGGCGGCGGGCCCGGAGACGAGCAGCACCTCGTCGCTCTTCGGGCCTTCGCGGAACGCGGTGACCACGGCGCGGAGCCCGGCTTCGTCACCATCCGGCGAGTGCTCACGGATGACCTGCTGCCCCGACGCCGTCAGCGCGGCCATGAGGTCGTCTGCTGCCTGTCGCGAGCGCTCGGCATCTGCCCCGGCGACCGCGAGCAGCCGCCGGCCGCGCGGGTAGAAGTGCAGGAACTCGGAGGCGATGTCGGCCCAGACGTCGGTCATGCCTCCAGGCTACGCCCGTCTTCCGGCGCCGGCTCAGGGCACAGGGAAGCCCCCGGAGTCGCGGCTTCGACCGCAACCCCGGGGGCCTCTCCGCGCGTCAGTCCTCGTCGATCAGGAACCGGCTGTACGCGCCCAGCGTGAGGAAGGTGGGGAACTCCTCCTGCAGAGCGACCTCGCGGAAGATCTCCGCCGCGTCGTCGTACCGGTCGCCGTGGCTGCGGGTCGCCTGAGCGAGAACCTGGGTGATCAGCCCCTCGATGTACTCCGCCGTGATCGGGGTGCCGTCCTGCGTGGTGCGGTCCTGGTGGATCCACTGCCACACCTGCGAGCGGCTGATCTCCGCCGTCGCGGCATCCTCCATCAGGTTGTCGATCGCCACGGCCCCGAGTCCGCGCAGCCACGCCTCGAGGTACCGGATGGCGACGGACACGTTGTCGCGCACGCCCTGCGCCGTGATGGGGCGGCCGATGTGCAGGTCGAGCAGATCACGGGCTTCGACGTGCACATCGTCGCGCTGACGGTCGACCTGGTTGGGGCGGTCGCCGAGCACGGCGTCGAACTCCGCCTGAGCGGTGGGGATCAGGTCGGGGTGCGCCACCCACGTGCCGTCGAAGCCGTCTCCGGCCTCGCGCTTCTTGTCGGCGGTGACCTTCTCGATCGCGCGTGCCGTCACCTCGGGGTCGCGGCGGTTGGGGATGAACGCGCTCATGCCGCCGATCGCGAAGGCTCCCCGCTTGTGGCAGGTCTGCACGAGCAGGTCGGTGTACGCCCGCATGAACGGCACCGTCATCGTGACCTCGCTGCGGTCGGGGAGCACGAAGCGCGCCCCGCGGCCGCGGTAGTTCTTGATGATCGAGAAGATGTAGTCCCAGCGCCCGGCGTTGAGCCCTGCGCAGTGGTCGCGCAGCTCGTACAGGATCTCGTCCATCTCGAACGCGGCCGGCAGCGTCTCGATCAGCACGGTCGCGCGGATGGTGCCGTGCGGGATGCCGATGTACTCCTCGCTGAACGAGAAGACGTCATCCCACAGCTTCGCCTCCTCGCTCGACTCGAGCTTGGCGATGTAGAAGTACGGCCCGCGCCCGCCCTCGATGAGCGCCTGCGCGTTGTGCAGGAAGTAGAGGCCGAAGTCGACCAGGGAACCGGATGCCGACGTGCGACGACCGGCGCGGTCGATGAAGGCGACGTGCTTCTCCGGCAGGTGCCAGCCGCGGGGACGCATCACGATCGTGGGGGTGCGCTCCGCCGTGACGCGGTACTCCTTGCCTTCGGGCGAGGTGAACGACAGCTCGCCGCGGATCGCGTCCCGGAGCGACAGCTGCCCCTCGATGACGTTCCTCCAGGTCGGGCTCGTGGCATCCTCCTGGTCGGCCAGCCACACCCGCGCACCGGAGTTGAGCGCGTTGATCGTCATCTTCGGGTCGGTGGGGCCGGTGATCTCCACGCGGCGGTCCTCGAGGCCGGGGCCGGCTCCGGCGACCCGCCAGTCGCGGTCTTCACGGATGTGCGCCGTGTCGTCGCGGAAGCGGGGGTCGTGTCCGTTGCCGATCTCGAAGCGGCGGCGCATCCGGTCGGCGAGGCGGTCGTGGCGACGGGAGGCGAACCGGTGGTGCAGCTCGGTGAGGAAGGCGATCGCCTCTGGGGACAGGATCTCTTCGTAGCGATCGCGGATGGGGCCGGTGACCTCGATCGCCGGCCCTTGCTGGGTCGTCTGGATCGGAGCCGTGGTCGGGGGAGCGGTGGGAGTGGTCATGATCGTGAGTCCTTCGGTGTGCGTCGCGATGCGAGGAAGGCGGCGTGGGGATCAGTGGAACTGTGCGGCTTCGGTGGAGCCGGCGAGGGCGAGCGTCGCGCTGTCGGGGTTGAGCGCGGTGGAGATGACGTCGAAGTAGCCGGTGCCCGCCTCGCGCTGGTGCTTGGTGGCGGTGTAGCCGTCCGCTTCAGCGGCGAACTCGGCTTCCTGCAGCTCGACGTACGCGCTCATGGCGCGATCGGCGTAGCCGCGGGCGAGGTCGAACATCGAGTAGTTCAGGGCATGGAAGCCTGCCAGCGTGATGAACTGGAACTTGTAGCCGAGGTCTGCCAGCTCCTGCTGGAACGTCGCGATCTCGGCATCGGACAGATGCTTCTTCCAGTTGAAGCTCGGCGAGCAGTTGTAGGC
>JBOGEI010000094.1:0-14687 GCA_050701935.1 Microbacterium sp.
GGGGAGACGGGCCTCTTTCGTGTGTGCGAGGACACCGGGATGTCGTCGATGTGGACCTATATTGAGTCTGTGAACACGACCCCCGCAGACGTCTCGACCGGTCTCACAGGAGCTGAGGTTGCCGAGCGCGTCACTGCGGGAAAGACGAACGCTTTCGTCGCCGACACGAGTCGGAGCGCATGGAGCATCGTACGAGCGAACGTCTTCACGCTCTTCAACGGCATCGTCTTCGCATGCTTCCTCGTGCTGTTCCTCGTCGGGCGCTGGCAGGATGCACTGTTCGGGCTTGCGGCGTTCGCGAACGCGATCATCGGCTGCGTTCAGGAGTTCCGTGCGAAGTCCGCACTCGACCGTCTCGCTCTGATGAATGCACCGCGAGCACTGGTGCTGCGAGACGGCACGGAGACGGAGATCACTCCCAGCGAAGTCGTTCTCGATGACGTTCTCGTCCTTCGTGCGGGGGAACAGGTGCCGGCTGACGCCGAGGTCCTCACCGCGCGCGGCTTGCAGATCGACGAGTCGATGCTCACGGGGGAGTCCGACCCGGTGGAGAAGCAGCCGGGAGACGAAGCGCTCTCCGGTGCGGTCGTCGTCGCGGGGGAGGGCACTGCCCGAACGACCGGGGTCGGTGCCGACTCGTACGCGAACCGCTTCGCCGGTGAAGCGAAGCGGTTCTCCCTCGTGTCCAGCGAGCTTCGCACATCCGTCAATCGGGTCCTGAAATGGGTGAGCTGGATCATCGGGCCGGTCGGCCTTTTGGTGTTGAACGCTCAGATCGTCGTTCTCGGCGGATACGCGAACGTGTTCTCGAGCGGCGCCTGGGTGCAAGCCGTCGTGAACACGATCGCCTCCCTGACTGCGATGATCCCGCTCGGCCTCGTGCTCATGACGAGCATCGCGTTCGCCGTCGGTGCATCGAGGCTGGCGCGCAGGCAGGTGCTGGTGAACGAGTTGCCGGCCGTCGAGGGGCTCGCGAGGGTCGACGTCGTGTGTCTCGACAAGACCGGAACCCTCACCGTGGGCGAGATCGGCTTCGATCAGGCCCACAGTCTCTCCGGGCTCACTGCCGAGCGGGAGGAGACGATGGCGGCGGCGCTCGCCTGGTACGCCGCTTCTCCTGACGCGAATGCGACAGCACGGTCGATGCGAACGGCGTATCCGGTTGCAGCGCCGCTCGTTGTGACGGGCTACATCCCCTTCTCCTCGGCACGCAAATGGAGCGCGGTCTCGTTCGCGGAAATCACGGGCACCTGGGTGATGGGAGCGCCGGAGATGGTTTTCGGCGATGCCGCGACATCGACGCAGACGGAGCTAGGACGCACCGTCACCGAACTCGCCGAGACCGGCCGCCGCACGCTGGTGATCGGATACTCGGGATCCGCACTGTCCGAAGTCGACGTCGAGTCCGAACGCCTCCCCGATGATCTCGCCGCGATCCTGGTCCTCACCTTCCGCGAACAGGTGCGATCGGACGCAGCGCAGACGCTCGCGTACTTCGCGCGCCAGCAGGTGGGAATCCGCATCATCTCGGGAGACAACCCGCGCACGGTGGCGGCGATCGCTCGTGAGGTCGGTCTCGACGTCTCAGAAGGCTTCGATGCGCGACGCCTTCCGGAGGACGATGCCGAACTCGCAGACGTGCTCGACCAGCATGCGGTGTTCGGTCGCGTCACCCCAGAGCAGAAGAAGCGCATGGTCACCGCTCTGCAGAGTCACGGGCACACCGTCGCGATGACGGGTGACGGAGTGAACGATGCGCTGGCCATCAAGGCGGCAGACATCGGGATCGCGATGAACTCCGGCTCGCCGGCCACCAAAGCCGTCGCGCGACTTGTGCTCCTGGACGGACAGTTCTCCCACCTCCCGGACGTGGTCGCGGAGGGCCGTCAGGTCATCGCGAACATCGAGCGGGTGTCGATGCTGTTCCTGAACAAGACGGTCTACGCGACTCTGCTTGCGATCATCTTCGGGGTGTTCGTGCTCGAGTTCCCGTTCCTGCCACGGCAGCTTTCCATCACTGACGGTCTCACGATCGGGATCCCTGCGTTCTTCCTCGCGCTCATGCCGAATGCGGCGCGCTATGTGCCGGGATTCCTTCGTCGCTCGTTGAGTTTCGCGATTCCTTCCGGGGTGGTCGTCGCGCTGGGGCTGACCTGGTACACCTTCGTCGCACGCGGACTGGGAGTCCACGAAGAGCAGTTGCGCACCGGTGCCACCGTGATCCTCGCCGTCGTCGGCATCTGGGTGCTGGCTGTGCTCGCTCGTCCGCTCAACCGCTTCAAGGTGCTGGTCGTCGGGGCGATGTTCGTCCTGCTCATCGCCGTCTTCACGATCCCGCTGGCCCGGCAGTTCTTCGTCCTGGTGGACCCGGGTGAAGACCTCGCGATCGCGCTCACGGGGATCACCATCGTGATGGTCGCCGCCATCGAGGTGGTGCGGCTGCTGCATCGTCGTCTCGTCCTCTCGGTACCGCCGGACAGCGCGCGGAGCGCGGCCCCACCGTCGACTGCGCCTTCCTCGCCTGATTCCGCCGTCGCGGCCTCGATCATCACCACGGTGGTCGCGGTGCTCGCTTACGCCTTCGGCGTGCTTGCCACGGGTTTCGGCATTCTGGTCTTCCTCGGACGGTACGACACAGACGTGGCGACGTCGGTGTTCTCGGTCGCCGGCGCGGTCATCGCCCTGTTCGGGCTCCTGGTGCTCGCAGTGGCAGCAGGCGTGCGCCGTGGCAGCGGACTCTCACGTCTGATGCTCACGATCTTCCTCGCGGTGGCGATCGCGCTCAGCGCGGTCGTGCTCATCTTCGGCGACCGTTGGGACTGGGGAGCGGCCATCACCGGTGCGATCGCGACAGTCATCATCGTTCTGCTGTGGACTCCGCCGGTGGCGCGAGGTTTCGGGCGGATCCTCGATAGTTCGATGGGGTCTGCAGGACCGTGAGGATTCGCCGTGCCTCGGTGTGGCTCCTGTAGGCATCGGCGATGCTCGGTCACGCCACGGTCAGGCCGGCCACTCGATGAGAATCAGGCCCTGGCGGGTGTCGGCGAGTCGCACCCATCCATCGCCGAAGAGGTAGGTCATCCCGTAGCCGTCCTCATCGGTGCCCATGGCGTAGCGAGGATCCTCGGTGAAGTAGATCCCATCGGGACCGTCTTCGCGCTTCCAGCCTTCCTCCAGGAGACCGGCCTGCGCCGCTGCGGCCTCAGCGTCGTCGAGCGCCGCCCAGCCGTAGAGCTGACCATGATCGGATCCGACCGTGTAGTCGGCCCAGAAGCAGAGCAGACCATCGGTGAGTTCGACACCGCCGACCACGAATTCCTTCGTCTGGGCTGTCCAGCCGGCATCGGCCAGCGCGTTGACCGTGCCCACGGAGATCATCGACTCGCAAGTGATCTCAGCTGCCGTCGGGTCCGGCGAAGGGGAACCTGCGCGAGGTGCGCTCACGGTGGGGGTGGGAGTGGCAGAATCCGCCGTCGGCGAGGAACGAGGCTCCGAAGGCCCAGCGCACGCGGTGAGGGCCGCGAGCAGCAGCAGGACGCCCGCACTGGCGGACACTATGCGGGGATTCATCGCGGGCCTCGTCGTTCGGTCAGTCTTGCAGCAGCGTCAGGAAGTCCTCGTGAAGGATGCCGTTGGTAGCGAGTGTCGAGCGTGCGGAGATCGTCTCGGCGCCGTCGACAGCCGTCATCCGTCCGCCTGCCTCACGCACGATCGGGACTGCGGCCGCGATGTCGTACTCCTTGACTCCGAACTCGGCGACCATGTCGATCCGTCCTTCGGCCAGGAGCATGTAGGCGTAGACGTCTCCGTAGGCCCGATCGCGCCAGACGCGCGCGGCGACCTTCAACAGTGTGTCCAGACGGTCGGCGTCCGACCACTGGGCGATGCTCTGGAAGCTCACGCTGGCGTCGTCGAGAGACGATACCGAGGAAGTCTGCAGCCGACGCGGTTCACCTTCGGTCGTGGTCCACGCGCCTTCGCCCGCAGCGGCCCACCAACGGCGTGCGAGTGCCGGCATGCTGACGACACCCACCTGCGGTACGCCGTCGACCGCGAGGGCGATCATCGTGCCCCACAACGGGACGCCGCGAAGGAAGTTGGCCGTCCCATCGATCGGGTCGATGATCCACTGGCGCTGCGTGCTGCCCTGGGCGCCGAACTCCTCGCCGAAGATTCCGTCTTCCGGTCGCTCTGTGGCGAGGATGCTTCGAATCGCGCGTTCGGTCGCGAGATCGGCGTCCGTGACGTGCGAGTTGTCGGCCTTGGTCGAGATCTCGAGGTCGGACGCGTCGAACCGGGGGAGCGACTGGGCATCGGCGGCGTCGGCCAGGCGAAGCGCGAGTTCGAGGTCGCGGCGCAGGCTGTCGGGGGAGGTGGTCACGGTCTAAGAATACTGTCCGGATCGGCGGGGCTTGAGTGCCGAAAGGCCATATTTCAGGGCTTCCTCGGCGCGGCACGCCCGGGTGCGGAGCTCGATTTCACATGGACCCGGTCGGCTGGTAATGTAATTCCTCGGTCGGGGTTATCCCGGGCCACGCACCTCTAGCTCAATCGGCAGAGCAACTGACTCTTAATCAGTGGGTTCTCGGTTCAAGTCCGAGGGGGTGCACGGAATAGCCCTGTAGACACTCTCGCCAGTGTCATCAGGGCTTTTCTGCGCTCTGGGGGAGTGGCAAGGCGCGGTTTGCAACCCCGTACGCGGAGCGCGTGCAACTAGAACGTGCAACCAACGTGCAACATCAGGTGGGTGTCTGTACACCCGGCGCGAGACGCTTTCGGTTCCAGTCGTCCAGGTCGGAGACATAGAACGCGTTCAGTCGGCCGCGCTTGAAGCGCTTCGGCCCCTTGCCCTGGCTGATCAGGTTGTACATCGATTGGGCGCTGGCTAAACCGCAGTAGGTGGCGGCTGCTTCCGTAGTGAGCACTCCTACCGGCATCGTGGGCGCACACTCGCAAGGGGGTATCTCTATTCTTGCCAGCACCTCCCGCGTGACGCGTGCAACGATCTCGCTCACCAGCGCTTCCATAGCGGTGCTCATGGACGATGACCCTAGGCCCGGCCACCTGTGAGTTCTGTGGTGTCTGTACACCTCAGACCGGGTGTACAGACACTCGCCGAGCAGAACATAGATTCGAAGCTTGTTACCCTTGTCGCAGGCCGGAGAGAGGACGCCGGATGGGGACCAGCAAGCGCCTAGCCCCGTACTACGACATGCGCTCACAGCATCACGCGATCCTCACCGCCGCGAAGGCTGGGCCGTTGCAGTCCCTGACAGATCGGGAGCTGGACTTGCGGGATACGCCGGTGACTATCTATCCTCACGCGTTGCAGAGGCGTGTTCGGGCGTGGGTACGCTTCGGCCCTGAGGCGATCCGTGTTGACGCGAAGTTGATGCGGTCGACGCCTCTCGCGGCCGGAATCGAGTTCACGGCCGAGGACCAGACTTTTCGATGCTGGGTGTGGGGCAACGCGGTGGTGGTGGATGACACGACTCAGCATGAGTAGCGCTCAGAACCATATCGTTTGCTTTCGTGTTGCCTTGGCGTGAGCTAGCGCGTCCGTTGCAAGCTGCTGAGTTAACAACTCATCAGTATGGCGGCACGTGAGGAGCCAAGCCGAGCCGTTCAGGCAAAAATGATCGAGTAGCGAGCGCACGTCCCGAAGTGCACTCAAAGGTTCTTGTCGTCGGTAGTTGTTCTTGCTGTCCTTTTCTCCGTGCTGGTGGACCCCGAACACCACTGATTCATGGTGCGCGACCCGGTTTCGAAGTCGCTGTACTCTTCGCATGAGCGCTGCTGCCGCGAAACGATCAGCCGTGATTCCCGAGAAAACGTTCTCCAGCCGTCCGTCCCACAGGTCGCGTTCATAGTCGGCACGTCCAGCTAGGGCACCGTGTGAGCCGTCCGAAGCGGCCCCGACCTCCAAGAGCGCAGTCCACGCCCCAAAGCTGACCTCTGCGATCACGCGTTCGGGGCTACTTCCGTTCCAATCCATCATCTCTTCGACCTCGCGAAACCGTGCGCGCGTGCGGTCGTCGAGGATGACGGTTCGGCCTTTGAACCAGTGTGGGCCGTACGCTGATCGAAGCTCCTGGTGAATCGCATCTCGTACGCCGACCTCTGCAAAGTGAACAAGCTCGAGGAGGGCGCCGCGCGCCTGTGCATCAAGCACATACAGTTGCGCCGCCTCGAGTATCCGGCTTGGGGTCGCGGCGGTGTACGTGCGGTAGCGTGAGCGTGGGACGACTGATCTGATTGACTCGGCATCTTCGACGGTCAGAACTTGACTGAGCATGACGCTCAGCGTAGTGTCTTACTCGAAGTCCTCCACCGTGAGGTTTGAGCGCCACCGCCCTCGATCTTTGATCGAAGCGTTGGCGCTCGACTTTTTTCTACCCGGCAGTTTGGAATGGCCCGCCCCAGCCGAAGCTAGGACGGGCCTTGAGGGTGTCTGTACACCTCGAGGCGGGTGTACATACACCGGGATATGCCCAGGTTGCTCCGCCCAAAGTAGTCTGCATGACATCCACAGGTGACCGCTTCCTTGCAGAGATCGCAGACGCTGTAGCAGAACGGGTTGTTCGGGAGCTTGGCGCACGAATCGGGGGAGTCGCCTGAACGTCTCCTTACGCCGGATGAGGCTGCCGTCATCCTTCGCGCGAAGAAGAACACTCTCGCAGCGTGGCGCATGACTCCCGGCGCCGGCCCGGACTTCGTGAAGCGCGGACGGCTCGTGTTCTACACACCCGACGCCATCCATGAGTACCTCAACCGCAACACGCGTTCGGGCACGGACTAAGGGACTCAAGCCGGGATGCCTGCCGTGGGTTTGACTCAGTTCCCGGCCTGACGTGCTGCGATTCGCTCGGCACGCAAGCGTGCCTGCTCAGCCCGCCTCTCCTCCCGTTCCTTGATACGAACTAAGTCTTCATCGGAAGCAACCCGCCATGACTGATCGGACCGCTCCCAGATGACGTTTGGCGACTTGAGAGGCTGGAAGGCCTTGAGCACGCGACGATCAATCGCCATGTTGCCGTTGTGGTTCTTGTAGACCCAGTCGTCCCCAAATTTCTCGCGTAGTCGCCTCACCAAGACGCTCTGATAGCTGCGTTTCCTGCCATTGTCTTCGATCTCACCAATGAGCCACTGCGCAACGTCCTGAGCCTCCGTCATGCCCAAATGGTGGCACAAGGACAGACACAAGAGAAGACCCGTCCCAGCCGAAGCTAGGACGGGCCTGAGAGGTGTATGTACACCTCTCAGGCCAGCCACCTACTGTCTTGACGAGGTGGTGAAGAGGCTAGAGCGAGCAAGTCAACGTATTCCGTCGGGGAGCGGATACTGAAACCTGATTTCGGCGAGGCGCTGAGCATAGCCCGACGGCGGAGCCTCCCCACGGAGATACGCAGCGACAACGAACGAGGTGGTCGATGTGGCCTCGCGCCAATCAGCGGCAGCGACACTTCTGGAATGGGGGCTCGATACGACTGTGAGGCCGTCCGCGACCACGCGCCGGACTTCTGCGTCGTCGATCAGTAGATAGGTTCGCCCAGCGATGGATGTGAGAGGACGGATCTGGTCGTCGGATGGGACGCCGCGACCAGAACGGTTCTCGGCTCTCCCTAGCTCGTGCAGGTCGGTTAGCGCCTGGTGTAGCTCCAAGGCGTGTGAGCGGCTGTTGGCTGTACGTGCGTCTTGGACAGCGTCGTGTCGCTCGTGTGCCCGCCGTCGCTCGGCAATGCGGCTTTGCTGCCATGTGGCAGCAAGGGTTACGGCCCCCGTGGTCACGGCAGTTACAAGGACGAGCACAACCGCGGGCCAAAACTCATTGGTCACGTCTCGCTCCTACTCGGCCAGGTCGGCTTCGTTGAGGCCGGCGATGGCCTGCGCGATGACTGCTTGGGTCTCCTCGTCGGTCAGGTTCAAGCGCCTCGCGAGCATGCGCAGGACGCTATGAGTGACGATTGCACCAGCTTCGATTTGCTTGGCCATGAGAGCTGTGAAGGTGCCCATATCTCCGGCCGACTTTGCAGCGTGCTCGCGGACGATTGCGCTGAGCTGCTGGTTCCGGGCGCTCTCGTCCACGGCAACCATGGTTGTAACCAGCCCTGCGTGCGCACGAAGCATTTCGGTGCGATCCGCGCGCGAAACATGTGATGTCATGAGCCAAGTATCGGGGATACCTCCCACACAAGCCCGGCTGACGCCGATCGGACACGATGGCAAGGTCAAGTTTCACGCTGATGATTGCTTCCTCACACATGAGCCTTGAGCACGTCCGGGTAGCGGCTGCTCATAGTTGGCGCGACCTCGACCCTCTGGTTGCGCCACCTGAGGTCGGCGCCGCCGAATAGGCCCACACCATTCGTAGCAGTTCTAGATCTAGTTGCGGAAGGTTGCGGTCGAGAGATGTCCTGCTTCCGCGATAGCCTCAGCTTCAAAGCGTGAATAGCTGACCGTTCGGTGACGCATCACGCGAATCCACGACGAAGGAGTCGATACTGTGACCAACGTAGAGGCCGCACGTAGCGCGGCTGAACTCGCCCGCAACAACGCGGAGAAGGCCGTCCTGGGAGTCGGCGATGCCTTCCGCGCGCACCTCTCCCAAGCCATCGACAAAATGCTTGAGCAGACGGTCATTGACCAACACAAGATCACGACGGCGAAGGATCCCGCGGACCTGGCAGTGCTCAAGGCGAATCTGAGCAATGCAACCATCTCGGCTCTCCAGAGCGTCGATAGTCAGCTTGCGCGCATCGACATCGAGCACCTCGGCAAGAAGGCCCAGAGGAACTACTCCGGGATGTCGTTCGTCAAGTATGACGAAGTGTTGTCCCCGCTGCTAAAGAACACGGGCGACTTGCTTACGCAGGCTGGTTACAACACTGAGCCCTTCGCGTCGTACAGCAATGGACGCGGCTACGACATCACCAAGATTAAGGGCACCGGGCATGCCGCGCCGACCGCCGCTCGCACCGTCGACGCTGCGATCGAGAAGTACGGGCAGGCTGCGCTCACCTTGCGCGAAGCTGAAACGGCGGCAGCGAAGGCGGCCGCCCGCGATGCCTGGCGCAAAGCCTAGGCGGGGAATGGTCTCCCTCAGTAGGCACGCGACCGTGTGATGCGGCTTCGTCGTCCCGCGTAGATCATCCGTGCGGGGGTGTCATTGGCCATCCATAGGGTTGCGACGTGTTCGATCGTTGGCGTGTCCATGAGTCAAGAGAATAGAACATTTTTTCGAAGGTTGTTACCCTGCTTTCCATGGGCTGAAGGTCGCTATCATCGGTCGTCCTGACCCTCGTCACGCGCTGCTTGGAGCGCCTGATCCGGTAGCGAACCGCTCACACAATCCTGTCTCCTATGGCTTTGTCACGCTCCCCACGTCTGCATAAAATCGGCCGGCCTTGAGAAGCTGTCGACGGCGATCCAGCACCCCCGAAAACGGAACGGTCATCAGGGGTTGATTCGCAGCCAGGCTACTTCGTGCGAGATGCAGATTTCGGGTTGTAAATCGTTCCAAAGGCGGCACCTACGAACAGCATCAGAGCGAGCCCGATAACGATACTCACGGTCAGCGCAACCCATCCCCACGGAGTTGCCCAGGTGCTGATACACCAGACCGAGAGCCCGTAGGTGGCCCAGGCCGCGAAGCCTCCAAGGATCATTGAGAGGATGAGGTTCGTCACGTTGAGAGTTCGGACCTCACGCGACGTCATTGAACGTGCTTGTGCGGCGACGAGCTCGCTGATGGCCGTGTGTGCTTCGGTTCCGGGTGGGAGGTCTTTCAGTGCCGCTGCCGCCTCTCGCAAGCGCCGGAACTGCCCCGGCGTTCGCTCGCGTTGGCCGAGGGCACCGAGGAAGCCGAACACGGGTACGGCTACAGCCGCCAGAAACTGCCACTCATTCACCCTGCTGATCGTAGCGGGACGCCTGATCGCTCTATTCGATCACCGCACCCCAGCCGTTGATCTTCTTGCCGTCTCGGAACGAGTAAGTGTTGTTCGGGTTGAACGACGAGATTTCCTGGGCGATGGACAGGAGCGCCGCGATCTCGGCTACCTTGAGCTGCTGATCGATGGTCATGTGCTCGACCTCATCGACGGAGCCTGTCGAGTGGCCCTGAGCAGCGCCAATGGCTCGCCCCAGTGTGTCCCAAGCTGTTGCGTAGTCGTTTGTCATGTTTATGGCCTCTCGTGTCGGGTCGATATGCCCTGACCGTAGCGCGCCCAGCAGACAGAAGAGAAGGCCCGTCCTAGCCGAAGCGAGGACGGGCCTTTGGAGCATAGTTCTATGCTCCACTCATGGGACAACTACTGTACGGAACCTTGGTCGACGCAGAGGTCGAAGATCGGAGCCTTTTCCATCTCGACGTACTCCTCGCCCGCCTGAGAGGAACTCCGTTTCAACTTCACTTTCAGCCAGGGAGAGAACATGACGGGAGCCTTGTCTCGATCTCCGTCACTCCTGGCGTCCCCCTGCGCCTGATCTACGCGAACGACCGCGATCTAAGGCTCGATTCCACCGTCGTCGACCTTGCTCAGGAGCAGATCCACGACGGTAGCTTCGTCACGATCCCTTTCACGTTCCAGAGCGATCTGGGCGAAGTCGGGAACGCCTGACCGTGCTTCGAACCGATGGGCTGTTCTTCGCTTCATCTCAGTCACCCACCGTCTTCCGCACGCCCGCAAGCTGATTGGCTCGCCGCTGCAACTTGTTGAACTCGTAGGCGATCTCTCCCGGATCCTGACCATAGACATCACCGTTGAAGTTGTTCACGACCGGAGCGGAACCCTTCGACGACTGCGGCTGTGTGAAGTTAAGGCGCGAACCGACCTCAAGCCATGTCCCGTAGTTCTGCACACGCTGATCCGACTTCGGAGACAGATACGCCTCCCATGGCAACGTGCGCTCAGCGAACTTGTGAATCTCCGCACCACCCGGATATATACCCGAACTCATGCCACCATTCGCGAACTGCTTGTACGTGTACAAGTTTCCGTTCTCGTTCGGCGCCACATTGAACGAACCCATCTGAATCGAACCACCATCAGCCGCAACACGAACCCGGATAACCCGATTACCCTGCTGAGTAATGAACTGGTCAATATCTCGAAGTGCGGGCGACGTATCCACAGTCAGAACGATCGGCTTCGGCTTCGGAATGTTGTTGATCGCGTTAGAAACGTTCCCCAACGCGCCCACAACCTGAGCCGACGAACCAAGGTTCTGATCAGCCCACGCCACAGCCTCTTCACGCGACTCGCCCATAGCGACACGCATCTCGATCACCTTGTCACGACCAGCCTGCCACTCAGCCTGCGCGGCCTCGAGCGTCCCACCATTCGCGAGAATCGCGTCAGCAGAATCGCGGTGCGCCTGCTCAACCTCACGGATCGAATCACGGAACCGGATAGACGCGTCGTTCGTCCCCGCCAACGTCACACCTTCTGCGGCGGCAGCCTCAACAAGACCGTTGATCGACTCCAGGGCGTCATCATGCGCCGCAGCCATATCAAGCGCCTTACCGGCAACCTCATCCAACGCGCGCTTCATGTCATCAAGCTCGCCAACAGCCTCCTGCGTAGCAGCATCCAACTCAGCAGTCGCCTGCGTCGCCTCACCAGTAGCATCCGTCGTATCCGACAACGCGAAAGCCAACAGCGCGTTCATGTCGATCTGCTTGCCATTGGTGATCACATCGACACCCTGTGCGGTCGCCTGCTTCACCAGGGCATCGCGGTACTCAGTCATTGTGTTCAGAAGGTCGATCTGCCCCTTCTGCGAACCCGTCATCTGATCCGTCAACAACCTGAACGACTGTGCAGCAGCCGGCGCATCACTATCAGCCATCGTCGACAACTCATGCCCAATGTCCTGCAAGTTCTTCTGCAACGTCGACGCCGCACCATCAAGCCCCAACAGGAACTTGTTGTTGTTGATGATGTCCAACTTCTCCTGGAACACCTCAACCGAAGCCGTAGCCTCCTTGATGCGCGACAAAAACGGGAGAGCCGAATCCGACGCCGCGAACAGTTCATCCGCAGACTTCGCATTCTTGATCACGTTCTGGAATACCTCAGTAGACGTCTTCAGCTTGTCCAACTCGGTCTTGATCGTCACGATCACCGCGGTAGCCGCAACCAGAGCAATACCCCACGGGCCAGTCATGAACGACGCAAACCGGACCAGGCCCGCACGCGTCGTCGCCCCAGACACGCCCAGCGTTTCCATCGCGATCTTGAACGCGGCAAGCTTCGGAATCGCAATCAGAGTCGCACCACCCAGCAACCCCACACCAGCAGTCACCAGACCAATCCACAACACGGCCTGCTTGCCACCGTCCGGCAGACCATTGAACCCATCCACAAGGCCCGTAAGACCCTGCACAAGATCACGCAACGGCCCGTTCGCACCCTCACCCATCGAAATGAACGCGGTGTCCAGGGCGCCGGTGAACTGCTCCCAGTCACCCATCAGGTTGTCAAGACGAGTAGCCGCAACCTCAGCCGCATACCCCTGATCGTCAACCGCAGAGATCCAGTTACGAATCCCCGACTCGCCCTCCTTGTAGACGACGTTCGCCGCACGCACAGCATCCGAACCAAACATCACCGCAAGGGCCGCGTTACGCTGCTCCGGTGTCAGATCCTTCAACGCAGTCTGAAGGTTCCCAGCGAACTTCTCCATACCAACGAAGTTCCCGGCAGCGTCATAGGCGCTGATCCCAAGTTCCTTCATCTTCGCCGCAGCCTCCGCAGACTGCGGGGTGAGACGCTGCAACATCGTCTTGAACGACGTACCCGCATCAGAGCCAAGCAAACCCTGGGAAGCAAACGCCGCCAGAGTCGCCGTCGTCTCCTCAATGCTCAAACCAGTAGCCGCAGCAACCTGCCCGCCCTGCGCAAGGGCAGCAGACAGATCCGACACATCACCCATCGCCTTACCAGCACCAGCCGCCAGAAGATCGGCCACATGCGACATGTCCTCACCACGCAGGTTAAACACCTTCAACGCCGTCGCCGCAATACCAGCCGCATCCGCAACCTCAAGACCACCAGCAGCGGCCAGATCCAGAGAACCACTCAACCCGCCACCAAGAATGTCCTTTGCAGACAGGCCAGCCTTCGCCAGCTCCTCAATCGCGTTCGCAGACTCCGTCGCAGAAAACACCGTCGAAGCGCCAGCATCCAACGCCGCCTGACGCAACGCGTCCATATTCGCGCGGGCATCCTCACCCGTCGCCGCCACGTTGCTCATCGCCTGGTCGAACTGCGCATACTTCGCAATCGCCACACCAACACCAGCAGCGATCGCAGCACCGGCAGCGAGCATCCCGGTGCCGATGAGGGTTAGCGCCCGATGCGTCTCCTCAAGCTTCTTGCCCTCCGCGGCAAGGTTCTTCGTAGAATTGGCCGCACTATTCATCGCAGCCTGGTAATTGGTGATATCCGCTTCGAGAATTACCGCGGTAACTCGTTCACCCATATTGACCTCCTAAAGTCTGTTCAATTGCTCGGCCCAGCGAGCACCCGCATCTACCGCCATCGCCGTGAGTCGATTGATCTTCTCGGGAACAATCGCCCTTTCCGGATCCCAAATGTCATAGACCGTGGAAGCATCCGCAGCTCGCTCCGCCAACGTCACGACAAGACGCGCGAGAGCCCTAACCTGCCCTTCGCCGTCAGCCTCTTTGTCGGCATATTCCCCGAGAATGTTCTTCGCATCCTCCGAGCCAGCGCGAGTTGCATAAGCGTCGATCAACCGATCCGCAACCGCCGCAACCTCATCGTGCTTATCCATATCCACCCGTCCTGAAGGCATAAAAAACGGCCCATCCGCAAAGGGATGTAGCCGCTGATTGTTCGAAATTTGATTGTCAGAAGGTGCGCAACATGAGATCGTGCCGAGCACTTGCGCTGCTCTCACCCCGACGCGCGTGCACAGGCACGCCTAGCTCCACAAGAAACGCGAGGTTCGGCCACGGGTACGAACTCGCGCCATAGGTCCGGTAGCTGCCCGCCTGGATGGCGACAGCACACACACCGTCGTGGTGGCGGTCCACCGGCCCCGCTGTGCGCTTTGCGTGCCGAACAAGCCCCTGGACCGTCAGCCATGCCTCGTAGCGCTTCTCAAAGGCCCATACGGGGCTGTCCAGGTCGAACAGTTCCGCAGGCACGCCATCCGGCAACGGGGCGCGCTTCCTACGCAGAACCACGCTGATCCTTCAATGCACGCCAACGCTTCTGTCCCGCACGCTTAGCCGACGCCGCACGGGCAGACAGAATCGCACCCACCTCGGCCTCATCAAGATTGAGCTGCGCAATCAACCGGGAAAACGCGATCTGCTGCTGACGCAACTCCGCCACAGCCGGATGTACCACCGTCTGACCGCGCGAGCCCGTGACAGTCACCCCGTCACGCTCCACCTCCGCCGACAACCCATCAATCACATCCAGGATGCGGCACGTCTCCGCCACAAGCTCCTGGTCATGCTGGTCACCGTCAAGCCCATCCTCGGCGCCCAAGATCGCATCCCACAGGCGCCGACCCCGCGGCCCTAGTCCTTCTCGTAGATCCATCCCGGACCTCCTTTCGTATGTACACCCTGCCCCACCGCCCGAAAACCAGACGCTCCGCTCTACAAAAGAGGGAAAAGCCCTCCCCGGCGGTCTGTGGCAGACGGGGTT
>JBOGEI010000095.1:0-14491 GCA_050701935.1 Microbacterium sp.
GCGGCGTGCTCGCGCACGTCGCCCTGCAGCGCGAGGACGCCGACCCTGGTGTTACCAGCCACGCTCGGCGAGGCGGTGCGGAGCCGGGAGGTCGCTGACGTTGATGCCGACCATGGCCTCGCCGAGACCGCGCGACGCCTCAGCGACGACCTTCGCGTCGTCGTAGAACGTCGTCGCCTTCACGATCGCCTTCGCGCGCTCGACCGGGTTGCCCGACTTGAAGATGCCGGAGCCCACGAAGACGCCGTCGGCGCCGAGCTGCATCATCATCGCGGCATCCGCAGGTGTCGCGACGCCACCGGCCACGAACAGCACGACCGGAAGCTTGCCCGTCTGCGCGATCTCGGCGACGAGCTCGTACGGCGCCTGCAGCTCTTTGGCCGCGACGAACAGCTCGTCCTTGGGCAGCGCGGTGAGAGCGGCGATCTCGCCACGGATCTTGCGGATGTGCTTCATGGCCTCGGAGACATCACCCGTGCCGGCCTCGCCCTTGGAGCGGATCATCGCCGCGCCCTCGTTGATACGACGCAGCGCCTCGCCGAGGTTGGTGGCGCCGCACACGAACGGAACCTTGAAGTCGAACTTGTCGATGTGGTTCACGTAGTCGGCAGGCGAGAGCACCTCGGACTCGTCGATGTAGTCGACACCGAGTTCCTGGAGGATCTGCGCCTCGACGAAGTGTCCGATCCTCGCCTTGGCCATCACCGGGATCGAGACCGTGTCGATGATGCTGTCGATCATGTCGGGGTCGCTCATGCGCGAGACGCCGCCCTGCGCACGGATGTCGGCCGGCACGCGCTCGAGCGCCATCACCGCGACGGCGCCCGCGTCTTCGGCGATCTTCGCCTGCTCTGCCGTGACGACGTCCATGATGACGCCGCCCTTGAGCATCTCGGCGAGGCCGCGCTTGACGCGCGATGATCCGGTTGTGGTCTGCTCGGTCATGGGGAACTCCTGTCGGCTGCGCCAAAGTCGGGTTTGATCTATGTCAAACATAGCACTGTCCGATTCGACCTAGAATCGCTGAGGAGGACCATGAGCGACCAGATCACAGGCACCACCGCATCGGATATCGCCGACAGCGTGCGCTCGTTGCGCGACCGCGGAATCCTCCAGGCCGGAAGCATTCTGCCGCCGGTGCGAGAGCTCGCAGCGACTCTCGGGGTGAACCGGAACACGGCCGTCGCCGCGTACCGTCAGCTCGCCCAGGCCGGCCTCGTCGTCTCACGCGGCCGCGCCGGTACCGTCGTCGCCGGCCTCGAGTCGGTCGCGCAGGAGGGTTACGCGCCCGACACCGTGCTGCGCGACATCGGCACGGGCAACCCCGATCCCCGACTCATCCCCGACCCGGCTCCAGCACTGATGACGATCGCCTCACGCCCCGTGCTCTACGGCGAGCCGGTGATCGACCGCGGCCTCGACGAATGGTCACGAAAGTGGATCTCCGCCGATCTCGGCGACGTCGACTTCCGCATCACCATCACCAGTGGGGCCGTCGACGCCGTCGAACGACTGCTCGCTCAGGCCCTGATGCGCGATGACGCGGTAGCGCTCGAAGACCCATGCTTCCTGGCGAGCATCCACACCGTGCGCCTCGGCGGTTACCGCGCGGTTCCGGTGCCCGTCGATGATGAGGGCATGACGGTCGACGGCCTCCGCGCCGCGCTGGACGCCGGGGTCAGGGCGATCATCTGCACTCCCCGCGCGCAGAACCCGACCGGGGCGAGCCTCACCGAATCACGAGCAGCCGCACTTCGCGCCGTGCTCGCCGACCACCCTTACGTGCTGATCATCGAAGACGACCACTTCTCGATGCTGTCGCAACGCCGCTACGAGTCACTCATCGGCCCCTCTCACCGCCGATTCGCGCTGGTGCGGTCGGTGTCGAAGTTCCTCGGGCCCGACATGTGCGTCGCGATCGCGGCGACAGACACCGAGACCGCGGAGCGCCTCGCGATGCGTCTGAGTCCCGGCACGACGTGGGTGAGCCACCTCCTGCAGCGTCTCGCGCTCACACAGCTGACCGATGAGACCGTGATGGCCGAGGTCGCTGCGGCCGCCGCGCATTATGCGGAGCGGAACGCCTCGTTCGCCGCACGGTTGCGGGCGAACGGGGTCGATGCCACGGAGTCCGACGGCATGAGCCTGTGGGTCGAGTTCTCCCAACCGGCCCGCACGGTCGCCGATCGTCTGATGCGGCGAGGTTGGCTCGCCCGCACCGGCGACGACTTCGCGCTCGACGAGAAGGCAGAACCTTCGAACCACCTGCGCCTGACCGTGCACGATCTGTCCGACGACGAGGCTGAAGCCCTGGTCGCAGACCTCGTCGCCGCAGGGCAATGAAACCCCGTCGCGGGCACCGTCCCGCCCTGAACGAAAGAGTCGGAGAATGAAGATCCTCTCCATCCAGTCAGCCGTCGCCTACGGGCACGTCGGCAACTCCGCCGCTGTGTTCCCGCTGCAGCGCATCGGCGTCGAGGTGCTCCCGGTCTACACCGTGAACTTCTCCAACCACACCGGCTACGGCGCCTGGCGTGGGCCGCTGATCGCCCCCGACGACGTGCGCGAGGTCATCACCGGCATCGAGGAGCGCGGCGTCTTCAGCCAGATCGATGCCCTCCTCAGCGGGTACCAGGGCGGAGAGGGTATCGGCGACGTGATCATCGACGCCGTCGCACGCGTCAAGGCCGCGAACCCGAACGCCGTGTACGCGTGCGACCCCGTCATGGGCAACGCGAAGTCCGGATGCTTCGTCGCCCCCGCGATCCCGGTGCTGCTGCGAGAGCGCGTCGTGCCGGTGGCCGACATCATCACGCCGAACCAGTTCGAGCTCGGCTTCCTCACCGACACCGAGCCGGACACGCTGGAGTCGACTCTGGCCTCGGTCGACCTCGCGCACGCGATGGGTCCGCGCACGGTGCTCGTCACGAGCTTCGAGCGTCCCGACCGCGAAGAGGGCACCATCGAGATGCTCGCCGCCGACGACCAGGGTGCGTGGGTCGTGCAGACTCCGCACCTGCCGGTGAAGGCGAACGGCTCCGGCGATGTCACCGCTGCACTGTTCACTGCGCACTACGTCGAGACGGGAAGCGCGAAGATCGCACTCGAGCGCACGGCCTCCAGCGTGTACGACCTGCTCAAGGCGACGCTCGAGTCCGGTGAGCGCGAGCTGCAGCTCGTCGAAGCGCAGGAGTTCTACGCGAACCCCCAGATGCAGTTCACCGCCCGCCAGGTGCGCTGAACAGCACGTCGCGTGAGCCGGTCGGGCTCACCCGGTCGGGATCGGGAGCTCTCGATACGCGGCGATCCAGTCGGTGTGGTCATCCGGGCAGAGGTGCTTCATGCCCGCGATGGCGAGGCCCCCGAGCATGAACGGCAGGCCGGGGTCACTCTCCTCGAACGCATCCGACCACGTGCGAAGGATGCTCGAGGAATCGATGTGCGCGCTCACCAGATCAGCATCGACACGATGTTCGTTCTCGATCGCCACCAGACAGGCGTCGATCGTTAGTTCGAGGCTCATCCACGCGACATCGTCGTCGGGGATGCCCGCCCAGACGCCGCTCTCGATCACCTCGTCCACCAGTCGCCGTTGCTGTGGTGTCTTCGGCGTGAGTCGTCCCTCGTCGTCTGCATAGCCCTGGGCGAGGTAGAACGCACGCCCCTCGTCCTCCGCGCTGGTCGGCGTCGGAGTGGGCTCGGGGGTCGGCTGCGGCGTGCAGGCGACGAGCGAGACCGTGAGTGAGACGACGAGGCCGAGAAGGACCACGGACGCACCGCGTCGCACGGAGAAGGCCATCGTTCAGCGCGGAGGTCAGGCGAGCGGCTGCGGCCAGGCCCCGGCGACGGCGTCGCGGACCTCGCCGAGGAGCTGCGGGAGCGCCTTGGTCTTCGCGATGATCGGGAAGAAGTTCGCGTCAGAGGTCCAGCGCGGCACCACGTGCTGATGCAAGTGGGCATCGACACCGGCGCCTGCCACCGCGCCCTGGTTCATGCCCAGGTTGAAGCCATCGCAGCGTGACACCTCTCGCAGAACCCGCATCGCGGTCTGAGTGAGCGCGCCGATCTCGGCGACCTCCTCAGGCGTCGCCTGGTCATAGCTTCCGATGTGACGGTAGGGACACACGAGAAGGTGTCCCGAGTTGTACGGGAAGAGGTTCAGCAGCACATAGGCCGTCTCTCCGCGGGCCACAACGAGCCGTTCAGCATCGGGAAACTTCGGCGCCTCGCAGAACGGGCACTCCTCACGCAGCGGCTCCGGTCCGGCCTTGATGTAGGCCATCCGGTGCGGGGTCCACAGCCGCTGGAACTCGTCCGGCACCCCGGCGAGGCGTCCGGCATCCTCCAGCGGCTGCTCCCCGTCGGTCACGCCAGGTCCCCTGCTGTCTGCACGAGGGCGTGGGAGTCGATCGCCGAACGAATGCGAGCAACGGCATCTGCGATCGGCACGCCGTTCTCCTGTGTGCCGTCGCGGTAACGGAACGAGACGGTGCCGGCGGCTCGGTCCTGCTCCCCCGCGATCAGCAGCAGCGGCACCTTGCCGGTGGTGTGCGTGCGGATCTTCTTCTGCATGCGGTCGTCCGAGGTGTCGAGCTCGGCACGGACGCCCGAGTCGCGCAGCGTGGTGATGACCTCGCCCAGGTAGTCGGCGAAGTCATCGGCGACCGGGATGCCCACGACCTGCACGGGCGACAGCCACACCGGGAAGTCGCCAGCGTAGTGCTCGAGCAGGATCGCAAAGAACCGCTCGATGGAGCCGAACAGAGCGCGGTGGATCATGATCGGGCGCTTCTTCTGCCCGTCCTTGTCCATGAACTCGAGGTCGAAACGCTCGGGCAGGTTCGGGTCGACCTGGACGGTCGAGAGCTGCCACGTGCGGCCAATCGCATCGCGCGTCTTGAGGTCAATCTTCGGGCCGTAGAAGGCGGCCTCTCCGGGGACCTCGGTCAGCTTGAGGCCGGATGCGACGGCGACGCGGCGGAGAGCGTCGGTCGACGACTCCCAGAACTCGTCCGAGCCGATCCACTTCGACTTCTCGTCGTCCTTCATCGACAGCTCGAGCTCGAAGTCGGTCAGACCGAAGTCGCGCAGCATCGACAGGATGAACTCGAGCACCTTGGAGACCTCGGCCTCGAGCTGGTCGGGCGTGACGAACAGGTGCGAGTCGTCCTGAGTGAACCCGCGTACACGCGTGAGGCCGTGCAGCGCGCCGGAGAGCTCGTTGCGGTAGACCGTGCCGTTCTCGGCGAACCGCAGCGGCAGATCACGGTAGCTCCGAGCGCGCTCCTTGTAGATGAGGATGTGCATCGGGCAGTTCATGGGCTTCAGGTAGTAGTCCTGGCCCTGCTTGGTGATGTTGCCCTCGTCGTCGCGCTCCTCGTCCATCACGATCGGCGGGAACATGCCGTCCTTGTACGTGACGAGGTGGTTCGAGGTGAGGAAGAGGTCTTCCTTGGAGATGTGCGGCGTGTACACGTAGGTGTATCCGCCCTCGATGTGGCGCTTGCGGGCGTGCTGCTCCATTTCGCCGCGGATCACACCACCGCGGGGATGCCAGACCGAGAGCCCGGAGCCGATCTCCTCGGGGAACGAGAACAGGTCGAGCTCTTTGCCGAGGCGACGGTGGTCGCGCTTGGCTGCCTCCTCGAGACGGTGCTGGTAGGCGCGCAGCTCGTCCTTCGTCGGCCAGGCCGTGCCGTAGATGCGCTGCAGCTGCGGGTTCTTCTCGCTGCCGCGCCAGTACGCGGCAGCGATACGCGTGAGGTCCCAGCCGTTGCCGATCATGCGGGTGTTCGGCAGGTGCGGTCCGCGGCAGAGGTCTTTCCAGACGACCTCGCCGTCACGGGTGGTGTTGTCGTAGATCGTCAGTTCGCCCTCGCCGACCTCGACGGAGGCGCCCTCGGCGGCTTCCTTCCCGCCCTTGAGTCCGATGAGCTCGAGCTTTAACGGCTCGTCCGCCAGCTCGGCGCGCGCCTCTTCATCGGTCACGACACGGCGCACGAAGCGCTGGCCTTCACGGACGATGCGCTGCATCTCTTTCGTGATCGCCTTGATGTCCTCGGGCGTGAACGGGGTCTCGACGCCGAAGTCGTAGTAGAAGCCGTCGGTGATGGGCGGCCCGATACCGAGATTCGCCTGCGGGTTGATCCGCTGCACGGCCTGCGCGAGCACGTGGGCCGCGGAGTGTCGGAGGATGTTCAGCCCATCCGCACTGTCGATCGTGACCGCTTCGACCTCGTCGGTGTCGCTCACGGTCGTGGCGAGATCCTTGAGATCGCCGTTGACGCGCATCGCGACGACGTTTCGGTCAGTGAACAGGGCGAAGCCGTCATTCGGCCGGGCGTTTTCAGGCACAGAAACTCTCCATCTGGGTCGGTACCCAGGTTACTCGTATGATCGCGCGGTCCTGACCGCCGCGCAGGCACGATCGACGGCACTCGCAAGGGCCTGCGCTCAGCCCCCGGCGACCACGATGCCCGATTCGTACGCGAGGATCACCAGCTGCGCCCGATCCCGTGCATCCGCCTTCGACATGATCCGGTTGACGTGAGTCTTGGCCGTGTGCGGAGAGATCGTGAGAGACGACGCGATCTCCTGATTCGTCTTTCCGCCTGCGACCAGGAGCAGCACCTCGTGCTCGCGCGCCGTCAGCCGTGAGAGCACCTCGCGATGCGCTCCGGGCTCCGGCGCGGCGGTTCCTCGTACCGAACGCTCGATGAGGGCGCGCGTCGCGGCCGACGACAGCAGCGACTCCCCCGCGTCGATCGTGCGCACGGCGCGGACGATGTCCTCCGGCTCGGCCCCTTTGCCGATGAAACCGCTTGCTCCAGCCCGTAGAGCGGCCACGACGTACTCGTCCTCCTCGAACGTCGTGAGGATGAGCACCCGCGGCTTCCCGGCCTGACGCGTTGCGCAGATCACTTCCGTCGCGGCGATCCCGTCCAGATCCGGCATGCGGATGTCCATCAGCACGACGTCGGGGGCGAGCGCTGCGGCAGATGCGACCGCTGCGCGCCCCGAGGCCGCCTCGCCGACCACGAGCAGGCTACCGTCCGTGAGGATGTCGCGCACGGCCTGGCGGACCAGCGGCTGGTCGTCGACCACGAGCACGGAGATCATTCGCGCACGCTCCGCTCGTTCGTGGGAATGCGGACCGTCAGCACGAACTCCTCGTCCGTCCGGTCGATCAAGACGTCGCCGCGCACCGAGGACACCCTCTCACGGAGTCCGCGCAACCCGTGTCCGCTCGGTGGCGATGAGGCCGCGTCGGGCGGTCGCACCGGATTCGTCACAGTCAGGGTGAGCGCGTCGTCGACCACCCGCACTGTGACGGCGACCGTACCGTCAGCGCCGTGCTTGTGCGCGTTCGTCAAGCCCTCCTGCACGACCAGGTACGCGACATGGTCGCTCGCAGGTGACAGCGCGACGGCACCGACCGCACGATGCACGCTCACGCGGAGCCCGGCATCCGTGAACCGTTCGACGAGCATGCCCAGGTTGGCGAGCCCGTGCTGAGGATGCAGGCCCGGTGCGTCGTCAGCGTCATCGGATCTGAGGAGCGACATCAACCCACCGATATCCGTGAGCACGGTGCGCGACGCGCTGCGGATGGTCGTGAGCGCCTCTCGCGCTCGCTCTGGACGGGTCTCCAGCGTCGACGAAGCCACCCCGGCGTTGAGACTGATCACCGAGATCTGATGGGCGACGACGTCGTGCAGATCCCGTGCGATCCGCACCCGCTCTTCCGTCACCCGACGGCGGGCCTCATCGTCGCGACTTCGCTCCGCCCTCTCCGCGCGATCCGTCATCGCCTCCATGAACTCCCGTCGAGACCGCGCAGCGTCTCCCAACGCACCGGCCAGCAGGATGAACAGCACGAACTGCAGGGCCGTCGCGTCGAACAGGTCTCCGCCCATCGCCCATCCGTTGGAGAGGAAGACGAGCACCGAAGCGGCGATGACTCCGATCAGTCCGATGCGCCGCCCGCGCAGGTCGACGAGTGCGTAACAAACGATGGCTGCGGCGATCAGCGCGCTGGGCGACACGACACCCGCCGCGGCCAGAGCGACCGCACATGCGACGCTCACCCCGAGCGCGACGAAGGGCAGGCGGCGACGGAGCAGCACGGCAGCTGCCGGTAGGAGTGCGGGGACCATCTGCCATCCGCTGGCACGGAAATCCTCGTCGGGAAACGGCAGGACGGCGAAGGTCACGATGACGGCGACGATGGAGACGTCACGCAGAGGCGCCGCGATTCCACGAGTACGGGCAACCGGCATGCTTCCAGTATTCCGCGGTTCCCTCGACGGCGAATCCCCCGGCTGGCCCATTTCCGTGTACCGCGAACGCGGTATGCAGGTGTCTACGCCAGAGGGACGCACAACGGAGCACGACGCGAAACGCTGGAATCCAGGGACGCATTCAGCGCCCCCGGAGAGGTTTCCATGAAGAAGTTCGCGAAGAGAGCGCTCATCACCGTGACCGCCGTCGGCGCCGTGGTCGCAGTGGCTCTGGCCACCACGACGGTCGTCAATGCGGTCGCCAGCAGCGTGGAGGCGGATCGGATCCTCTCCTACGGGGAGAGCGTGACAGTCGACGGCCGTCAGATGAACGTCCAGGTGGCCGGCGAGGGCGCGGAGACCATCGTGCTGCTTCCCGGATTCGGCACGGCATCCCCCGTCCTCGACTTCGGGCCGCTTGTCGACGACCTCGCGCAGGATCATCGTGTGATCGTGGTCGAACCGTTCGGCTACGGCCTGAGCGACGGCACCGATCGCCCGCGAACCACCGCGAACATCGTGACCGAGGTGCACAAGGCGCTCCAAGCGCTCGATGTGGACTCCTACGTTCTGATGGGACACTCGATCGCCGGCATCTACGGCATCGAGTTCGCGCACCGCTACCCGGACGAAGTCACCGCTTTCGTCGGCGTCGACACCAGCGTGCCCGGCCAGCCGAACATGGACACGGTGTTCCCGACCGATCTGATGGCCATCGCCAAGAACCTCGGCCTCGTCCGGCTGCTGACGGCCCTCGGCGGTGACGACGACAGCCTGTCGTCGTACTCGGCCGAAGCGCGCGAGCAGATGGCGCTGCTCAGCAACCGGAACTCCCTCACCCCGACCTACCTGGATGAGATGTCGCACATCCGCACCAACTTCGCCGCAGCCCTCGGCACGGCCTTCCCGGAGGATCTGCCGCTCCTCCTCTTCGTGGAGGCCGACAACGTGAAGAACCCCGACTGGTTGGCCCTGCATGAGGCTCAGGCGGCGACTGTCGCAGACGGAACAGTCGTGCCCGTCGACGGCGAGCACTACCTCCACCACACGCACTCCGCAGAGATCGCCGACGGCCTTCGGACGTGGGAACAGGCTCGGAAGGTCACGAACGAGTGACCATCACCTCCACCCATCCCCCGGAGCGAGATCGCGTTCCGGGGGATGCGATGTAGCGTGAGCGGATGAGCAGAGCCGTCGCACGCTGGATCCTCGCCATCGCCCTCGGCGCCATCGGCGTCACCCACTTCGTGAGCACCCGCGGCTTTCGCGTCGTGGTCCCCGACTGGGCTACCCGGATCACAAAGCTCGACAAGAACGCGATCGTGCTCGCCTCCGGTGCTGCAGAGCTCGCGCTCGCCGCGGGGCTGGTGGCGCTGCCGAAGGAGCGTCGGCGGATCGGGTGGGCGACAGCGGCGTTCTTCGTCGCGGTGTTTCCCGGGAACGTCCATCAGTGGCGCACCCGACGCTCCGCTCCCGGACTCGACACCGACGGCAGGCGGCTCGGACGACTGTTCTTGCAGCCGCTCCTCGTCGCCTGGGCACTGTGGGCCACTCAGGAAGATCGCGTGCCGCGGAAGGGCGCACGTCGACGCTGAACTCACGACGCGTTCGAGTAGGCCGAGTGCCAGCCACCCATGACCGTCAGCGAGAATGGGGCGATGGCCTCCCCATCACTCGTCTGGTTCCGTGACGATCTTCGCATCGCGGACAACCCGGCACTCCTGGCCGCCGTCGACCGCGGCGAGCCCGTCGTCGCGCTTTTCGTGCTCGACGAGGAATCGCCCGGGATCCGGCCGCTCGGAGCCGCCGCGCGCTGGTGGCTGCACCATTCCCTCTCATCCCTCGACGAACGGCTCAGGGAGCGAGGCGCAGAGCTGATCCTGCGTCGCGGCCCCGCCGACGCCGTCGTACGAGAGGTTGCGACGTCCATCGGAGCAGATGCCGTGTTCTGGAACCGCCGCTACGGCGGCCCCGAGCGCTCAGTGGACACCGGGATCAAGACGAGGCTTCGTGCCGACGGCGTGACAGTCGCCTCCTTCGCAGCCTCGCTGCTGCACGAGCCGTGGACCGTGACGACCGGAAGCGGCACCCATTACTCGGTGTTCACGCCGTTCTGGCGCGCCTGCCTCGCTCTTCCGGCCCCGCGGTCGCCTTTGCCGGAGCCGGTCGAGATCCCCGGCATGTCGGATACCCCCGCATCAGAGGGTCTGGACGACTGGCACCTCCTGCCGACAACACCCGATTGGGCTGGCGGCCTTCGGGAGATGTGGGAACCCGGCGAGCCCGCGGCCCGTCGCAGGCTGAAGGAGTTCCTCGAGAACGATCTCGCCGCCTACGACCGTGCACGGGATGAGCCCGCCGCCGGGGCGACCTCGCTGCTGTCCCCGCGGCTCCGTTGGGGCGAGCTCAGCCCTTTCACGATCTGGCATGAGTCGGTCGGGGTCGACGGGGCAGGAGGCTTCCTCTCCGAGCTCGGGTGGCGCGAGTTCGCCTGGCACACCCTGTACCGAGCACCCGAGCTGGCGACGAAGAACCTCCGTCCGGAGTTCGACGCGTTCCCCTGGCCGCCCCTCGACCCGTCGCACCTGGAGGCATGGCAGCACGGCGAGACCGGAGTGCCGCTCGTGGATGCCGGAATGCGCGAGCTCTGGCGCACCGGCTACATGCACAACCGCGTGCGGATGGTCGTGGCATCGTTCCTCGTGAAGAACCTGCTCATCGACTGGCGGCTCGGCGAGGAGTGGTTCTGGGACACGCTGGTCGACGCCGACGAGGCCAACAACCCCTTCAACTGGCAGTGGGTCGCGGGCTCAGGCGCCGACGCGGCACCGTACTTCCGCGTGTTCAACCCGGAGCTGCAGGCGAAGAAGTTCGATCCGCAGAGCATCTACATCTCGCAGTGGGCGGCCGACGCGCCCACGCAGCCGATCGTCGATCTCGGCGAGACGAGGAAAGCCGCGCTCGCCGCGTACGACGTCGTAAAAGCCGCCACGGGCACTCGGCACGCATGACACAAGACAGCCTGGACTAGCCGATGCGCACGACGACGCGACGGGCTCGGCCTGGCGTCCATGTCAGACTGGACGCGTGACCGAGTCCAGGAAGCCAGCCGTCGTCCGCGGCTTCGCTGCCTCGTCGCTGGCGATCTTCGTCGCACTCGCAGGTCACGTCTCGGGCGGTGGGCAGATGCCGGGCCCACTCGGCATCCTCGTGCCCTGGGTCTTCTCGTTCATGATCTGCGTGCTGCTCGCCGGACGATCGCTCTCACTGATCCGACTCGGAATCTCCGTCGCAGTGAGCCAGTTCCTGTTCCACACTCTCTTCGTTCTCGGCACCATCGCTCCTTCCGGCGTCTCGACGCCACACGTTCACGGTGCACCGCTCGTCTTGCCTCCCACGACGGGCATCCCTGAGAGTGTCTCGGCCGACGCCTCCATGTGGCTCGGCCACGCTCTCGCGGCTCTGCTGACGGTCGCCGCGCTGCACCGGGGCGAGCGCCTGATCCTCACCCTGTGCGATCTCGCCGTTCAACTGGTCCGGTGGGTGCGTCGTCGCGTCGATCGTGCGCTGGTCTTCCCGGCACTTCGGGTCACCGCTCATCTCCGTGGCCGCTTCGAAGTGGTGCGCGCCGCCGACCTCGTCCTCCTCGCGACCCTTCGGGGTCGCGGGCCCCCTCTCACCGCTGCGATCTGATCCGCACCCTGGGCCGATCGAGGCTCCGTGGTGCGTCCCGCCGCGCGCATCCGATGCGTGCGGGTTCTGAACGCATGCATGCACGTCGCACGCGCGACGTCTGATGAGAGGCCATACCCATGACCCCTGTCCGCAGAATCGCGGTCGGGTTGACGTTGGGTGCTATCGCGACCCTCCTGGTCGCCGCACCCGCGTCAGCCCATGACCAGCTGATCTCCAGCACACCCGCCGCAGACGAACAGTTGGCGGCTCCGCCCGAGAGCATCACGATGACGTTCTCAGGTGAGCTCCTGGTACTCGACGAATCGCTGACCGGGGCAGTCGTCCTGGTCGTCGACGCGTCGGGAAAGGACTGGGTCGCAGGAGACGCCACGGTGGAGGGGCGCACTGTCACCGCCTCTCTCGCCCCGGGAATGCCGACCGCCGGCTACCAGGTGCGCTGGCAGGTCGTGTCAGAGGACGGCCATCCGATCGCCGGCGTCGTCCCCTTCACGATCGGCGATGCCGCACCGATGGAGATGGCGACGACCGCCACCGCGCCGGAAACCCCATCGGGATCCACAGAGCAGTCGGATCAGACCGCAGAGTCGGGCAGCGCCTACAGGGTGCTGCTCATAGGTGCAGGCGGGGCGGCTGTAGCCGTTCTCGTCTTCGTACTCGTTCGTTTCCTTCGCCGTCCTCGGACGGCAGCCGCACCGCCGGAATCCGGCGGATCCGCGGCAGATGACCTGTGAAAGGCACCATTGTGAACACCACCAAGACCCTCCCCCGCCTCGCGGCCGTGATCGCGGTCTCCCTGCTCGCGCTCACCGGATGCACCCCGGAGAGCGCACCGACCGAATCGAAGCCGCGCCCGGCGGGCGACGTCGTCACCATCGAGGATGCCTGGGTGAAATCGGCTGAAGACGGCATGTCCGCAGGTTTCGGAACGCTCGTCAACAGCGGTGACGACGATGTGACCGTCGTATCCGTCACCTCCGATGCCTCCACCATGCTCGAGCTGCATGAGACCGTCGAGAACGAGGCCGGCGAGATGGTGATGCGGGAGAAGAACGGCGGGTTCGTCATCCCCGCCGACGGGAAGCTCTCGCTCGAACCCGGCGCGAACCACATCATGATGATGGAGCTGACCGGCCCTCTCACCGCCGGTAGCGACGTCAGCTTCACGCTCACATTCTCGGATGACTCCACCTACGAGTTCACGGCTCCCGTCAAGGACTACTCGGGTGCGAACGAGAACTATGAAGGCGGCGATGAGAAAGACGGCTCGGGGCAGTGATGTCGGCGCCCGCTGAGGGCGCCCGCTCCCGCCGTGCCGGGTCGACTCGGCGGCAGTTCCTCCTCGGAGGAGCTGTCGCCGGTGTCGGCGCGGTCGCGGCCGTCGGAGTGGATCTCGCCCTGAACTCTCAGGAGAGCGGCCCGAAGCCGGTCTCCCCTCCGATGAACGGTGAACTCAGCGTCCCCTTCTTCGGCGTCCACCAGGCCGGCATCGACACCGCTGCTCAGGCCAACGGCGTCTTCCTCGGCCTGGATCTTCGCGATGAGGTCGATCGCGACGGCCTCATCCGTCTGATGCGCCTGCTGACCGACGACGCGGCACGGCTCACGCAGGGTCTCTCCGCGCTCGCCGATTCCGAGCCGGAGCTCGCGATGTCACCGGCGCGGCTGACGATCACCTTCGGGTTCGGCCCCGGCTTCATCGCCCGAGCCACCGCGACGGGGCCGGCCTGGCTCGCCCCCCTTCCCGCTTTCGGGGTGGATCAGCTGCGCCCGGAGTTCTCCGACGGCGACCTTCTGATACAGATCGCAGCCGACGATCCACTGACCGCCGCGCATGCGACCAGGATGCTGCTGAAGGATGCCAGGGGTTTCGCGAGCATCCGATGGACTCAGCAGGGCTTCCGACGCGCCTACGGGACAGAGCGCCCCGGCACCACGATGCGCAACCTGTTCGGGCAGGTCGACGGCACGACCAACCCGGAACCGGGGACGGCGGACTTCGATCGGGTCGTCTGGAGCGAGGACGGATGGCTCACCGGCGGCACCGGCATCGTGGTCCGCCGTATCCGCATGGATCTCGACAAATGGGATCGGCTCGACCGAGGCGGGCGCGACGCATCCGTGGGGAGGACCCTGGCCAACGGTGCCCCGCTGACCGGTACCCAGGAGTTCAACGAACCCGACTTCGAGGCCAAGACGTCGATCGGCTTCCCTGTGATCCCCCAGTTCGCGCACATCAGGCGCGCCCGTGGTGACGGCGAGGAACGCATCTTCCGACGCGCCTACAACTACGACGAGCGACCGGCCGGTGCCGAAGTCTCGGAGTCAGGGCTGATCTTCGTTTCCTTCCAGGCCGACATCGACCGGCAGTTCATCCCGATGCAGCGCAGACTCGACGAGCTCGATCTTCTCAACGAGTGGACGGTCCCGATCGGGTCCGCCGTGTTCGCCATCCCACCCGGGTGCGCAGAAGACGGCTTCATCGGAGAGACACTCCTGATCTGAGCACAGGCTGCGTG
>JBOGEI010000096.1:0-14422 GCA_050701935.1 Microbacterium sp.
GCCACACCCTGTTCGTCAAGGACAACAAGCTCACCTACGTCTACAACTTTCTCGGGATCCCGCCCGAGCAGTCGTTCTCGTCCGAGGAGCTCACACCAGGACCTCACACTCTGGGAGTGGACTTCGTCCGCGAGAGCGCGGGGGAGCACGGGGAGTCTGTCGGGACCGCCACGCTCTACGTCGATGATCAGGCGGTCGCGTCGGGACCGATGCGCGCCCAGGTCGGCAAGTTCACTCTCTGCGGCGACGGTCTCTGCGTCGGCTGGGACAGCGCCGACCCGGTGAGCCGCGAATATCGCAACCCGTTCCCGTTCAGCGGCGGGAAGCTGCTCGGAGTCGGCGTCGACGTGAGTGCTGAGCAGTATCGCGACCTCGAACTCGAAGCGGCGGCGATGCTCTCGCGCGAGTAGTCGGCACCGTTGATGGACGACTGAGCCAAGGAGCAATTGTGTCGAATCAGAGTGCCCGCGAGGAGTTCCCGATGAGCCTTGACCGCAACCACCTGCCCGAACCCGAGTGGTCGTATGCCGACGCCAGAATCGGCCTGCACGCGACCGACTCGGTACCCGACTTCCCGGCGCCGAGGTCGGCTCCTGCGGGGGCTCCGAATATCCTCCTCGTCCTCCTGGACGATGTGGGTTTCGGATGGCCGAGCGTCAACGGTGGACTTGTGCGGATGCCCACAGCTGAGCGCCTCGCGGGTCGAGGGCTGTTCTACAACCAGTTCCATACGACGGCGCTCTGCTCGCCGACCCGGGCGGCGATGCTCACCGGGCGCAACCACCACACGGTCGCGACCGGAGTCATCCAGGAGATGGCGACGGGATACCCGGGCTACAGCGGCATCATCCCGAAGGCCACAGCCACTTTCGCCGAACTCCTCAAGCACGCTGGGTACACGTCGGCGTGGTTCGGAAAGAACCACAACGTCCCCGACAACCAGACGAGCCCGGCCGGACCTTTCGACAACTGGCCGACGAATCAGGGGTTCGACTACTTCTACGGTTTCATCGCGGGGGAGACCGACCAGTTCTACCCGTCGCTGTACGAGGGGACGAAGGCAGTAGAACCGCCGGCGCGCCCTGAGGACGGGTATCACCTCACCACCGACCTCGCGGAGAAGTGCATCTCCTGGGTGGGGACGCAGAAGGGCATCGCCCCGGATCGTCCGTTCCTGGCGTATCTCTCCCTGGGTGCGGCTCACGCGCCCCACCAACCGCCGCTCGACTGGCGCGGGCGCAACGAAGGTCGGTTCGACATGGGATGGGATGCGTACCGCACAGCTGTGCACCAGAACCAACTCGACGCCGGAATCATCCCCGAGGGCACAAAGCTGACCGAGCGGCCGGAGCAGATCCCTTCGTGGAGCAGCCAACCAGAGGATCACCGGAAGCTGTTCGCCCGCCAGGCGGAGAACTTCGCCGACTTTCTCGAGCATGCCGACCATGAGGTCGGTCGGGTCGTCGACGCGATCGAGGAGCTCGGAGAACTCGACAACACGATCGTGATCTACATCCTCGGAGACAACGGCTCGAGTGGAGAGGGATCACTGATCGGGACGCCGAACGAGATCATGAGCCTGAACGGGCGTCAGCCCTCGATAGACGAGGCCATCGGGTTCATCGACAGCTGGGGTCTGCCGGGCACTTCACCGCATTACGCGGTCGGCTGGGCGCATGCGGGCGATACTCCGTTCCAATGGACGAAACAGGTCGCCTCGCATTTCGGGGGGACCCGGAACAGCATGATTGTCTCGTGGCCGGACCACATCACCGACACCGGCACCGTCCGCTCGCAGTTCCACCATGTCATCGACGTGGCCCCGACGCTTCTGGAGATCGTCGGAATGGCCCAGCCGACGGTGGTGAACGGCGTGATCCAGAAGCCGATCGAGGGCACGAGTTTCGCTTACACCTTCTCCGGCGAGACGGCGGATGCCCCGAGCCGACATGAGAAGCAGTACTTCGAGATGCTCGGCAACCGCGCGATGTACGCCGACGGCTGGATCGCTTCGTGCCGTCACGGTCGGCTTCCCTGGGAGACTTCGGGAACGTACAGCTGGGACGATGATGTCTGGGAGTTGTACGACATCGCGAACGACTTCAGCCAGGCTGAAGACCTCGCTGCCCGAGAACCGGAGCGACTACGCGCCCTGCAGGACATGTTCATGGCCGAAGCGGCTCGATACGACGTCCTTCCCCTCGATGATCGATTCGCGGAACGTCTCGACGTCACCCTGCGGCCGAGCTTCTTCGCGGGTCGCGACAAGATCACCTTCCACGAAGGGATGGTGCGGCTCCCCGAGGGCAGCGGTCCGAAGCTCGTCAGCGTGCCGCTCACGCTCACGGCGGAGATCGACATCTCAGATCAGGGGGCTGAGGGAGTGATCTTCGCCGTCGGCGGCGATGCCGCCGGCTGGTCGGTCTTCGGATGGGAGGGCAGAGTCCGCTTCCACTACAACTTCTTCGGAATCCGCCGATACGACCTCGTCTCCGCGGAACCTCTCTCGCCGGGGGCACACACGATCACGGTCACGGTGACTCCGCGCGACGCTCGGCCGGGAGGACCCGCCGATGTGCACATGAGCGTCGACGGGCTCACAGCGGGTGAACTCCACCTTCCTGAGCAGATCCCGATGCGGTGCGGCACCGAGTCCATGGACGTCGGTATGGACTGTGTCTCGCCGGTGTGCGAGGACTACGCGAGTCGGGGGCTGTTCCCCTTCACCGGCAAGATCCATGCCGTCACCTTCGACCTTCCGTCGGTGCAGCCGGTGACCGGGCATGAACGGTTGAAGCTCGCGACCCAGATGGACTGATCGGAATCTTGCGCCGACGGCGCCGCCCCTCCTGCATCGGCAGGGCGGCACCTCAGTCGCGTGTCGTGTCGGGAGCGTCAGCGGAACCGGGGAACACGCTCGCCCAGTCGTCCTTGACGCTCACCACCGTGTACCCCTTGCCCTCTGCGGCGGCGAGAGCCTTCTCGGCACCCGCGTCATAAGGAGTGTCTCCGCGCGACGGGTCGTCGTGGTGGACCAGGACCGCGAAGCCTGGCCGTGGGCCGCGGCGCGCGAAATCCATCATGGCCATGTCGCCGTTGGAGTTGCCGCCGACGAACAGGGGGCGCCGGCCGATGCGGGTCCAGATGCGGATGGGCTTCTCCGGGCCGTCGTCGAAGAAGGCGAGCGAGGATGAGTACCGCACGGTCGCGTCGGCCTCGTTCCAGGCGAGCCCGAAGGCGGATCCCACGACGCGCTCCGGCGGGATGCCGTAGTTCGCCCGCGTCATGGGACGCATGAAGTCGCGCTCGCCTCCCGAGACGATGTAGCAGGTGAAACCGTGGTGCTCCAGGTAGCGGAGCAGTTCGACCATCGGCTGATACACGGTCTCGGAGTAGGGGCGTTTCAGGGTCGGATGCTTCGCCGTGCGGTAGAACTCCTCGACCGAGCGCGCGTAGTCCTCGACACTCATGCCGTCTGTCAGTCCGACGAGCGACTGGATGATGATCTTCAGGTCGGAGTCGTCACCGGCGTAGTGCTTGTCGATCGCCGTGCCCAGCCAGCCGAAGTCGCCGCTCACAGCTGCGAGGTAGGGCTGCCGTTCGGCGAGCTCGGGTGTGCGCTCAGCCGCTGCCCGCCACTGCTCCACGACGTAGTGCAGCTGCGTGACCATCGGCTTCTCTGACCACAGCGTGCCGTCGTTGTCGAACACCGCGATGCGTTCCTCGACGGGGACGGCGTCGGGTCCCTCGGTGACGGAGGCCACGAACGCCTCGATGTCCCTTCGGGTGCTGGTGTCACGCCAGGAGGGGAGAGAGGGGTGAGCGGTCATGTCTGATCCTCGTGTCTCGTCGAGTGTCGGCAGAAGCTCCAGGCTGTCATCCTCCGGTGTTCCCGACGGGTCATGGTCACCCGGCATGGGTGAGGCGGCCGGAGCTGGAGAGCGCTGCTCTCAAGTTGACGGGAATACCCCCAGAGGGTATAGGGTTGAGTCGAAGTAGTACCCCACCCGGGTATCTTTCACGAAGAGAGGAACCGTCATGAGCACGAGCGAGTACCAGGTGAGCGGAATGAGCTGCGGCCACTGCGAGGTCGCGATCCGCGGTGAGGTCGCCCAGATCCCCGGCGTCGACTCGATCGATGTCAGCGCTCAGACGGGCAGGCTCGTCGTGAAGAGCGCCGCGCCCCTGGACGACGCAGCGATTCTCGCGGCCGTCGACGAGGCGGGCTACCAGGCGGTACGCGCCTGATGAACACCGCAGGCCGTCTCGGCATCTACGGTGCGGGTCTCGTCGTGGTGTTCGGCGCCGCCTTCGCGGCGGCCGGCGCCATCGTGCCGGACAGCGCCGTGGCCTCCTGGACGGAGCGCGGCGATGCCGGCCACGACGAACGATCCGCTGCAGCAGCGGCGCAGAACACGGAGAACGGGAAAGAACAGGCGATAGACGTGAGTGGAGTGACGATCGCAGCATCCGGATACGCCATCGGGGCGATCACGGCACCGGGGGAGACCGGAGCGCAGGGCGAACTGTCCTTCGTGATCCGGGATGTCGCAGGCGAGGCTGTCACCGCCTATGAGACCGCTCACGGCAAGCAGCTTCACCTCATCGTGGTGCGCAGCGACGGCAGTGAGTACCGGCACGTCCACCCCGTGCTGAACACGCAGACGGGCACCTGGTCGCTGCCGTGGAGCTGGGGCGCCGCCGGCACCTATCGCGTCTACGCGGACTTCACCGCCGAGGGCGGCGCCGGCACGACGCTCTCGCGCACTGTCGACGTCGCCGGCGTCTTCGCCCCGCAGCCCCCGACAGGAACGCAGGCCACCGCCACCGTCGACGGCTTCGACGTGTCGATCAGCGGCGACCTGGTCGCCGGCACCGGGAGCGAGCTGACCGTCGAGGTCTCCCGCGACGGTGCCCCCGTCACCGCCCTGGAGCCGTATCTGGGGGCGTTCGGGCACCTCGTCGCGCTCCGCGAGGGGGACCTCGCCTATCTGCACGTGCACGCACATGGCGCTGAGCCTGAACCCGGCGACCTCGCCGGACCCGAGGTGGTCTTCACGGCGCAGACTCCGACAGCCGGTCGCTACCTGCTCTATCTGGACTTCCAGGTCGACGGACAGGTGCACACGGCACAGTTCGTCCTCGATGCCGCTGCCCCCGACAATGCGGCATCCCCCGACACGGGCGAAGACCACGGCGGTCACTGAAAACCGCCCGCACCACTCTTTCCGCGTCTCCGACGCGGAGCGCAAGGACCGAGGAGATCATCATGACGGACACGCAGTCCGCGGCCGCTGCAGCCAGCGTGGAGCTGGAGATCGGCGGCATGACCTGCGCATCGTGCGCGATGCGGATCGAGAAGAAGCTCAACCGGATCGACGGAGTCACCGCGACGGTGAACTATGCGACCGAGAAGGCCAAGGTGACGGCCCCGGCCGGCTTCGATCCGGCTCTGCTCATCGCAGAAGTCGAGAAGACCGGCTACACCGCGGCTCTTCCCGCCCCTGAGGCGCCGAAGCGCCAGGACGATGCGGAAGCCCCTGACACGGAGCTGATGAGCCTGAAGCACCGGCTCATCGCCTCTGTCGTGCTCACCGTGCCCGTCATCGCGATGGCGATGATCCCGGCACTCCAGTTCACGTATTGGCAGTGGCTCTCACTCGCGCTCGCCGGACCGGTCATCGTGTGGGCCGCGTGGCCGTTCCACAAGGCCGCCTGGACGAACCTCCGCCATGGTGCGGCGACGATGGACACCCTGATCTCCGTGGGGACGCTCGCCGCGCTGCTGTGGTCGTTGTACGCGCTGTTCTTCGGCACGGCGGGGGTGCCGGGCATGACGCACCCGTTCGAGCTGACCGTGGCGCCCAGCGATGGGGCCGCCAACATCTACCTCGAGGTGGGGGCGGGCGTGACGATGTTCATCCTCGCCGGACGCTACTTCGAGAAGCGCTCCAAGCGCCAGGCCGGTGCAGCGCTGCGCGCACTGCTCGAGCTCGGCGCGAAGGATGTCGCCGTCATCCGCGACGGCGTCGAAACGAGGATCCCCACGGCAGAGCTGAAGCCGGGAGACGAGTTCATCGTGCGTCCTGGCGAGAAGATCGCCACCGACGGCATCATCGTGTCGGGGACATCGGCCGTCGACGCGTCGATGCTGACCGGCGAGTCGGTTCCGGTAGAGGTGGGCGAGGGCGATGCGGTGACCGGCGCGACGGTGAATGCCGGAGGACGCCTGGTCATCCGCGCGACGCGGGTCGGGTCCGACACCCAGCTGGCGCAGATGGCGAAGCTCGTCGAGGATGCTCAGACCGGGAAGGCCGAGGTGCAGCGTCTCGCCGACCGTGTGTCCGGAATCTTCGTGCCCATCGTCATCGCGATCGCTCTCGCGACGCTCGGCGCGTGGCTCGGGGCGGGATTCCCCGCATCCGCCGCCTTCACCGCCGCCGTGGCCGTGCTCATCATCGCGTGCCCGTGCGCGCTCGGCCTCGCCACTCCGACGGCTCTGCTGGTGGGGACGGGACGCGGCGCGCAGATGGGCATCCTGATCAAGGGCCCCGAGGTGCTCGAATCCACCCGCAAGGTCGACACGGTGGTGCTCGACAAGACCGGCACCGTGACGAGCGGAAAGATGACCCTCGTCGCCGTGCACGCGGCGGAGGGCGTGGACCGCAGCGAACTGCTGCGCCTGGCCGGCGCGGTAGAGGACGCATCGGAGCACCCCATCGCCCAGGCCGTCGCCAAGGCGGCGACGCAGGCGATGGGTGCCCTCCCCGTGCCGGAGGACTTCGTCAACGTCGAGGGCAAGGGCGTACAGGGCGTCGTCGACGGGCATGCCGTGCTCGTGGGCAGGGAATCGCTGCTGGCCGACTGGTCGCAGCATCTTCCCGCCGATCTCGTCGCGGCGAAGGCGGAGGCCGAGAGCCAGGGCAAGACCGCCATCGCGGTGGGTTGGGACGGCGAAGCGCGCGGTGTGCTGGTCGTGGCCGACACCGTCAAGCCGTCGAGCGCGCAGGCCATCGCACAGCTGAAGCAGCTCGGCCTCACACCTGTCCTCCTCACCGGTGACAACCGGGCGGTGGCCGAGCAGATCGCGGCCGAGGTCGGTATCACGGAGGTGATCGCCGAGGTGATGCCGAAGGAGAAGGTCGACGTCGTCATCCGACTGCAGAGCGAGGGCAAGGTCGTCGCGATGGTCGGAGACGGCGTGAACGATGCCGCCGCTCTCGCCCAGGCCGATCTGGGTCTCGCAATGGGGACCGGGACCGACGTCGCGATCGAGGCCAGCGACATCACCCTCGTGCGGGGAGACATGCGGAGTGCGGCAGATGCCATCCGGCTCTCCAGGAAGACACTCGGCACGATCAAGGGCAACCTGTTCTGGGCCTTCGCCTACAACGTCGCAGCGATCCCACTCGCCGCCCTCGGGCTGCTCAACCCCATGCTCGCCGGTGCGGCGATGGCGTTCTCCAGCGTCTTCGTCGTCGGCAACAGCCTCCGCCTGCGCTCCTTCCGGAGCAAGGCGGTGGATCCCTCTCCCGCAGAGACCGCCGCATCGCGCGACAGCGCGGCGCGGGCAGTCTCTGCAGGAACCCACTGAAACCGAAAGAGGAACACCTCATGTCCGATTCCCCCGCAGGATCCTGCTGCAGCGTCAACAGCAACGGCGCGGTGTCCGCAGACGGTCGCAAGGATCTGCTGGCGCCGCCCGCAGGTGGCATGGCAGAGTGCCCGGTGATGGTCGGCAGCGCGGTCGTGATCGCGGATGCCGAGGCCGCCGGTCTCTTCCGTGACTACGAGGGCACTCGCTACTACTTCTGCTGCGCAGGATGCGGACCGGCGTTCGACGCCGACCCCGCGAAGTACGCCGCCGCAGCCTGACTCGATTCATCCGTGCGGGGGCCGCCAAGTCGACGGCCCCGCACGGCATCCGTCTTTCCGAGGAGGAGAGGGCAATGAGCACTCCGCACCACGACGGGGCCGCACCCGTGGCACCGCACGACGAGCAGGATCACTCCCACAGCATGAGCGGCACGCATGAGCATGCGGGACACGACGCGCATGCAGGACATGATGCGCATGCTGGACATGACGGGCATGCTGGACATGGGGGACACGGCGACCACGTGGGTCAGTTCCGGCGGCTGTTCTGGATCATGCTCGCACTCGCGGTCCCCACGGTCGCCCTGTCGGGCATGTTCGCGATGATCCTCGGCTACTCGCTTCCCGACGTCCCGGGTCTCGCGTGGGTCTCACCCGTACTGGGCACCGTGATGTACGTGTGGGGCGGCAAGCCCTTCCTCGTCGGCGCCGTCAGTGAGATCCGTGCGCGCAAGCCCGGAATGATGCTGCTCATCGGTCTGGCGATCACGGTCGCCTTCCTCGCGTCGTGGGGAGCGAGCCTCGGCATCCTGCACCACGAGCTCGACTTCTGGTGGGAGCTGGCGCTCCTCATCGTGATCATGCTGCTCGGCCACTGGATCGAGATGCGCTCGCTCGCGCAGACCACCTCGGCTCTCGACTCACTCGCCGCCCTGCTGCCGGATGAGGCGGAGCGCGTCGAGGACGGACAGGTCGTCATCGTCGCACCCGCAGACCTCGATGTCGGCGACGTCGTGGTCGTGCGTCCGGGTGGCAGCATCCCGGCAGACGGACGCATCGTCGACGGGCGTGCGTCGATGGACGAGTCGATGGTGACGGGCGAGTCCCGCACGGTCACGCGCGGCATCGGCGACCAGGTCACCGCCGGCACCGTGGCCACCGACTCAGGACTCCGAGTGGAGATCACCGCGACCGGCGACGACACCACGCTCGCCGGAATCCAGCGTCTGGTGACGGAGGCGCAGAGCTCGACCTCGCGCGCGCAGCGCCTCGCCGACACGGCTGCCGGCTGGCTGTTCTGGTTCGCCCTCGGCTCCGCTGCGATCACGGCCATCGTCTGGACCCTGGTGGGCCTGCCCGATGCGGCCGTCATCCGCACGATCACCGTCCTCGTGATCGCCTGCCCGCATGCTCTCGGGCTCGCGATCCCGCTGGTCGTGTCGATCGCCACGGAGCGCGCGGCGCGAGGGGGCGTCCTGGTCAAGGACCGTCTCGCGCTCGAGAGCATGCGCACGGTCGACACCGTCCTGTTCGACAAGACCGGCACGCTCACCAGGGGAGAGCCCGTCGTGTCCGAGGTGTCGGTCTCGGGGGAACACGACGGCGACCGAGTGCTGGCGCTGGCCGCAGCCGCGGAGGCCGACAGCGAGCACCCGCTCGCGAAGGCCATCGTCCGCGCCGCCGCGGCGAAGCGACTCACGGTGCCGGCGAGTCGCGACTTCACGTCATCGCCCGCGGTCGGGGTGACGGCCACCGTCGGGGGCACGGTCGTTCGCGTCGGTGGACCGCACCTTCTCTCGGAGGAGCACGCCGACGAGCTCGCCGTCGCCGAGCAGTGGCGCGACGACGGTGCGATCATCCTCCACGTCGTCCAGGACGGGCGCGTGATCGGGGCGCTCAAGCTCGCCGACGAGGTGCGGTCGGAGTCCCGGGAAGCCGTGGATGCACTTCACGCACTCGGCGTGCAGGTCGTCATGATCACCGGGGATGCCCAGGCGGTCGCGCAGACCGTCGCCACAGACCTGGGCATCGATCGGTTCTTCGCGGGGGTACGCCCCGAAGACAAGGCCGCGAAGGTGCAGGAGCTGCAGCGCGAGGGGCGCAAGGTCGCGATGGTCGGGGACGGCGTCAACGATGCGCCCGCACTCGCGCAGGCCGACGTGGGTCTGGCGATCGGCGCAGGCACCGACGTCGCGATCGCCTCCGCAGGCGTCATCCTCGCCAGCGACGATCCTCGGTCCGTACTCTCGGTGATCGAGCTCTCGCGCGCCGCGTATCGCAAGATGAAGCAGAACCTGTGGTGGGCAGCGGGGTACAACCTGCTCTCGGTACCGCTCGCTGCCGGAGTGCTGGCGCCGATCGGATTCGTGCTGCCGATGTCGGTCGGAGCGATCCTGATGTCGCTGTCGACGATCGTCGTCGCACTCAACGCTCAACTGCTCCGACGACTCGACCTCCGCCCAGAGGTGACGACCCGCGCGATCCTCGACCGCTGATTGCTTCTCAGGCGATCGCGCGACTCGCTCACTGACCCGCAGCTCACGACAGAGAGGACCCCGTCCGCCTGGACGGGGTCCTCTCCTGCGACGTCTATGGAAGCGTCCGCGCGGTGCGGGTCACTGTGCGCCGCCGAGGTCGTGGATGAGCTCCTTCTCGTCTTCGGCGGAGAGAGAGGTCTGCACGACGGTGCCCTCGAACGGCGCGAGCGCGGCGGCGAACTTGTCCTCCGTGATCTTCGTCGCGTACACCACACGGTGGTTCCCGCTTCAGATCAGGAAAACCTCGGCGCTTTCGGGAAACGCGGGTGCGATCAGGAAATCACCCGGGGTACCTTCGTTCGCGACCGCAGTATCGGGTACGGCTCGGCAGGTGAAGCAGCCGGACAATTGATGCCGGAGCCCACCTGTGGAGATAATGCGGTGATCACTGCGCCCTCGCGCTTGTGAAGCACAGGCAGCGGAAGAGGCGCGATGAGCACTGATGAGAGCGAACTGACTTCGGCCACGACAGTGCGCAGGCTCCTCACCCTCTCGTTGCCGGCGGTCATCATCGGGGTCGTCTCGGCGCTCATCCTGTTCGTCGTCGAGGAACTGGCGCAGGTCCTGCAGAACGCATTGTGGGAGGGGCTGCCGCACGCGGCCGGATTCGATCCCGACTCGGAGTGGTGGATCTTCACCGTGCTCACCCTCACAGGGCTCGCCGTCGGACTCGCGATCTGGTTGCTTCCGGGACACGGCGGTCGGGATTCTGCGCTCACTGAGCTCATCGCACCGCCCCTTCCGCTGAGTGCGCTGCCCTCTCTCGCCCTGGTCGCCGTCCTCGCGCTCGCCGGAGGGGTGAGCCTTGGACCGGAGAGCCCGATCATCGCGATAAACACGGGCATCCTCGTCGCCGTCTTCGCCAGGTTCTGGCCCGGAGTCTCCGGACAGCTGATCGTCCTCATCACCGCCGCGGCGACGATCGGCGCCCTGTTCGGCACGCCCGTCGCTGCGGCGCTCGTGTTCACCGGAGTCGTGGGGTCGATCGCGGGTGGACAGGCGCTGTGGGACAAGCTCTTCCTCCCTCTTCTCGCCGCCGGTGCCGGTGCCGTCACGATGTCGCTGCTGACCCAACCGTCTTTCGCAGTGCCGATGCCGTCATACGAGAGCATCGCCGCGATCGACCTGCTCAGTGCCACCGTCATCGCTGTCTTCGCCGCCCTGCTCGGCATCGGTGCAGCAGCCGTCTTCCCGCTCGTGCACCGCACGTTCAGGTTGCTGCGCAACCCCGTGCTCTACGTGACTCTCGGCGGCATGGTGCTCGGGGTTCTCGGGATCGTGGGCGGGCCGATCACACTGTTCAAGGGATTGGAGCAGACGGCCACCCTCGTCATCGACCGCGACGACTACGACTCGGGGCAACTCGTCGTGATCGTCGCGGTGAAGATCGTGGCGCTCGTCATCGCCGCCTCCGCGGGCTTCCGCGGTGGCCGGATCTTCCCTGCCGTCTTCATCGGGACGGCGATCGGCGTTCTCGCCAATGCCCTCCTCCCGGGCATTCCGATCGTCGTGGCGATCGCGGGCGGCGTACTCGGAATGGTGCTCGCGGTGTCCCGCGACGGATGGATCGCCCTGTTCATCGCCGTCGCCGTGACAGGAAGCGTGACAGTGCTTGCAGTGCTCTGCATCGCGATCCTTCCCACCTGGCTCCTCGTCTCGCGGGCGCCCGAGATGCTCGTGCGCCCGCCTGCCGAGCGCGCAGCACCCGACGAACGCGCAGCCGGGGCCTGAGCATCGAAAGGCCGCGCGTCGACTTACCGGAGTGCCCGGCTGTCACCCGGTAGGTGCGGGACTGGTCGAAGGTCTGTAGCGCGCACCCGCCTTCGTTGCGAGAGTTGACGGCACGTGGCCAGCGTCAGCTATCGAGCGTGTCGCAGGCGTGACGCCACCAGCGACGCGAGAGGTTTCGGACATGAGCACTCCTTCCAGCGACGACCAGCCGATCTTCACGAGGCCGGGGGAGGCGACGCTCACCTCACGTCACGTCATTCCCACTGGGGAGTCCCTCCCCGACACGGCGAAGCAGATCGTCGAGGACGAGACGATCCTCGACGGCAACGCGCGACTGAACCTCGCGACGTTCGTGAGCACCTGGATGGACGACGAGGCCAAGCAGGTGTATGCGGCGTCGTTCGACAAGAACATGATCGATAAGGACGAGTACCCGCAGACGGCGGCGATCGAGGACAACTGCTGGCACATGCTGGCGAATCTGTGGAGCGCCCCGGACGCGGAGAAGAGCATCGGCACCTCGACGATCGGCTCATCCGAGGCGTGCATGCTGGGCGGTCTGGCATTCAAGCGCCGCTGGCAGCAGGCGAGGCGTGCGGCGGGTAAGGACACCTCGAGCCCGAATCTCGTGATGTCCGCCGCCGTGCAGGTGTGCTGGGAGAAGTTCTGCAACTACTTCGACGTCGAGCCGCGGTACGTGCCCATCAGCGCGGAGCACAAGACGCTCGACGGGCACGACCTGGCGAAATACGTCGACGAGAACACCATCGGTGTCGTCGCGATCATGGGTGTGACCTACACCGGCATGTATGAGCCGGTGGCCGAGATCGCCGCAGCCCTCGACGAGATCCAGAAGGCCACCGGGCTCGACATCCCCATCCATGTCGACGGCGCATCCGGGGCGATGATCGCGCCGTTCCTGCAGCCTGATCTGGTGTGGGACTTCCGCCTCGAGCGCGTGCATTCGATCAGCACTTCCGGACACAAGTACGGCCTCGTCTACCCGGGACTCGGATGGGTGGTCTGGCGCGACGCCCAGTGGCTGCCAGACGATCTGGTGTTCAAGGTCAGCTATCTCGGCGGCGAGATGCCGACGTTCGCCCTGAACTTCTCGCGGCCGGGTGCACAGGTGGTTCTCCAGTACTACCTGTTCCTCCGCCTGGGTTTCGAGGGGTACCGCGCCGTGCAGCAGACCTCGCAGGACGTCGCGAAGTACCTGTCCGCGGGGATCGCGAAGCTCGACGCGTTCGAGCTCTGGAACGACGGCAGCGACATCCCGGTCTTCGCGTGGCGCCTCACCGACGGCCACACCAAGAACTGGACCCTCTACGACCTGCAGGATCGACTGCGCATGAAGGGCTGGCTGATTCCGGCGTACCCGATGCCCGCCGACCTCGAACACATCACCGTGCAGCGCATCGTCGTCCGAAACGGGCTGAGCATGGACCTCGCCGCCGACCTGCTGCAGGCGATCGAGACCGAGGTCGCCTACCTCGACGCCCTCGAGTCGCCGATGCCGACAGAGAATCCCCAGTCCGCCTTCCATCACTGAGCCGAGGATGTCGACCTCACATGGGAGGTCTACACGTCATGCGGTGCGCTGTGGGGCCGGTGCCTCGCTCTTCGCGCTCAGGCGGGCGGGTGCTGCGGGGAGTACGGTCGAGGGGCCGCTCAGCGCGCGGAGAGCGTAGAGAATGGTCGCGAGATCGACGAGCTCCTGGACGAGTGCCCCGACTACCGCCGGGATGAGACCGGTCATCGCGACGATCATGAGTCCGACGCTCAACCCGATCCCGATCCAGATCGCGGTGAGGGCGACCCGCAGGGTGTGACGACCGATCGACACGGCATCGACGAGCTTCGCCAACGAGTCGACGAGGATCACGACATCAGCGGCGTCACCGGCCGCGGTCGCGCCCTTTGCGCCCATGGCGACTCCGATGTCGGCGGCCGCGAGCACCGGTGCATCGTTGACCCCATCGCCGACCATCATCACCGGGCGCGGTTGAAGGTCGGTGGCGAGCGCCACCTTCTCAGGCGGCAACAACTCGGCGTGAATCTCGGAGATCCCCACCTGATGGGCCACCGACTCCGCTGTCGGGCCGACGTCGCCGGTGAGCATGACCACACGATCCACCTCGTGCGTGCGCAGCCAGGAGATGACAGCCGCGGCCTCGGGTCTCGGGTGATCGGCGAGCACGAGCACCCCTGCGAAGCGTCCGTCGACGGCGACGTAGGCTGCAGCCTGGCTCAGCTCGAGCGTCGCGCGCACCGTGTCGGGGGCGAGAGCGGCCACATACGCGGGCTTGCCGACGACGACCTCGTGTCCCTCGATCTCGGCCACGACCCCGTTCGTCGCCTCCTCGCGAGCTTCGGAGGCGCCGCTCAGCGTGAGTCCGCGAACATCCGCAGCGCGGCGGATGCCCTCGGCGAGCACGTGCGTGGAGTACTGCTCCGCGGAAGCGGCGAGTTGTAGAACCTCATCCGCGCTGAACCCCGCTGTCGGGCGGACGTCGACGAGTTCAGGGCGTCCCTGCGTGAGCGTGCCTGTCTTATCG
>JBOGEI010000097.1:0-14377 GCA_050701935.1 Microbacterium sp.
CCGTGCCGCTGTATGACGGCGGTCTCCCCCACGGCGGTTCGAAGCCGCCGCGCCCGGAGTCGCCGACCGATGCGCAAGCCGTCTTCTTCGGCGCCTGCATCGGGACGATGTTCGGTGCCGAAGGCGAGGGCGAGGGGTCTCGGGATGCACTGCGCGCGCTGCTCGACCGGGCGGGCATCCCTGTCGTGGTCCCGGAGGAGAACGGCGGACTCTGCTGCGGCACACCGTGGAAGTCGAAGGGCCATCTCGACGGCTATGCGCTCATGTCGGACCGGGTGCTCGACTCGCTCTGGGAGGCGAGCAGGCATGGTGAGCTCCCCGTCGTGTGCGACGCGGCCTCGTGCACCGAGGGCCTGGACGTGATGCTCGCACAGTCCGTCGCGAAGAATCCGCGCTATGCGGGACTGCGGATCGAGGATGCGACGACCTTCGTCGCCCGCGAGGTGCTGCCGAAGGTGACCGTGTCGTCGAAGCTCCCGAGCGTCGCCGTGCATCCGACCTGTTCCACCACCGCGCTCGGGGCGACCGGGGCTCTGACCGCGATCGCCGGAGCCGTCGCCGACGACGTGTTCGTCCCAGAGGGGTGGGGCTGCTGCGCCTTCGCCGGCGACCGCGGCATGCTGCATCCGGAGCTGACAGCAAGCGCGACGGCTCAGGAGTCCTCGGAGATCGCCGAGGCCGAGAGCGCACGTGGCGGTTTCGACGCGTTCGTCTCGGCGAACCGCACCTGCGAGATCGGCATGACCCGAGCCACAGGGCGACCCTACCGCCACGTGATCGAGGTGCTCGAAGAGCTCACCCGCCGCTGATCTCGCGCCGATACGGCGATGGCCCTCCCGAATCATCCAGGGAGGGCCATCACCTCGTCGCGATCCGACCCGTCTCAGCCTGCGGACAGAACCGCGACAGCCTCAGCGCGGAGCCCCACGGGGATCACCACGGCGGTCCGATCATCAGCCGACCTCTCGGCGATGCTGCCATCGGCCCAGCGCAGATCCGACGCCATGAGTTCGTCCGGCAGCTCGAGAATGCCGGGCTTCGGGTCCAGCGCATGCACATGCACGGTCGACCCGGTCGTGGTGTAGCGACGCGGCGCGCCGGCCTGCTCCCCCATCCGCACCCAGGGACGAGTGCCGTAGATGGCATCTCCGTTCACCTGCAGCCACGCACCGAGCTCACGCATCGCGCGCCGCTGCAGTTCGGGGATCGAGCCGTCGGCCGCGGGGCCCACATTGATCAGCAGGTTGCCGTTCTTGGCCACGACGTCGACCAGGAGACGAATCAGAGCGGCACCCGACAGGGAATGCCGCTCGTCCTCGGCCTGATTGAAACCAAAGGAGTAGCCCAGGCCTCGAGTGGACTCCCACGGCTGCGGGATGATCTCGGGGATGTCCGTGTATTCACGCGTCAGGAAGCCGTGATACGGCACGCCCCAGCGGTCGTTGACCACTCCGTCGGGCACCGCATCGAAGTATCGTGCGAGCATCGCCGCGACCGCGTACTCGTCGTGCCCCTTGCCACCGTCGGGCCACTCGATGTCGTTCCACAGCACATCGGGCGAGAACCGCGCCACGAGCTCGTCGAGCTGCGCGGCGGAATACCGCGCGAAATGCGCGTCGTTACGACGGAACCGGAACAGGTCGGTATCGGACTCGATCGCCGGGAAGTCGCTGACGTGCCAGTCGAGCGCGCCCGAATAGTAGACGCCGAACTTCGCGCCGGCGCGGCGGGTCGCATCGTGGAACTCGGAGATCAGGTCACGGCGTGGACCCCGTGCGGCCGCGTTGAATCCGGTCGTCGCGGTGTCCCACAGGCAGAAACCCTCGTGGTGCTTCGTGGTGGGGACGATGTACTTCGCCCCCGCACCGACGAGCTCGCCGACGAAGGCATCCGCGTCGAAGGCCGAGGCATCCCACTGATCGGCAAGGTCCTCGTACGACGTGCCGGGCCCGAACAGCTGCTGGTGGCGCTCCCAGGTGGGACTCCCCGCGATGCGCACGGTGTTGCCGTACCACTCGGCGTACTGGTGCCAGGCATACGCGTCTTCGGTGGGGATGTTCACGCCTTCACCGTGCTGCACGGCCCAGGCCGGCACCGAGTACAGGCCCCAGTGCACGAAGAAGCCGAGCTTCGCGTCGCGGTACCACTCGGGCACGCCCTGCGTCGGGTACACCGGCGCGTTCGTCCCGAAGTCCGGACCGGTGCGCTTCTCGAAGTTCATCATGCGTTCTGCTCCTCGGGGGCTCCGCGGCGGACGACCACCGCTGTCAGGTCGGGGGTGCCGTTCGGGTCGAAGGGATAGACGCCGGGCCGCAGGCGGTGATGGCCCAGACGCAGGAGGTCCTGATCGACACCGCCGGGAGTCAGGGCGAGGGTCCAGCCTGCGGCGAGGTCGTACAGCTCGGGTTCGAGGTAGCCGATCTTCACCACGACGATGTCGGCGGTCGTGGGCTCGAGGCCCAGCATCCGAAAGTCCGAGAGGTGATGGAACGGCTTGCGTCGCTCGGTGATGATGGCGTGCAGCCCGCCCACCGCGATCACGACCTGCGTGCCGGCATCCGGGTCTCCGTCCGTGATCGAGAACACCGTCCCCGCGATCGTCACGGGGCTGTGCGGGCCCGCGTCGACCCCGGCCCCGGCGTGCAGCGTCACAGTGGCGCCGATGCCGGCCGCGACGGCCTGAGCTACCGCATCGCGGTCGAAGATCGATGCGACCAGAGTGGTGCGGCTGCCGTCGGTGAGCTCAGGATGCTCGAGCAGGTGCGCGAGCGTCCACGTGACATCGCCCGCCCCGCCCGCCGTCGGGTTGTCGCCGGAATCCGAGATCAGATACGGATGCGGTGCTCCCGGCGCGAGGGCCTTCGCCAGCGCCTCGTCGAGCGAGCCGGTCTCGGCCACGAACACGAAGTCCTCGCGGGCTTCCCAGAACATCCGGGCCACACGCTCGGCCTCGCGGGCGATCAGCTCCTCATCGTCGCCGGTCACCACCACGTAAGCCTGGCACCGCGGCTCGTCCGCCCAGGCGTAGCCGATCCAGACCGAGGCGTCGACGATGCCGGGAAGCGCCTCGATCTCGGGCAGCTCCGCATAGATGCTGCGCGCGGGTTCCAACCGAGTGCTGGTCTTCTCACCCGGCAGCAGCACGGGAATCGGCACCCATGCCGTGTGCGGACGCCGGAGCAGCGGATCGGTGCCGTGGGGTCCCCGCAGCCGCGCCAGCAGGTTCCACACCGCCCGCTCCTTGGTGTTCATCCAGTCCTCGTGCGGAGCCATCCGGTAGCACGTCAGCAGGTCGACCGCGTCGCGCAGCACCTCGGAGACGTTGCCGTGCAGGTCCATCGAGGTCGATACGAGCGTGTCGGGCCCGAGGGCCGCGCGCACCGCGAGGGCGAGGTCACCCTCGGCATCGTCCATGCCGACGACGCTCATGGCTCCATGGATGTCGAAGAAGAATCCGTCGAAGGGCCCCTGCTCCCGGATGCCGGCGACGATCGCATCCTTCATCCGTCGATAGGTCTCCGGCGCCACGGCACCACCCGGCAGAGAGCGCCCGTGCGTGAGGGGCACCCACTCAGCGGCGGCGGCGAGTTCGCGTCCGTCGTCGAGGAACGGGTAGTACCCGCGCAGCGTCTCACCGGTGCGAACGGTGAAGGCCTCGTCGCCGGAGATGTGCGGGGAGAACGTGCTCGACTCGATCGAGATGCCGGCGATGCCGATCCGGGGCGTGGCGAGCCCGCCCTCGGCGACGGCAGGCAGAGGACCCATCCAGATCTCGTGGGCTTCGGGACGTGCGGTCACGTGATGTGCTCCTGTCGGTGCGAGGGTCGAACTCAGTGTGCTCCCGCCGGCACGAGGGCACGGCGGGCGGTCTCGATGGCGCCGAGGGCGACGGCATCGGAACCGAGGACAGCGGGAATGATGCGCAGCGGAATGCCCGACACCGGGGAGTCCGTGCCCAGGGTGCGGATGATCGCCGGCTCGAGAAGATCCCAGGCAGTGGCGACGCCTCCCCCGACGATCGCACAGGGAAGGTCGAGGATCGTCGCGGCGCTGGCGCAGGCGAGTGCGAGCGCACGTCCCGCGGCATCGAAGACGGCGATCGCATCCGCGTCGCCACGACGCGCACGATCGGCGACATCCCTGGCATCGAGCACCGTGTCGGCTGTGCGCTCCTGATAACGCAGAGCGATCGATGTGCCGGAAGCCAGCGTCTCCAGATGCCCGGTCTGGCCGCAGGTGCACACGAGGTCGCTGTAGCCGGGCGTGTGCCCGATCTCTCCGGCTGCACCGTGCGGACCGTGGTGCAGCTCGCCGTCGATGATGAGCGCTCCGCCGACGCCGGTGCCGAGCATGACGCCGAGCACGTCGCGGTCGCTCCTGCCCTCGGCCGCCGCCTCGCCGAGGAGGAAGGCGTTCACGTCGTTCTCCACGCGCACGGGCACCCCGAGACGTGCTTCGAGCTCGTCCGCCAGCGGGAAGCCCGCCCAGCCGACGAAGGTCGCCGATGCCGCCCGGATCGTGCCGCTCTCGTGGTCGATGACGCCGGCCGCGCCGACTCCGGCAGCGGCGAGGGTCACCCCTGCTTCCGTGGCGAGCGAGACGGCGAGGGCCGCGGCAGCATCCGCCATCGCTCCGCCCCCGAGCGCGGCCGGCGCCGGGACGTTTCCTCTGGCGAGCACCGCTCCCTCGTCGCTCACCAGCAGAGCGGCGATCTTGGTGCCTCCGATGTCGATGCCGACCAATCCCGTGCCGGAAGCGACGATGCCGTCGAAGGGCATGGTGGTTCCCTGTTCCTGACCGATCATGCTCAGCGCCCGCCCAGTCCGGCCATCGCGATGCCCTTGACGAGGTGCTTCTGCAGCACGATCACGAGAATCGTCGTCGGCACCATCGAGATGATGGCCGCTGCCATCTGCAGGTCCCAGCGTGTGCCGGTGAGGCCGGAGAAGCTCGCCAACCCGATCGGGAGCGTGCCATGGGCGTTGTAGTCGACCGTCACGATGAGGGGCCAGAGATAGCTGTTCCAGAACGACAGGAATGTGAACACCGACAGCACCGCGACTGCCGACTTCGCGAGCGGCAGGATGATCTGCACGAAGGTGCGGACGGGGCCGGCGCCGTCGACGCGAGCCGCTTCCTCCAGCTCGTAGGGAATGCCACGGAAGAACTGGCGCATCAGGAAGGTACCGAAGGCCGTGAACGCGAACGGGAAGATCAGCGCCTGGTAGGTGTCGACCCAGTCGAACCACTGCATGACCTGGAACATCGGGATCACGAGCACCTCGGCGGGCACCATCAGCGTCGCGAGGAACAGCACGAAGACGGCGTCACGCCCCTTCCAGCGCAACCGCCCGAAGGCGTATCCGGCCGTCGTCGAGACGAAGAGGACGACGAGCGTCCCGGCGATCGCGACGAAGAACGAGTTGCCGATGTACGTGAGGAATGGTCCGTAGGCGAAAACGTCGAGGAAGTTCGTCCAGCGCACCTCGGAGGCGAACAGCGACGGAGGCATCGTGAACATCTCGGAGTTCGGCTTGAGGGCCGAGAAGAACGCGTAGACGATGGGCGAGACGAAGATCGCCGCCGCCAGGTAGACCAGGACATGCGCGATGACCAGGCGCACGCGCTCCGGCCCGCTCAGCGGCGCACGCGTGCGTCCGGTGCGCTCGGTCTCGACGTGCTCCTCATCGAGGACGACGGCCGCCGTCGACAGATCAGTGCTCATAGTGCACCCACTTCTTCTGCGCGCCGAACTGCAGCGCCGTGATCACGATGATGAGGGCGAAGAGTATCCAGGCGCCGGCGGCGGCGAGCCCCAGCTCCTGGAACTTGAATCCCTGGTTGTAGATGAACTGCACCAGCGGCTGCGTGGCGTTGCCGGGGCCTCCACCGGTGAGCAGCTGCGGCTGAACGAAGACCTGGAGCGCGGTGATCATCGTCATGATGGTGGCGAAGAAGATCGCCGGCGAGATCATCGGGACGACGATGCTCAGCTGCATGCGCAGCCCGCTGGCGCCGTCGATGCGTGCCGCCTCCATGACGGATTCCGGAAGCTGCTCGAGGGCTGCGGAGAAGATCAGCATGTTGTAGCCGACGCCCTGCCACACGCTCATGACGACGACCATGATCATCGCCCACTGCGGGTCGGCGAGGAAGTTCGGCAGTGTGATGCCGAACCAGCTCTCGGCGGCACCGTTGAACAGCCCCTGCGGCTGGAGCAGCATCTTCCACACCAGGACGTTCGCGACCATCGGCGTCACGACCGGGATGAAGAAGAGCACGCGCAGCGCACCGCGTCCGCGGATCCGCGGGGCGAGCGCCATGGCGAGGACGAGCGAGAGACCCACGTTCAGCGGGACGTAGAGGATCGTGAACACCGCGGTGTTCCGCAGCGCCGGCCAGAAATCGGGGCTGGAGGTGAACAGGCGGATGTAGTTGTCGATTCCGATGAAGGTCTTCTCGCCGAACGTCGGCCAGTCGAAGAAGCTCATCACGATGGAGAGCACGACGGGCACGACGGTGAAGACGGCGAGGCCCGCCAGGGCCGGGGTTGCGAACCCCAGCGCCTGACGGCCCTCTGCCTTGGCGAGAGACCTCCGACGTCGCACGTTGGTGGTCATCACTCGTCTTTCTGAATTGCTTACTTGCCGAATTGCTGCTGGGCGGAGTCGAGGACGTTCTCCATCGTCTCCTGGCCGTTGTAGACACTCACGAGCTGCGGCTGGACGTAGGTGCCGACCTTCGCCCAGTTGTCGCTGACGTACTGGCCCTGGACGTTCTCGAACGCGGCGGTGAAGACCTCTTCGACCTGGGCGCGGTACTTCTCGTCGATCGACTCGAAGTACAGCGGCTGGCTCTCGGCGCGAGCCGGGTAGCTGCGTCCGGAAGAGGCGATGTAGTCCTGCGCGTCGGCGCTGAGGAGCGACCCGAGGACCTTCAGCGCGTCCTCCTTGTTCTCGCACGTCTCGGAGATGCCGAAGCCGGAGCCCAGGATCAGGCTGAGCGACTCGCCGTCCTCAGAGGGCAGCGGCGCCATGCCGGCGGCGAAGCCGGTCTCGTTGTTCAGGTAGCTCACCGCGTTCCACGTGCCGTCGACAGCCATCGCCGCGTTGCCGCTGGAGTACTGGTTCTCGCCCCAGCCGGTGTCCGAAGCGGATGCGACCGGAAGAGCGACCTTCTGGTCGGTGACGAGTCCGGCATACCAGGACGCCGCATCGACGAACTTCTCGTCGGTGAGCTGCAGGGTGCCGTCCTCCGTGACAGGCTGCAGTCCCGCCTTCGCGATCGGCAGCGCCTGCCACTGGAAGTCGCCCATGCCGACGGCGAAGCCCGACTTGCCGTCACGCGTCGCCGCCTTGGCTGTCGCCTCGAAGTCCGCGAAGCTCCAGTCGGCCGACGGGGTGTCGGCGCCGGCGGCGGCGAGCTGATCGGCGTTGTAGTACACGAGCATGGTGGCGACGTCGAAAGGCAGCCCGTAGAGCGCGCCCTTGTTCTTGAGGATCTCGGTCGCACCCGGGGCGAAGTCGTCCTCCGCGAGGCCGGCGGTCTTGAGGTCGGCGTCCGTGAGCTTCGCGAAGCCGTCCGTGTAGCTCGACAGCATCCCGCTGTTCATGCCGGTCACGCAGGCCATGTTGCCCGAGGCCATGTTGGTGGTGAGCTTCGTGAAGAAGTCGCCCCACGGCGCCGTGCGCAGTTCGATCTTCAGATCGGGGTTCTGCTCCTGGGCGATCTTGATCTGGGCGTCGAGCGCCTTCGTGTCGTCGGCGCTTCCCGCCCACATGTCGACCACGATCGTGTCACCGTCGGCGGAACCGCCCGTACCGCTGCCGCTCGCGCAGCCGGTCATCGCGACTGCGACGCCGGCGACGGCGACCACAGCCCCTACACGCAACTTCTTCATTGAATGCCTCCTGGAAGGGAACTGGTTATTTCGAGAGTCGAAGCAACCTAGTAGGATTTCGTATGAAGTTACCGTTTCATACTTCGCAAGAGGCTGCAAGCTGAACATCCGATGTTTATCGGACCTTGATAATTCGTAACTCCCGGGAAACACGACCGACCCCCGCTACGCTGACGATGCTCCGACAGGAAAGTGCTCCCATGACGAACACCGCTGACACCGCCGTCGACGATCCGCAGACGAGGCGGATCCTCGACCTCGTCGCGCGCGGCGAGGCCCGCTCCCGCACCGACCTCGCCGCTCTGCTCGGCGTGGCCGCATCGACGGTCGGCCTGCGCGTGCAGTCGCTGCTCGACGCCGGCGTCCTCCGAGAGGCGGGAGACGGCACCTCGCGCGGCGGGCGACGCCCCAGGGTGCTCCAGATCGCTGCGGACGGCTTCATCCTCTCCGCCGACCTCGGCGGCGGCCACGCCCGGATCGGCAGACACACCCTCAGCGGCGCGCTCCTGGACAGCGAGTCGATCGCGGTCGACGTGACCGAGGGCCCGCAGGCGACGCTCGACCGCCTGGGTGTCGTGTTCGACCGCCTGACGGCCGCCGGGCGGGTCCACGCGATCGGCATCAGCCTCCCCGGCCCCGTCGACATCACCTCAGGGTCGGTCGACCAGCCCTCGCGGATGCCCGGCTGGCCGGGATTCCGCGTGGGCGAGCACCTCTCCGCGCGCTACGGCGTCCCCGTTGCGGTCGACAACGACGCGAACCTCGCTGCCCTCGGTGAGCACCGTGAGCGGTTCGGGCACACCGGGCACAGCATCACGGTGAAGGCCGGCACCGCGATCGGCAGCGGCATCATCGTCGACGGACGCGTGCATCGCGGAGCGACCTCCGCAGCCGGCGATATCACCCACACGCGCATCGACGGCAGCGGCGACATCCCGTGCTCCTGCGGTAACACCGGGTGCCTCGAGACCGTGGCCAGCGGTGCGAGCCTCGTACGGCAGATGCGCGACCGCGGCAACGAGGCGGTGCACACCACGACCGACGTGCTCAGCCTGGCCCGTGACGCCGACCCTTTGGCCACGATGCTGGTCCGCACGGCCGGCACCCATCTCGGACAGGCGCTCTCCGGTGTCGTGAACTTCTTCAACCCGCACGCCGTGTTCCTCACCGGCAGCATGAGCGCCTCAGAACCCTTCATCGCGGCCGTCCGCAGCCGGGTCTACGAAGCCTGCCACCCGCTCGCGACCCAACGTCTGCGCATCGAATCCGCGACCACGGGTGCCGATGCCATCCTGCACGGCGCCGCACGCCTCGCACTCGAGGGTATGGACATCCCCGTGGCGACGGCCTGAACCGCCGCCACGGCCCTGCTCAGTCCTCGAGCAGCGACAGCTCGATCACCGGAACCAGCACGTCGGGGCGCCGGATCGGCAGGTGCACCGTCAGCGTCCCCTCGGCCTGGCCTGCCGGAGTCATCAGTTCCGCCTCGCGGTCCGGGTCGGACACGCTCGTCCGAAGCCACGAGCCGTCATTGAGCAGACGAGCGTACGACACCCTTCCAGCGAGCTCCGGAAGATGCACGAAGCCCATCGGCCAGCTGAACAGACTCAGGTAGAGACGATTGCCACGGCGGGTGTAGACGCCCTCTCGCGGCGGGGTGAGTGCCGCGTGCCCGGCACCGATCACGGCACCGCGATGCAGGCGCATCCACTCTCCGATCTCCCCCAGCGTCCGCGCATCACGCGGTGCGATCGCTCCGCGCCCGTCCGGCCCGATGTTCAGCAGCATGTTGCCGTCCATCGACACCGAGTCGACGAGCATCTGCACCAGCAGCGTGGGCGACTTCTGGTCGGTGTTGTCGCGGTGGTACCCCCAGGAACCGTTCAGCGTCTGGCACGCCTCCCAGGTCAGCGGGACACCGTCGCGGACGATCGGCGCGGTGGGCTGATACTGCTCCGGGGTGACGAAGTCGGCGGGGATGCCGAGACGATCGTTCACGAGCATGTCCGGCTGCAGCCCCCGGCACAGGTCGAGCAGCGCCGTCGCATCCCAGTCCTCCGGGCCCTTGCCCGCCCAGCCGTCCTTCTCCTCCGGGTAGGTGAAGTCGAAGAACAGGTAGTCGATGTCGCCGTACTCCGTGAGGAGCTCGCGCACCTGACCGTGGAGGTAGACGCGGTACGCGGCCAGGTCGCGCCCGGCGTTGAGTTCGTGGGCGCCCTCGTCGTCGCGGCGCGGGTGATTCCAGTCAACCGTGAAATCGGGGTGATGCCAGTCGATCACCGAGTGGTAGAGCCCGACCTTCAGCCCTTCCGCCCGCAGCGCATCGACGTACTCGCGCACGAGGTCACGTCCTGTGTTCGCGACGGAGGTGAAGTCGGTGAGCTTCGAGTCCCACAGGCAGAAGCCGTCGTGGTGCTTCGTCGTGAGCACCGCGTAGCCCATCCCCGTCTCCTTCGCCGTGCGCGCGAGCGCGGCGGCATCGAAGAGATCGGGGTCGAAGTGCTCGAAGTACTGCCTGTAATCCTCGTCGGTGAGGCGCTCGTAGTTCTGCACCCACTCGTGCCTGGCAGCCCCGCTGTAGAGGCCGAAGTGGACGAACATCCCGAATCGGGCCTGATCAAACCATTCCTGTCGCATGCCTCCCATCCTGACACAGACATCCGATGTCTGCTTCGGCTAGGGGTCACATAGCAAAGAACGGGCGCCCCGAATGGGACGCCCGTTCTTTCGATGATCGAATCAGCGTGCGGCGCTGCCGTCGACGTAGTCCTCGTCCTGCTGCTTCCACGCGAAGAGCGAACGCAGCTCCTTGCCGGTGACCTCGATCGGGTGCTGCTCCTCCTTGGCGCGCAGCGCCAGGAACTCTTCCGCACCGTTGTCCTGGTCATCGATGAAGCGCTTCGCGAACGCTCCGGACTGGATGTCGGCGAGCACGCCCTGCATGCTCTCCTTGACGCGCTCGTCGATGACGCGGGGGCCGGAGACGTAGTCGCCGAACTCGGCCGTGTCGGAGATCGACCAGCGCTGCTTGGCGATGCCGCCCTCCCACATGAGGTCCACGATGAGCTTGAGCTCGTGCAGCACCTCGAAGTAGGCGATCTGCGGCTGGTAGCCCGCCTCGGTGAGCGTCTCGAAACCGGCCTGCACCAGGTGGCTCACACCGCCGCAGAGCACTGCCTGCTCGCCGAACAGGTCGGTCTCGGTCTCTTCGGTGAAGGTCGTCTTGATGACGCCGGCGCGGGTGCCGCCGATGGCCTTCGCGTACGAGAGTGCGAGGTCCCAGGCATGGCCCGATGCGTCGCGCTCGACGGCGATGATGTCGGGGATACCACGGCCGGCGACGAACTCGCGGCGCACCGTGTGACCCGGCGCCTTCGGTGCGACGAGGATGACATCGACACCCTCGGGAGCGTCGATGTAGCCGAAGCGGATGTTGAAGCCGTGCGCGAATGCGAGCGTCTTGCCTGCCGTGAGGTTCGGCGCGATGGACTCGCTGTAGATGATGCGCTGGTGCTGGTCTGGCGCGAGGATCATGATGACGTCGGCCCACTCGGTGGCCTCGGCGACGGTCTTGACCGGGAACCCGGCCTCCTCCGCCTTGGCAGCGGACTTGGAGCCCTCCTTGAGGGCGATCGCGACCTCGACACCCGAGTCGCGCAGGTTCTGCGCGTGGGCGTGACCCTGCGAGCCGTAGCCGACGATGGCGACCTTCTTGCCCTGGATCAGGGACAGGTCGGCATCTGCGTCGTAGAAGATCTCGGTGCTCACTTTGTGTTTCTCCTTGTTCTTTGCGTTTCGTCTTGCTTCGCCGGCTCGATGAGCGACGAAAATTCGATACTCAGGTTGGTCAGCCGCGCAGGACGCGTTCGGTGATGCTCTTGCCGCCACGGCCGATCGCGAGAAGACCGGACTGCGCGATCTCCTTGATGCCGAAGGGCTCGAGCGCGCGCAGCATCGCATCGACCTTGCCCTTGTCGCCGGTCACCTCGATCACGAGCGCGTCGGAGGCGTAGTCGACCACGGATGCGCGGAAGAGGTTCACCACCTCGATCACGTTCGAGCGCGTCGCGTTGTCGGTGCGCACCTTCACGAGCATGTGCTCGCGCTGCACCGATGTCGCGAAGTCGAGCTCGACGATCTTGATCACGTTGATCAGCTTGTTGAGCTGCTTGGTGACCTGCTCGAGCGGGAGCTCGTCGACGTCGACGACGACGGTGATGCGGGAGATTCCCGGCACCTCCGTCACGCCGACGGCGAGGGAGTCGATGTTGAAGCCGCGGCGGGCGAAGAGCCCCGCGACGCGGGTGAGAAGGCCGGGGGTGTTCTCCACCAGCAGGCTCAGCACGTGGGTCGACATGGCTCAGACCTCCTCGTCGAATTCGGGCGCGTGTTCGCGGGCGTACTGGACGTAGCTGTTGCTGACGCCCTGCGGAACCATCGGCCACACCATGGAGTCAGCGCTCACGACGAAGTCGATCACGACGGGGCGGTCGTTCGTCTCGAGCGCGAGCTTGATGGCGGCATCCACCTCTTCCTCCTTCTCCACGCGGATCGCGAGGCATCCGTAGGCTTCGGCGAGCTTCACGAAGTCGGGGATGCGCACAGTGCCGTGCCCGGTGTTGAGGTCGGTGTTCGAGTGGCGGCCGTCATAGAACAGCGTCTGCCACTGGCGCACCATGCCCAGCGACGAGTTGTTGATGATCGCGACCTTGATCGGGATGTTGTTGATCGTGCAGGTGGCGAGCTCCTGATTGGTCATCTGGAAGCAGCCGTCGCCGTCGATCGCCCACACGTGACGCTCGGGCTCGGCGACCTTGGCGCCCATCGCCGCGGGGACGGAGTAGCCCATGGTGCCGGCACCACCGGAGTTCAGCCAGGCGTTGGGACGCTCGTACTTGATGAACTGCGCAGCCCACATCTGGTGCTGCCCGACACCGGAGGCGTAGATGCCCTCGGGGCCGGTGAGCTCACCGATCCGCTGGATGACGTACTGCGGGGCGAGGAGGCCGTCGGTCGTTGGGGCATAACCGAGCGGGAACTCGGTGCGCAGCCCGTCCAGGTACGACCACCATTCCTCGATATCGGGCTTCGCCTCGGCCGTCGCGCCGCGGAAGGCCGCGTCGAGATCGGTGAGCACGTCGCGGACATCACCGACGATCGGAACATCCGCCGTGCGGATCTTGGAGATCTCGGCGGGATCGATGTCGACGTGCACGACCTTGGCGTTGGGCGCGAAGAGCGCCGCCTTGCCGGTCACGCGGTCATCGAACCGGGCACCGAGCGACACCAGGAGGTCTGCCTCCTGCAGCGCCAGCACCGCGGGGACCGTGCCGTGCATCCCCGGCATGCCGAGGTGCTGCGGGTGCGAGTCGGGGAACGCGCCGCGGGCCATCAGCGTGGTGACCACCGGCGCCCCCGTCGACTCGGCGAGCTCGAGGAGCTCCGCCGAGGCCTTGCCGCGGATCACACCGCCGCCGACGTACAGCACCGGCTTCTTGGCCGTGGCGAGCAGGGCAGCTGCTGCCTGGATCTGCTTGCCGTGTGCCTTGGTCACCGGGCGATACCCGGGAAGGTCGATCTTGGGCGGCCAGACGAAGGGCGCCATCGCCTGCTGCGCGTCCTTCGTGATGTCAACGAGCACCGGCCCTGGGCGCCCCGTGCCGGCGATCTCGTATGCGGCGGCGATTGCGGCAGGAATCTCAGCCGCATCCTTCACCAGGAACGAGTGCTTGGTGATCGGCATCGTGATGCCGACGATGTCCGCCTCCTGGAACGCGTCCGTTCCCATCAGCGTCGAGAACACCTGGCCGGTGATCGCCAGCAACGGCACCGAGTCCATGTAGGCGTCGGCGATCGCTGTCACGAGGTTCGTCGCACCGGGACCGGACGTCGCGATGCACACGCCCACCTTCCCCGAAGCTGAGGCATACCCCTCGGCCGCGTGACCTGCGCCCTGTTCGTGTCGCACCAGGATGTGCCGCAGTTCGGCGGCATCCATCAGCGGGTCGTAGACCGGGAGGATCGCTCCGCCCGGAAGACCGAACACGTCGGTCACGCCCAGGAGCTCGAGCGAGCGGACGACGGCCTCGGCGCCCGTGATCTCCGGGGCAGAGGATTGACGGGCGGGCGGCCTCGGCACGGCCGGGGCGGAATCAGCAGTCATGAGTTTCCTTCTGATGATCTGTGGAGGACGCCGGATGCCGGAGCGTCCGGGTCAGCCGGTGGTCGCTCCCTCGGCGGCGGACCGCACGAGGCGCGAGTACTTGGCAAGAACGCCTCGGGTGTAGCGCGGGGGAAGCGGCTCCCAGCCAGAACGGCGGGAGGCGAGCTCTGCCTCATCGACGAGTAGATCGAGAGAGCGAGCTGCGATATCGACCCGTATCAGATCACCATCGCGCACGAAGGCGATAGGACCTGCGTCCACCGCTTCGGGTGCTATGTGGCCGATGCACAGGCCGGTTGTGCCGCCTGAGAATC
>JBOGEI010000098.1:0-14302 GCA_050701935.1 Microbacterium sp.
GTCGATGACCACCTCGGTGCCTTCGCCGTCGCTCCCGCGCCACTCGATCGTTCCACCGAGCTCGCCCTGGATGAGCGTGCGGATGATCTGGGTGCCGAGCCCCTGTCCGATCCGCCCTTCCGGCAGACCGAGTCCCGTGTCCCGCACCGTCACGCGGAGGTTCTTCTCCGTGCGCTTGGCGTCGATCGTGACGAGCCCCTCCTGACCGGCGAGGCCGTGCTCGACGGCGTTCGTGACGACCTCTGTGAGCGCGAGCGCGAGCGGTGTCGCGTACTCGCTCGGGAGCACACCGAATCGTCCCGTCGACTGCGTGCGCGCTCGCGTGTTCGGGGCCGAGGCGACCTCTGCGACGAGCTTGAGCACGCGGTGGAAGACCTCGTCGAAATCGACCTTCTGGGTGAGCCCCTGCGCCAGCGTGTCATGCACCACGGCGATCGCATCCACCCGGCGCATGGCCTGCGTGAGTGCGTCTCGCGCCTCGTCCGAGTGCGTGCGGCGCGCTTGGATACGCAGGAGCGAGGCCACCGTCTGCAGATTGTTCTTGACCCGGTGGTGGATCTCCCGGATCGTCGCGTCCTTGGTGATGAGCTCCTGCTCCTGGTGACGCAGCTCCGAGACGTCGCGGCACAGCACGATCGCGCCGATACGCGTCCCATGATCCTTCAGCGGAATCGCACGCAGCGACACCGTGACGCCCCTGGCCTCGATATCCGTGCGCCAGGGCGCGCGCCCTGTGACGACGACCGGGAGCGACTCGTCGACCTGCCGAGAGGGCGGGACGAGACGGGTCGTGACCTCGGCGAGGGACTCGCCCTCGAGCTCGTCGTCGAATCCCATCCGGTTGAATGCCGAAAGAGCATTGGGGCTGGCGAAGGTGGTGATCCCGTCGACATCGATGCGGATGAGGCCGTCAGACGCGCGCGGAGCGCCTCGTCGGGGCGACGTAGGCGCGGTCAGATCGGGGAAGCTGCCGTCGGCGATCATGCGGAACAGGTCGTTCGCGCATTCGTCGAACGTGATCTGCTGTCGCGACGGAGTGCGCACCTCTCCCAGATTCGTGTGTCGGGTGACCACCCCGATCACCGTCGCGCCGGCATCGGCACCGCGACGAACACTCACGATGGGGACAGCACGCACTCGCGTCGGCGTCTCCTCGAACCAGTCGGGGGACGACGAGTCGACGATCTCCGCCGAATCGAAGGCGCCCTGCACCTGCGTGCGCCACTGCGGTCGCACCCTCTCGCCGACGATGTCGCGATAGAAGAGGGTCGCGGCGCCGCTCGGTCGAGCGTGGGCCACCGCGATGAAGGACCCGTCATCGGTCTGGATCCAGATCACGATGTCGGCCGAGGCGAGGTCGGCGAGAAGCTGCCCGTCACCAGCGAGGCGGTGGAGCCATTCGACATCACTGTCGGTCAGAAGCCCCTGGGCATGTGCGAGATCACTGAGGGTTGACACCAGACCAGCCTACGGTCTGATGCTTCAGAGAATCGCCAGGGACGTCGCGCGCCAGCGGCGATCGATCCCATCGAGGCGAACGGCCACCGCTCGCGTGCGACCGGGTCCTGCCACCACTACGACAGCTTCGATCACCCCATCGAACGGCTCCGTCACTCTCAGCGCCCGGATCTCGAAGGTGGGGCGTGCGGGGGCGACGCCGCGCGCGCTGCGTGCCCTCGATGACAGGTTCGCCCTGGTCACCAGGCTTCGGAACGCGTCCTCGCTGAACCATCTGGAGAGCTGATCGACCTCGCGGACTCCGGCGAGAACCTCGAGGACGCCGTGAGTGAGACCGCGCAGAAGCGGCAACGGGTCGGGAAGCTCGCTGGTCGGTGTCGGCTGAGGGGCGAAGTACTCGTGCGGCGTCATGTCGAACTCTCGGTCGGGGAGGTCTGCGAGTCAGCCAGTACAGCACCCGGTCCCTGACCTCGGAGCGGAGACGGATGAAGAATGTGGATAACTCGTACGCCGCGGGTCAGCCTCGCCTACGCTCTGTCGGATGCACTGGGACCGTCTGTTCGAAGACCTCGAAGGCCAACTGTCCTCGGAATGGGAAGCCGAGCGCGCGGTGCTCGACGCCGAGTCCGAGCGCCTGCGTATCGCACGACTGGATCTGCGCTCACGGCTTCGAATGCTGTGCAGCGCAGGCGCCGAGGCCACGATCGATCTCGTCAACGGTCGACGACTTCCCGTCGTGCTGCAGACGCTCGGGGCGGACTGGATCGCGGTCTCCACCCGCGGCACCGGCGAGGGCCGAGCCGCACCCTCTGCACTGTTCTTCCCGCTGCCGGCGATCGCGGGTATCGCCACGGATCACGGCATGATCCTGGCCAGCCTCGAGGAGCCGATCGCCGCCGAGCTGCCGCTCCGAGAGCGGATGACCCTCGGCTTCGTGCTGCGCGACCTCGCGCGTCGCCGTGTCCCTGTGCACATCAGCACCCACCTGGGCGACGACGTACACGGCACGATCGACCGTGCGGCAGCCGATCATCTCGATCTCGCCCTGCACGACCCGGGAGAAGCACGCCTCGCGGGGGCAGTGCACGGTTTCCGCATGATCCCCTTCTCATCGCTCGTCACGGTGCGAGCGCCCGGGGATCAGATGCCGTGAGCCGAAGATGTACCCCAGACCTCGGGGAAGCTCGCAGCCTGCGATTGCCGCCACAGGGCCATACGGCGGGAGTTCTCGGACTCTTCGGCCAGGTACTCGTCGAGGCTCGGTTCTTCGACTCGCCAGCGAGGCGGTGACCCCAGCTGTGCGCCGCGGAGCCGCCCCTCGTGAACGAGCGCGATCACCTCGTCGACGTCGATGCTCAGCAGCTCGGCCACCTGCGCAGGCGCGAGGAAACGCGGTGCGCGGACGGAGGAGGCTGGCATGTGCCCATTCTCCCCCCAGCAGTCGCCTCGGATCCGGCTCGACCACTCCCTGTGGATAACTCGGAAGGCGCCGGGGGCATTTCTGTGACGATAACGCCATGGCTTCACTCTCTCCTCCTCGGCGCGCATTCTGGGGCGACGTCCGCTTCCTCGTGGGCATCGCCCTGGTCGTGCTCTCGATCACCGGGGTCTGGCTCATCGTCTCCGCATCCGACGATGCGGTACCGGTGCTCCAGGCGAACCGGACCATAACGCAAGGCGAGACACTGACCTCCGGCGACTTCAGAGTGGTCGAGGTCGGCCTGGGTCCCTTGGCGGACGACTACCTCGGTCCGGACGACCTGCAGCCCGGTGAGGTCGCGGCACGCACTCTGGAGAGCGGTGAGATCGTGCGCGCGTCAGCGGTGACGGACGCAGGCCGCAGCCGCACCACCACCATCGTCATCGAGAGCACCACCGGTATCCCCGATGGCGTGCAGGCAGGCACGGTCGTCGAGGTCTGGCAGGCGCCTCCGCTCGACGAAGGGCGATCGTACGACACCCCGCGCATCCTCGTCGCCGATGTGATCGTGCACGAGGTGCTGAAACCGGAAGGCGTGCTCGCCGATACGGGGACCCAGCTCGAGGTCGTGATCGAGAGGGCCGACGTGGCCGATGTCCTCGCCGCGATCACGGGAGGCGCAGCCCTCTCGGTGGTGCCGGTCGGATCAGACTCATGACGGCCGTCATCGTGGCGATCCCGCAGCCGCGCGCCGGCGAGCTGGCGTCGGAGCTGGAGCTCGAGGGCGTCAGCGTGCTCGCGATAGTCGCCCCCGGCCCCGCCGTCACGATTCCGCCCGGGACCGAGGCCATCATCGTCCCGGCAACCCGTGCGGTGCTGACCACCGAGTTCATCGCGACCTGCGATCGCGCCGGGGTGCGCATTCTCACCCTCGGCAGCACCGACAGCCGCCTGCTGGGACGACTCGGCCTGTCTGCGCCCCTCTCCCCCGAGGCGGCGGGCTGGGAAGTGTCCGCCGCGTTGCGCGCCGAAGCCGACACCACAGCACCACCGCAGCCTCGTGCTCCGCATCGCGTCGTCGCTGTCTGGGGACCACACGGCGCCCCGGGCCGATCGACCTTTGCGATCCAGCTCGCTGTGGAGCTCAGTCGAACCGGCCGTCGAACCGCCCTTCTGGACGCGGACACGGTGGCGCCCTCGCTGGCCCTGCTTCTCGGACTCGGCGACGATGCTCCGGGAGTCGCCGCTGCCTGCCGCCGTGCTGAGCGCGGTGCCCTCGACGCGGCAGAGCTGACCAGACTGGCGACGACGGTCGCCACCGACGGCGGCGACATCGAGGTACTGCCCGGCATCAACCGCCCGAGTCGATGGCCCGAGCTGTCATCCACCCGACTGCGTGCGACACTCGGCGTCTGTCGAGAGTGGATCCAGGAGACGGTGGTCGACGTGGCAGGCGCCTTCGACGCCGACGACGAGGTCACCTATGATCTGGCAGGCCCCCGGCGCCACGCCGCGACCTCCGCCGCCTTGAGCGAAGCCGACCTGATCATCGCGATCGCCTCAGCGGATCCTCTGAGCATCAGCAGGTTCGTTCGCGACCACTCAGAACTGCGTCGTCTCACGGCTCCGACGCCGGTAACCGTCGTGGTCAATCAGGTTCGACCCGGACCTCTGGGGATCGATGCGCGCGGGCAGGTACGGCGCACCCTCGAGCGATTCGCGGGCATCACCGAAGTCGCGTTCCTACCTTTCGATCAGCGCTCAGCAGATGCGGCGCTGCTGCATGCCCGGCCCATCGCCGACGTCGCGCCGCGCTCCCCTTACGTCGCCGGGGTGAGGCGGCTGGCCGATGCGCTCTCACCACACCAGACGGTGACCGCTACTGCCGGTAGCTCGAGAGGAAGTTCCCCAGTCGTTCGACGGCTTCGCTCAGCACTCGGGGCTCGGGGAGCGTGACCAGGCGGAGGTGGTCCGGAGTCGCCCAGTTGAAACCGGTGCCCTGGACCAGCAGGATGTGCTCGGAGACCAGCAGGTCGTAGACCAATCTGGCGTCGTCCCTGATCTCGTGCACGTTCGGGTCGAGCCTCGGGAACGCATACAGCGCGCCCTCCGGTTTGACGCAGGACACTCCCGGAATCGACTCGAGCCCTTCCCACGCGATGTCGCGCTGCTCGTGCAGACGTCCGGTCGGAGCGATCAGCGCATCGATCGACTGCACTCCGGAGAGCGCCGCCTGCACCGCGTACTGGGCCGGGACGTTCGGGCAGAGCCGAGTCGATGCCAGCAGCGTGATGCCCTCGAGAAAGCCCTTGGCGTGATCCTGCGGTCCTGTGATGACCATCCACCCCGAGCGGTATCCCGCCACCCGATAGGTCTTGGAGAGTCCGTTGAAGGTCAGGCACAGCAGATCAGGAGCGAGCGTCGCCGTCGGGATGTGCACGGCACCATCGAACAGGATGCGATCGTAGATCTCGTCCGAGAGAAGCAGCAGTTGGTTCTCTCGAGCGATCTGCACCAGTCCTTCCAGGATCTGGCGGGAGTAGACCACTCCGGTGGGGTTGTTCGGGTTGATGATGACGAGAGCCTTGGTCCGCGGCGTGATCTTCGACCGGATGTCCTCGAGGTCGGGCTGCCACTGATCTTCTTCGTCGCAGAGGTAGTGCACGGGAGTGCCGCCGGCGAGACTGGTCATCGCCGTCCACAGCGGGTAGTCCGGCGCCGGGATGAGAACCTCATCGCCCTCGTCCAGCAACGCCTGCATCGTCATCGTGATGAGCTCGGAAACACCGTTGCCGAGGTAGACGTCGTCGGGATCGAACCGGGGAAAGCCATCGATCTGCTCGTACCGGCTCACCACCGCGCGCCGGGCGGAGATGATGCCCTTGCTGTCGCTGTATCCGTGCGCCGTCGGCAACGCGGCGAGCATGTCGTGCACGATCTGATGGGGCGCGTCGAAGCCGAAGATCGCCGGGTTCCCGGTGTTCAGCTTGAGGATCTTGTGACCCTCCGCTTCCAACCGCGCCGCCTCGACGAGGGCGTTTCCGCGAATCTCGTACAGGACGTTCTTGAGCTTCGACGACTGGTCGAAGTTGCGCGTTGGTGTCATCGGCCAAGCCTACAGCGACGAAAGGAGGGCCAATCCACGCGGACTGGCCCTCCTATCGACAGAGGCTACTTCTTCTTCTTGCCCTGGGCGCGACGCTGCTCGCGGTTGCCCGCAGCGGGGGCTTCCGCGTCGGTCCGCTGCCCGAAGGCGCCCCGGGGCGCCTGCTCGGGCTCGGTCTGGGGAGCCTGGGCACGAGCGGCCGCCTGACGCACACGGTCCGTGGCCGCCTGCTGCACCTGACCGCGATCGTTGCGCACCTCGACCTCGCCGGCGTCATTCGCCGCGGAGTACTCGAGGCGCTGCTCTTCTCCCCCGGTCGCGAGCCCCTTGGCCTCCACCTCGGCAGTCTGCGAGTCGCCGGCACGGCGCACTTCGACCTCGAGGTTGTAGAGGTAGCCGACCGACTCCTCCTTGATCTGCCCCATCATCGACTGGAACATCGCGTAGCCCTCGCGCTGGTACTCGATGAGCGGGTCGCGCTGGGCCATGGCACGCAGGCCGATGCCGTCCTTGAGGTAGTCCATCTCGTAGAGGTGGTCGCGCCAGCGGCGGTCGAGCACCTGCAGCACGACTCGACGCTCGAGCTCGCGGGTGGCCGCTTCGCCGAGCGCCTCCTCGCGCGTCTCGTACGCGATCTTGGCGTCCGAGAGAAGCTCACGAGTGAGCCCGTCTGCGTCGATGCCGCCCTTGCGATCCGCGGCCTCCGCGACGACCTCGTCGATCGTGACGCCCACCGGGTAGAGCGTCTTCAGCTCGGTCCAGAGTGCGTCGAAGTCCCAGCTCTCGTTGTGGCCTTCTCCGGTGTGATCGCGTACCACGCCGCTGATCGCATCTTCGATGAAGTGCTGCACACGGTCGGCGATGTCATCGCCGTGCAGGATCTGGCGGCGGTCGGCATAGATCGCCTCACGCTGACGGTTCAGGACGTCGTCGTACTTGAGGACGTTCTTGCGCATCTCGGCGTTGCGGGACTCGACCTGGGACTGGGCACTGCGGATCGCGCGGGAGACGAGACCCGACTCGATCGGCACATCGTCCGGGAAGTTGGTGCGGGACAGGATCGCCTCGGCGGCACCGGACTGGAACAGGCGCATCAAGTCGTCGGTGAGGCTCAGGTAGAAGCGGCTCTCACCGGGGTCTCCCTGACGTCCGGAACGACCGCGGAGCTGGTTGTCGATGCGTCGCGACTCGTGGCGCTCGGTGCCGAGAACATAGAGTCCGCCGGCCTCGATGACCTTCTCGGCCTCTTCCGAGACGACATCCTTCATCGCCTCGTACGACTCGTCCCAGGCGACCTCGTACTCCTCAGGCGTCTCGACGGGGTCGAGGCCCTTCGCCTTGAGCTCCTGGACGGCGAGGAACTCGGCGTTTCCACCGAGCATGATGTCGGTGCCTCGTCCTGCCATGTTCGTGGCCACGGTGACAGCACCCAGTCGGCCGGCTCGGGCGACGATCTCGGCCTCGCGCGCGTGGTTCTTGGCGTTGAGGACCTCGTGCTTGATGCCCTTCTTGGCGAGCAGACGCGACAGATATTCGCTCTTCTCGACGCTGACTGTTCCGACCAGCACCGGCTGGCCGCTGCCGTGACGCTCGGCGATGTCCTCGACGACCTGCGCGAATTTCGCCGTCTCGTTCTTGTACACGAGGTCGGACTGGTCCTTGCGGATCATCGGACGGTTCGTCGGGATGGGGATGACGCCGAGCTTGTACGTCGACATGAACTCCGCGGCCTCGGTCTCGGCCGTACCGGTCATGCCGGCGAGCTTGTCGTACAGGCGGAAGTAGTTCTGCAGGGTGACGGTGGCGAGGGTCTGGTTCTCGGCCTTGACCGGCACGCCCTCCTTGGCCTCGATCGCCTGGTGGATGCCCTCGTTGTAGCGACGGCCGACCAGGATGCGACCGGTGTGCTCATCGACGATCATGACCTCGTCGTTCATCACGACGTAGTCGGTGTCCTTCTTGAACAAGGCGAGGGCCTTGATCGAGTTGTTGAGGAAAGAGATCAGCGGAGTGTTCGCGGATTCGTAGAGGTTGTCGATGCCGAGGTAGTCCTCGACCTTCTCGATACCGGGCTCGAGCACGCCGACGGTGCGCTTCTTCTCGTCGACCTCGTAGTCCTCGCCGACCTCGAGGGTGCGTGCGATCTTCGCGAACTCCGCGAACCAGCGGTTGGCTTCGCCCGACGAGGGGCCGGAGATGATGAGCGGCGTGCGCGCCTCGTCGATGAGGATCGAGTCGACCTCGTCGACGATGGCGAAGAAGTGCTCGCGCTGGACGAGGTCTTCCTTGCGCCAGGCCATGTTGTCGCGCAGGTAGTCGAAGCCGAACTCGTTGTTCGTGCCGTAGGTGATGTCCGCGGCGTACTGCTCGCGGCGCACCGCGGGAGTCTGACCGGAGACGATGATGCCGGTGGTCATGCCGAGCGCGCGGAACACGCGTCCCATCAGTTCGGCCTGGTAGCTCGCGAGGAAGTCGTTGACCGTGATGACGTGCACGCCCTTGCCGGCGATCGCGTTCAGGTACGCGGGCAGCGTCGCCACGAGGGTCTTGCCCTCACCGGTCTTCATCTCTGCGATGTTGCCGAGGTGGAGGGCTGCACCACCCATGATCTGCACGTCGTAGGCGCGCATGCCGAGCGTGCGCTTGGCCGCCTCGCGGACAGCGGCGAACGCCTCGGGCATCAGCTGATCGAGGGTCTCGCCCTTCTCATAGCGTGCGCGCAGCTCGACCGTCTCGTTGCGAAGTTCGTCGTCGGTGAGCTTGGAGATGTCCTCTTCCAGCGCTCCCACTGCTTTGACGACCTGATTCAGGCGGCGGATGACCCGCCCCTCGCCAGCGCGCAGCAGCTTCTCAAGAGGATTGGCCACGGATGTCATCTCCCTGTCAGTGGGTAAATCGCCGGCCGCCGGTGAACCCGACGCCAGGCATACTTTGCCATGTTACCGGGCTGTGACCTGCACGTCGCCTGCATGGTGGTCCCGCGCGTCGAATCGCCGGATTGCCAGGTATCCATATACTCGGTATCGCATTCGAACGGACCGCAACGGGAGTGGGACATGTCAGTACGCCAGAGCCTGCTCGCCATCCTTGCGCAGGGCCCCTGCTACGGGTACCAGCTCCGACACGAGTTCGAAAGGCGCACAGGTTCGATCTGGCCGTTGAACGTCGGTCAGATCTACAACACGCTCGAACGACTCGAACGCGACGGCTTCGTCGTGCGCGGCGACACCGACGAGCGCGGACACGTGTACTGGCAGATCACGGACTCCGGGCGCGACGAGGTCGGCGGCTGGTTCGCCTCTCCCGTCGTGCGAGCCCAGGGCACGCGCGATGAACTGGCGATAAAACTCGCGGTCGCAGCCACCCTCCCCGGGGTCGACGCGAACGTCGCGATCCAGGCACAGCGCGCCGCGTCGACCCGACAGCTGGAAGCACTTCGACAGACGCGACAGGCACGAGGCGACGCGGAAGACCCCGAAGGACTGGTCTGGTCGCTGGTGGTCGACTCGAGGATCTTCGCGGTCGAGGCCGAAGTGCGCTGGCTCGACCACGCCGCACAGCGCCTCGCCGGGCACCCGCAGCACGCGATGGCACTCGAACTCACCGCCGAGCGTCCCAAGCGCGGACGCCCGTCGAAGGTCGGGAGTGAGACCGCGGAAGCAGTCGTCGCACCCTGACGAGGAGCCGGACAGCTTCCCTGTCGGTCACGCACGGACGAGAATGCCGTTCGCCCCGGGCGGATGCCCAGCCACCACACGCGTGAAGGAAACTAGGATCGGTTCATGGCTGGATTTTGGGGCAGACGCAAACGCGAACAGGAAGAACTCGCCGCACAGGACGCCGATCTGGCTCTGCGCGCCGAGCAGGCCCTGGTCGGGACCGATGAGCGGATCCGCACGACCTCGGATGAGCTCGCCTTCGCCGAGGCCGAGCTGGGTGAGTCGCTCACCGCCGACCTGCGCAAGGCACTCGCTGCGGTGCGCACTCATCTGCGCGAGGCGTTCCAGCTCCACCAGCTGAACCATGACGAGATCCCCGACACGGATGAGGAGCTGCGCACGCGCAACGCGCGCATCCTGCAGCTGTGCGAGTGGGCGCAAGACCTCCTCGACGAGAAGACCTCGGTCCTCGCAGAGTCCGTGGCCAAGGTGCGCCGTGCGCCCGAGGTCATCGCACAGGTGCGCGCGGACGCCGCAGCTCTCAGCACCCGCATCCCCCAGACCAACGAGGCGGTGGCGCGTCTCTCCGCTCGCTACGCCGATTCCGCGATGCACCAGATCACCGCCAGCGCCGCCGAGGCGGAGCAGCTGATCAGTTTCGCAACGCATAGTGCCGACGTGTCGGAACGCCGCCGTGCGGCCAGGCAGAACGAAGAGGCGAACGTCGCACTCGAGACGGCGACCGAGGCGACCCGGCGCGCGTCTGCGTTGCTCGACGCGGTCGAGGACTTCGAGATCGAGGCGCTGCGCGCCGAATCGACGCTCGCCGAGGTCGTGGCCGACTCGCGTGGAGATCTCATCGCCGCGCGCACGGCCCCCGCGGTTCCCGCCGTGGCTCAGGCGGTCGCCGCACTCCAAGCTGCTCTCGCCGCGCTCACTCCTTCGGGCACGCCCAACGACCCCTTCGCCGAGCTCTCCCAGCTCCGCGATGCCAACTCGGCGTTGGACGAGGCGATCGCCAAGGCGCGTCATCGTGCGGAGAACCCGCTCCCCAGCATCACTCAGGTGCAGCACGCGATCGATGATGCCGACCGACAGCTGGGCGTGGCTCGCGGTCTCATCTCCGGACATCGCGGTTGGATCGGCGCAGATGCCCGCACCCGCCTCGCCGAAGCGGAGCGGCTGCGGGTCGACCTCTCCGAACTCCTGCCCGCAGAAGACACGCGCGAGGCTGCGCTGGTGCAGGCACGACGGGTCGCCCACCTCGCTTCCGAGGCTCTACAGCTCGCACAGCGCGACATCGACTCCTCGCGTCCCCAGGATCAGGACTGGGGCGGCGGCGGTGGCGGTTGGGGCGGCGGCGGGCGGCGCGGCGGCGGCGGGGGCGACCTCGCATCCGGCATCCTGGGCGGTCTGGTGATCGGCAGCCTCCTCGACGGCATCTTCGACTGACGCCCCTTCTCGCTCCGCACGTCAGAACGGCCCGCTCCCCATCGGAGCGGGCCGTTCTGCGACTCGGGTCAGGAAGCGAGCGCCTCCGACGGCGGCGCCTGGGTGCTCAGTGCGATCACGCCGTAGTCCCAGCCCTTGCGCCGGTAGACGACGCTGGGGTGATCGGTGCGGACGTCGACGAAGAGGAAGAAGTCGTGTCCGACCAGCTCCATCCGGTCGACCGCCTCTTCGACGGTCATCCATTCGGCATCGAAGCTCTTCGTGCGGATGACGACGGGGGAATACTCCTCGTCTTCGACCGGCTGCACCGGCACGCTGCCGGTCGCGACCGCCTGGAGGACATCCGCCGACGCCGGCTGGATGTCGATTCCTTCGAGCTCTCCGCTGCCCTTCTCGAAGTGGGCGCCACGCGGGTGCTGTCGTCCGTCGACTCGCTTCTCCTTCGCGCGACGCAGCTGCTCGGACATCTTGTCGACCGCGAGATCGAGTGCCACGAACTTGTCACCGTCCGTCGCCTCGGCGCGAACGACCGGTCCTTTTCCGATCAAGGTCAGTTCGACGGTCTCATCGGGAACGCGACCGTTGCGATACACGCGATGGGTGACTTTCACATCCAGCCGTTGCGCGCGAGACGCGAGCATCTGGATCTTGGCGATCTTCTCTTCGACAACGGTTCGGAAGCGATCGGTGATACCCACTCCGACGCCAACGATGCTTGTTTCCATTGCTGCCTCCTTGTCCCGGTCCTCCCGGCCAAGGGCGGACCGTGGTCGCCTTGTGTCCCCCCACCGTAGTCCGCCCGTCGACGGAAGTCACGAGCTCATTCCCCTGTGTCATCGGTGCGTTCTCGATGAGGTTCATCAGAATCCGGCCCGACGCGGCGTGGCGGCGAGCGCTACAGCCGCCACGACGCGGAAGCCGCCCGCTTCGAGAGCTCGAGCTGCCTCATCGATCGTCGCTCCGGTCGTGACCACATCGTCGACGATCACCGCGGCGGATCCCTCCCCGGGCCCGCGCGCACGCATGGCATCGCGCATGTTCTGCTCGCGAGCCCGCACGCCGAGCCCTCGCTGGTCGACGGTGCCGGTCACCAGCGAGAGCACCCTCCGCGGGTCAGCACCCGCGCGGCGGATCAGGAGCTCGGGAACGCGGTATCCCCGACGCCGGAAGGCCGCTCTCGACGTCGGCACCGGGATCACCCGGGCAACCGATGCGACCTCAGGCGTGAGCACGGCGGCGAGCGCCAGTCCGAGCGGACCGGCCAGCAGAGTCTCGCCCTCCCCCTTGAGCCGGCGGACGCACCGCGACGCGACGCCCTCGAACGGCAGCGCGGCCCGCACTGCGAGCCCACGAGGCGTGAGTGCTTCCAGCGGAGCCGGGGCGAGCGCTTGCCTGCACCGCGGACACAGCACGGTTCCCGGTTCGTCACAGCCGGCGCAGGTCGCCGAGAGGAGCAGCGCAGCGATCTCGGCGCCGATCAGAAGCAGGTCACGTCTTGGGGGCATCCAGCGATTCTGCGCGGACTGCGGAGCCGAGTACGCCGTGGATCCGCCTCCAGGAGGAACTGGGCGTCGATGAGCCGTCGTGCAGGAGAGCTCACTCCCCCGCGCGTGTGGCCAGGACGCTGACGCCTGCGGCGACCTCTCGCCAAGCCGAACCGGCGTGGGCGAACAGCTGGCCGTTCGCGTCCAGAATCCGCACACCGGCGGCAGTGCGCGCTCCCGCGACCGAGGTGGCGCTCCCCGGGGCAGCCTCCATGGATCCCGGCCCTCCCACCATCTGGGTCAGGAGCGTCGGGCTGTTCGGGTCGGTCAGCACCCCCAGCCGATCAGCGCCGACCCACACCAGCCCGGTCGCCGGCTCGGCGAGCTGGGTGAGCTGCTTGACCTCGCCCAGTTCGATCGGGATGCCAGCCGAGTCGCGGACCACGCCCGCCACGACGACCCACATCTGCTTGCCGACCGTGACCACCGCGGCGACTCTGGCACCGTCAGCCGAGACTCTCAGATGAGAGATCGCCGACGCGCTGGGCCAGGCCTTCGCGACCTGATGCGCTGCGGCGTCACTGCCGGACGCCTGCAACGCTGTGGGTGCTCCGGCGGGCACGGACCACGTGTAGCCGTACGGATCGAGGGAGGGCTTGACGAGTCCTGGCCGAGCATCGAGCTCGTCGAGACTCCCGTCACCGATCAGATAGACGTGTCCGTCACCGAGTTTCGTGGCGGCGCGAGCGTCGTCGGCGGCCACATCGATCGAGACGATGGGCTGTGTGATGGCGGTGATCTCCGAGCTGATACCGGCGATGGGTGAGATCTCGTCACCGACGATCCGCCCGAACGCCCCGTCCTGCAGCACGAGTGTGCCGATCGTGGCCGTCGGCTCGACGACATCCGCCACTCCGGCTTCGAGGTTGCGCCCGTCGACCGTGAACCGGACTTCGGTCACGGCCACGCCAGCGGCACGAAGGGTCGCCTGAAGCTGGGTGCGCATGCGGGCGAGCGTGGCCGCGTCGAGGCCGGCGGCGGGCCGCGTGAGCGCGACATCCGCGACCTGGCCGACGATGGGCACAGCGTCCTGCGCCAGCTGCACGTCGGCCGGGAAGGCGTTCTGCACCGCAGGATCCAACCATTCGCTGGGTGCACCGCCGATGAGTGCCCGCGTCACCGTCGTCGCCGGGCTCTGCCGCCGCGGGAACCAGCGCATGTCAGGCACCAGCCTCGACCAGCCGAGGTCGAAGTACTGCAGCGGGTACCCCTCGAAGACCTTGGTGAATCGCGTCTCGTCGATCACGACGCCGTCAGGTGCCTGCGTGATGCGCCATTCGCCGTTCTCCATCCGCTGCAGCGTGAACGCCACATTGGACGAGCCGAGCGCCTCGGAGTATCCGCCGGACTCGTCGACGCTCGCAACCAGGTCGAGCGCGACCTGGACCTCCGCGGTGTCGGCGTTTTCGGCCTCGTCGTCGGGAACAGAGGAGACGACGGTCCTGGTGTCCGTACCGGTGTCGATCGACACCCCGGCTGACGGGGTCCAGCTCCGCTGGAGCGATGGCGCGAGGAAGTCGCGCGCGGTATCCCAGTTGTCGGTCGTCGTGATGCCGGCCTCGAGGAACCCCTCGACGATCTCCTCAGGCCCGGCGCCCGTGATCGGACCGGACGCGACCGGGAGGATGTCGACGTCCTGCGGTGACTCTCCGAGCTTGAGTCC
>JBOGEI010000099.1:0-14293 GCA_050701935.1 Microbacterium sp.
GCCCTGATCGCCAGCTGCTACGGCGACGGCCGGGTGGTGCGGTTCGACCTGGATGCGGAAGGCCGTATCGTGCCTCCGAAGCCGGATGCCGCCGCGGCGCTCCGCGCGGCACTGTTCGGTGACGCCGACCCGGATGCGCCGGCTGCAACTCCTCCCGGAGACGGTGTCGCCGCGGTCGACCCGTACGCGGTCGGCGGCGACCGTGTGTCGCACGCCCACGCAGCCGTGTTCCTGCCCGACGGCCGCATCGCGACAACCGACCTCGGCTTCGACCTCGTGCGGTTCTGGCGGCAGAGCGGCAGTGGGCTCGTGCTCGACCACGAGGTCGTGCTACCGCTCGGCACCGGCCCGCGCCACATGGTCCTGCACCCCAGCGGACACTTGCACGTGGTCACCGAATACTCCTGCGAGGTGTTCACGCTCGCTCGCGCTGCGGACGGCACCTGGAGCGTCGTGTCGGTGACCCTGACCAGCCCCATCGCCGAGGTGGGCAAAGACTTCCCCGCCGAGCTCGCCCGCTCGCGCGACGGGCAGTTCCTCTACACAGCTCTTCGCGGAAGCAACACGATCGCGGCGCTGCGGGTTCGCGGCGGGGGCGAGGCGCTGGAATCCGTGGCGCTCGCCGATTCGGGTGTCGACTGGCCGCGGCACCACCTCGTCCACGAGGGCAAGATGCTCGTCGCAGGGCAGCGCTCCGACACCATCACGCTGATCGACCTCGACGAGCGCACTGGCGCGCCACTCGGCATCCGGCACGAGGCGCAGGTTCCGACGCCGACGCACTTCCTGCCGGTGCGCTGACTTCAACACCTGCCGGGAGAGGCGGGGCGGCTTTTTCTGCCCGGCCATCCGTCGGGAGCCGGGACGGATGTCGGGCGAATCGCCGCGTTCTGTTCCGGCATCCGTCCGTTCTCCCGACATCCGGCGCGAGTTTCCGGCTCCGGCACAGGCCTCGGCGCGGACCGACCTCACCCGGGCGCGGTGAGCAGCAGCGCCGCGTTGTGACCCCCGAACCCGAACGAGGTCGAGAGCACGCTGCGAAGCGGATGCGGGCGCTCCGTGTCGCGCACGAAGTCCCAGCCCTCCGCGAGGGGGTCGGTCAGGTTGATCGTCGGAGGCAGTATCTGATCGCGCAGGGTCATCGCGACGATGGCGGCTTCCGCGACGCCGGCCGCGCCGAGCAGGTGCCCGGTGGTCGACTTCGTCGCAGTGAGCGGAACGGATGAGGCTCTCGCTCCCAGCGCCTGCGCGAGGGCGAGGAGTTCGGCCTCGTCGCCGAGCACTGTACCCGTGCCGTGGGTGTTCACGTGATCGACTGCGGACGCGGTCACTCGGGCATCGGCGAGGCAGGCGGTGATCGCCGTGGTCGCTCCCACGGCGGCAGGATCCGGCGCGGTGGCGTGATGAGCGTCGCTGCTCGCACCGAACCCGGCCACCGTCGCGAGCGGGCGGGCGCCGCGTTCCCGTGCGACATCCGCGGCCTCCAGCAGCACGGCGGCTGCGCCCTGGGCCATCACGAAGCCGCTTCGCGCGCTGTCGAAGGGGCGGGAAGCCGCTGACGGGTCGTCGCCGAAGCCGGTGACGACCGAGCGCAGGTTGGCATGCGCCGCGAGATGCAGCGGACCGAGGCAGTCGTCCATCCCGACGACCAGCACCGCGTCGGCGTATCCGTGGCGGATGCGCCGCAGGCCTTCGCCGATCGCGATGGCACCGCTCGCGCATGCCGCGGTGACGGCATGGCTCTGACCGAGCAAACCGTATCGACGGCTGAGGACCCCGGCGACGGCATCCGCTGTTCCATAGACGACGAGGCTCGGCGGCACCTGGCGCCGACCGTCTTCTCGCAGCGTGTTCGCAGCCGACACCACCGCGTCTACCGGCCCTGATCCCGTGGCGACGATCACTTGCGCAGCATCAGCTTTCCAGGGCGGGTCGCCTGTGCCGGCGTAGCCCATCGCCTCATCGGCGGCAGCGATCGCCCACCTCTGCACCGGCGTGAGGTGGCGCGCGAGCGATGTCGTCAGGTCGGCGGGCGCGCTGAACCCGCGGATCACTCCGCCGACCTGCACCGATCCGGAACCTCCGAGCTCAGAGGGGAGCAGGCTGATGCCGCTTCGTCCGGCGCGGACCGACGCCCACATGCTCGGCGCCGTGAGCCCACTCGGAGTGATGGCGCCGACCCCGGTGATGACGACAGACCTGTCGACGCTCATGAACGGCCCCGCCCTTCGGCGATGAGCTCGGCGACCGCGGCGCGACGGATCTTCCCCCCGGGGGTTCGCGGGAACTCGGGCAGGTGGTGCCAGCGCCGTGGCATGGATGCCGGTGCGAGCCGGCCTCTCGCCCATTCACGCAACATTGCTGCGGGCGGTGCATCGTCTTCGACGACCAGGGCGATCCGTGCGCCACGGCGATCGTCGCGCTCGGAGATGGCGCAACAGGCACCGAGGTCGGGCATCCCCTCGAATGCGCGTTCCACTTCGTCGAGGGCGACGGTGTGCCCGCCGGTGGTGACGACGTCGCCTCTTCTGCCGGCGAACGTGAAGTCCCGGCCGTGCAGTCGCCCCTGATCGTGCACGCTGGCCCAGCCGTCGCTGTCCGTCAATGATGCCGAGGTCGTCCCGGGGAGGTAACCGGTCGAGCATGAGGGGGAGCGCACCCAGAGGCTGCCGAGCTCGCCGGATGCCAGGTCGTTGCCGTCGTCGTCGCGCACCCGGGCCTCCACCTGCGGGTAGAGCCGGATGCCTCCGTCGCCGGCACGGTCGTCGCCGATGAAGCCGAGTTCGCCGGTGCCGAAGTAACTGATCGTCCGGGCGTGAGGGAGCGCGGCGGAGACTGCGGTTCGAGCCGACTCCGAGAGCGCCGAACCTCCGGTGACGATGAGCTCGATACCGTCGTACCTTCCCGGATGGCGAAGTGCTGCGTCGACGAGGGTGGTCACCGCTGTGGGAACGGTGACCAGACGAGTGATGCCCTCGTCGTGCACGCGGGAGGTGAGCCACAGCTCGTCGAGACGGTCGGCGACGTGCAGCTCACCGCCCGTGGCGAGCACCTCGAACAGCGTGTAGAGAGTCAGGCTGTACGACATCGAGCCCGGCGCGAAGGTCGCGACCCGGTTTTCCGCGCCGAGGTGCGCGCGGGAGACGTCGATGTTCGCGGCGTACTGAGCGCGTGTCTTGAGGAAGGCTTTCGGGGTGCCGGTGGTGCCGGACGAGGTCAGCAGCAGGAACGGGGCATCGTCGCTCGGCTCGTCGGGGACGAAGGCTCCCTCGGTTCCCAGGTCGGCGAGCTCGAGTATCAGCCCCGGCCATTCGCTCGAGCGCAGCGCATCCCGCAGCGTCGGAGCATCCGTGATCACGGCAGACGCCCCGGACCTGACGATCAACTGTGTCTGCAGCGCGACGGGCCAGTGTGCATCGATGACGGTGAGGATGCGGTCGCCCGCCTCGACGGCGACGACCGTGCGTGCGGTGTCGAACGCCGTGGACAGGCAGATGGCGACCAGCGGGGGCAGAGGCGAGGCGTCGCCGGGGACCTTCGTGAGCACACGCTCAAGGGTTTCGGAGAGCCGCCGCGACTCCGTGCGGAGCTCGCCGTAGGTCACGCAGGCATCGCGACCTACGATCGCCGACCGGTCGGGGTCTTCGGTGGCGATGCGACGCAGCATCGGGGAGAGAGACGTGACGGCTCCTGGACGGGTTTGCATGGGATGGATGGCGTCCCTATTCTAATGAACACCGTTCAGGTGAACGGTGTTCAGGAGGATTCATGACCACGTCCCGCACCACCGACACGAGCGCATCTCTCGGCCGTATCGCGGTGTTCGCCGCCCTGATCATCGTGCTCGGCACGGTGATCGTGCCCCTGCCGAGCGGCGTGCCGATCACGGCGCAGACCCTGGGTGTCATGCTCGCCGGCCTCGTGCTGGGCCCGCGCCTCGCACCGCTCGCCGTCGTGTTGGTGCTCGCGCTCGCCGCGGTCGGACTGCCGGTGCTGGCGGGTGGTCGCGGAGGCCTCGGAGTTTTCGTCGGCCCGAGCGCCGGGTACCTCATCGGCTGGATCGCCGGCGTCGTGGTGATCGGCCTGCTCGTGCGCACGGGGCGCTTCACCTGGTGGCGCTCCACGATCGCGGCGCTCGTCGGCGGTGTGTTCGTCGTGTACGCCTTCGGCATCCCGGTGCAGGCGTTCGTGACCGGAGTCTCGCTCGGGCCGACGGCGTTGTCGAGCCTCGCGTTCTTGCCGGGGGACCTGATCAAGGTGACCGCGGCGACGTTGGTGGTGGTCGCGCTCCGGCGCGCTTACCCGCGTGCGTTCGCCGACACCGGGCGGCGTCCGGAGCCGGTGGGTGTGGGGGCCTAGAGCCACTGCTGAGGGCTGGACGTCCCCCGATGGCGGGCTATCCAGCCCTCCGATTCGGTAGCATCTTCATCCCGAAAGACCGTTCTTCCCACGAAGTTACATACTCGTGATGCCGGAGGGCTCGCGGTGGATCCTCAGTATCCGCTATGAGTTATCTGTGCGGCAATTGTGGCCGCGACTCCGTGAAAGGAACCGCGGTCTTGCGCACACTCCCCGCTGCAGGTCTTGCCTGCCTTCTCGTCGGCGTGCTGGCGATCATCACCCCCGAATCCATGGCCGTTGGCGATGTTCTGGTCACGACCGCGAACACCGTCCGCACCGCGCCGATGGATGCGCGGGATCTCCCCGACAGCGGCGAGCTCTCGGTGGAGGATGTCGAGCGGCTCGGCAGTGAGTCGGAGAATCCGACCGAGTGGGTTTCCGAGATGCCGGCCGGTGACTTCTCCTCGCTCGAAGCTGACGCAGCGCCCGTGCCGGTCGTCCGCGCCCGACAGCTGAAACTGCCGCTGTTGTCTCCGGCAAAGGCCTCGCAGGATGATCTTGCAGAGCGGGTCAAGGATCTTCCTGTGGCCACCAAGGACACGTTCTCGACGACCTATCGAACCGAATCCGGCTCTTTCATCCAGGAGCAGTCCGATCAGCCTCTCAACGTCCTCGACGAAGACGGGAAGTGGCGCACGATCTCGACGGAGTTGACCGAGGTGGAGGGTCGGTGGGAGACAGGTGCCCACCCCCTGGAACCCTCGTTCGCGAAGCGAGCGGATGCCGAGAACGGCGTTTCGCTGTCGGCGGGGGAGCATGCCGTGTCGTTCACCCTTGAACAGGCCGCGCCCGTGAAAGCGGTGACGGATCGCTCGGAGGGTTCGAAAGTCGATGACGTTCTGCGTCTGGACGACATCGCTCCGGGCGTCGACCTCGAGTACGAAGTCGAGACGGGTGGGGTCAAAGAGACCCTCATCCTGAGGGCGAAGCCCCGAGCATCCGCGGAATGGAGCTGGCGCCTGGACGTCGGCGACCTCGTTCCGGTTCTCGGTGAGGACGGGCTGTTGCAGCTTTTGGATGCCACCGGTGCGGTCGCGATGCACGTCCCCACACCCGTCGCCTGGGATTCATCAGGTGTCGAGGGGGAGCGTTCCGATGCGTTGATCAACCCCGAAGTGCGTCTGGAGCAGGTCGAGGGGAGTATCTGGCGGTACGCGCTCGCGGTCGACGGTGCTTGGCTGAAGGATGCGGAACGCGAGTATCCGGTCTACATCGATCCCACGGTGCAGATCGGTCCCTCGTATCTGAAGTCACTGAAGTCCGACGGCGCGGTCTTCGTGAATCAGTCGCACGTCGGCAACACCCGTCAGAACAACACGAACGTGTTCTGGCGGACATACGAGATCTTCAATGCGAGTGCTGCGCTCGGCAAGTTCGTCGGCAACACCCAGATCGCGGTCGCGTACGACGGGCTCGGGGTCACGACTCCGCAACTGGGAAACGTGTACTCCTCCACCGGGGAATGCTTCACCTGTCTGTATCAATGGCTCGACGACTACTCGATCGGCTCGGACGGCGTCTGGACCGATGGCTCGGGAGTCGCGACGAACACGGCCAACCACATCAAGATTGGCCTGTCGAACGTCGCCTTCGTCATCAGCGGAAATGAGACGGCCTCGGTCTACAGCCACAAGCGCGTGGCGACTGCGTTTTACATGGAGTACTGGGACTATCCGTCGGTGTCGCAGGTCTCCCCGGCGGACGGCGCGACAGGTCAGTCGACGACTCCCACACTCTCGTTGACCGGGGCGAGTTACTCGCCGCACTCAGCTGCTACCGCATTCAAGTTCGCGGTGTCGGCGAGCGCCGACATGAGCTCTCCCGTTTGGACGGCCGAGACGACCTCGTCGCAGGTGACCGTTCCCGAGGGCAAGCTTCTCCCCGGCGTCACCTACTACTGGCAGGGTAAGGTGTACGACGCGCACAACACGTGGGCGGGGCAGTCCACGGAGCGGGCGACCGGCGTGCGGACCCTCACCACTCAGGCGCCTCCGCCCACTCCTCCTGAAACGACGGCGTCTCCGGGGAACTCTGCGGGAGCAGCCGAGACCATCGTCACGCTCACGCCGACGCTGCAAGTGGATTCCGTCGTCGACCCCGACGGCATTCCGGCCGGTGGCACGGTGAAGTACGAGTTCAAGATCGCCACGGGCTCAGACGGGAAGTCGGGCGCCGTGTTCACGTCGGGGCTGCTGACGCCTGACCCTGACGGGAAGGTGCGCTGGACGGTCCCGCCCGGCACGTTGCGGGATGGGAACATCTACTCGTGGGTCGTGCAGCCCACGGATGGAGTGGGCAAGAACACGACACCGGCGTGGGTGAAGAAGGTCAAGGTCGACCTGCGTCTCGGAGCATCGGGTCCCTCCCCCTTCGACACGACAGGACCTGTGACGGTCAATCTCGCGAACGGCAATGCGAATCTGTCGTTCTCCTCGCCGTTGGTGAGCACCCTGGGCGGCCCGATGGGAATGTCGTTCAGTTTTAACTCTCAGTCGGAGGGCGTCTCGAACAGGGGGCTGACGGGTTCGTACTTCAGCGCCAAAGACGAGCTGGGGAACATCCCGACGTCCCCGGCGGGATACACCTTCGCAGGTAAGACGCCTCTCATGGTGCGGACGGATTCTGCGATCTCGTTCGACTGGCCGACGGGTTCGCCGGGGCCGGCGCTTGCGGACGACTACTTCATGGCGCGGTGGACCGGGTTCGTCCGGGTGCCGCACGCATCGTCCCAGTGGAGATTCGGGGTGCGCCACGACGACGGGGTGAAGCTTCGGGTCGACAACGCGACGATTCTCGACAAGTGGGTGGGAGGTGCGGCAGGGCTCGAGTGGTCGACCAATCAGAACCTGTCGACCGGCGAGGTGCCGATCCAGCTCGACTACTACGAGGTCACGGCGGGCGCCTACGTCGAACTGTGGGCCGACGATCTCGCCGACAGCGAGGGCCCAGTCATCGTTCCTGCGTCGTGGTTCACGACGCAGCGGTCGCCGATGCGAGAGGGATGGTCGGCGTCGACAGCGATCGCCGGCGATGCCACCGCGTGGGCGCGAGCGTCGATCGAGTCGCAGGCGATCGTCCTGACCGATGTCACCGGGGGTGCGCACACCTATACGCGAACGTCATCGGGCGGTTACACCCCGCCCGCGGGAGAGTATGGCGTCGTCTCCCTCGACAACACGGGTCGAGTCGTCTTCACCGACGAGGGCGGAACGGTCTATCAGTTCACGGCGGGCGGCGCCGTGGAGTCGGCGACCTCAGTCGCTGATGGGCAGAAGCCGGCGGCGCCGGTGATGGTCTACAACTCCGACGGCACGGTCAAGGAGATCGTCGACCCTCTCTCCAAGGACGGGTCGACGTATCACCGCAAGGTGTCGTTCGTGTATCAGGATGCCGCGCAGACGCTCTGCCCGACCCTTCCTCCCAACTACTATCCGGCCCGCGCCGGGTCGTTGTGCAAGATCGTCTACCCGGCCCTGTCAGCGACGGACACTCCCGTGACGAACCTGTATTACGCGGGTGGTCAGCTGTGGATGATCGAGGATCCGGGCGGAGAGCGGACGGTCTTCAGATACGACAGCAACAACGTGCTGACGTCGGTCGTCGACTCCGCGGCCAATGACTATCTGCTCGCGCAACCGGTTCCCAGCGAATACGACCCGCCGGCGACGAACATCACCTACGCCGAGGGGAAGGTCGCATCAGTCCGGCTGCCTTCCGCCGATGGCGGACCGGCGCCGCGGATGAAGAAGGCCTACGCCTACGACGTTGCGGCGCGGTCCAGCACCGTCACGCTGGACGGTGTTCCCGATTCCACCAGCACGGTCTCCTACGACGCGGCCTGGCGTCAGGTGTCGTCGACGTCGCCGATGGGCGTCACGGCGACTCAGGAGTGGCACCCGACGAAAGACCTGGTGCTCTCGGCGACGAGTTCACTCGGACAGAAGTCGACGACGATCTACGACCCCGCCACGGACCGGTCGACGGATTCGTATGGACCGGCACCCGCAGCGTGCTTCCAGCAGAACGGTCGCCCGGTGTCGGACCCTGCAGGCACGAGTGGATGCGGCATCCTCCCCGCGCACTCGGCGACGACCTACGACAATGGCCTCCAGGGGTTGCAGGCGACCTACTACCCCAACCCGAACCTGGCTGGGAAGCCGGCTCTCATCGGCTTCGGCATCGGGGGCGCGGGAGGCGCGGTCGACCGCGATTGGGCCACCGGGTCGCCGGGAACGGGGATCGGTATCGACAACTGGTCGCTGCGCCTCACCGGTCTGGTGACGTTCCCTCAGGCCGGTCAGTACACGTTCGGCACCTACAGCGATGACGGCGCACGGGTCTGGGTCGGTGACACGTTGGTGTCCGATAAGTGGGAGCCAGGGCCCGCAGAGCGCTTCGGCGCCCCGATCACGGTCGCGGCAGGCGAGACCCGGCGCATCCGCGTCGAGTTCCGCGACGACACCTGGACGGCAACTCTGCAGCTCAAGTGGAAGACACCGTCTTCCCCGAGCGTCGGGGCGATCGTTCCCGCCACCGTGTTGCGTCCCGACTACGGTCTCGTCTCGCGCACGACGGCGGATGACTCGACGACTGCTCCCGGTGCGGTTGCTCCGTCCACGACGACGGCGATGACGTATCAGCATCCGTGGCTCGGTCAGGCGACGGCGGGAACCGTCGACCCTGATGGCCTCGCGCTGACGACCTCGACGACGTTCGAGCAGCCCGGTGCGGCGGGGTGGTTGCGGCGTCTGACGCGCACGCTTCCGGCAGGCGGTGCGGCTGGCGCTCCGGCGACGGCGAAGACCACGAGTACGTACTACGGCGACCTCGAGAACGCGCCGGCGGTGTGTGGCATCCCCTCGGGGACGAAGCAGTACGGCATGGCGAAGTCGACCACGGGGCCGACTCCCGCTTCGGGCGGTGCGATCACGACGGAGTACGCGTATGACGCGTGGGGCCGCGCTGTGGCGACGAAGTCGACCGGCGACACGGACTGGTCGTGTACGGGATACGACGCCCGCGGCAAGGTCGTGTCGTCGAAGATCGTCGGAGGGTCGGGGGTCGCGACGATCTCTAGTTCGACAACGGAGACCACCCGGGTGACGGGTGGTGGGTACACGACTGTCACGGGCGGGGTGTCGGTCGCGGGTTCGCCGAATGACTCGACGATCACGACGGTCAGTGACCTGCTTGGTCGCACCGTGAGCTACACGGATGTGTGGGGCGCGGTGACCACGCCCACGTACGATCCGGCTTCGGGTCGGGTGATGCAGATCTCGACGACTCCGGCTGGTGGTGCGGCGTCGGTGACGGCGTACACGTATGACGCGGACGGCAAGGTGAAGACGGTCGCGGTCGATGGGCAGCAGCTCGCATCGGTGTCGTATGACGCGTTGCAGCGGTTGAAGCAGATCACGTATCCGGACGGTTCTGCGCTGAACAGTGTGGGCCGGGACGCGGCGGAGCGGGTGATCGGCCAGGGATGGCTGGTCGGCGGGCAGGTCGTGTCGGATGCTGTGGTGCGTTCGCAGTCGGGGCGTGTGGTGAAACAGCAGTCGTCGATGGGTTCGACGTCGTATTCGTCGACGTACGGGTATGACACCGCGGGTCGTTTGGTGTCGGCCACCATTCCGGGGCATGAGTTCACGTATGGGTTCGGGTCGTCGGGTGGGTGTGGTCCGAATGCGGCGGCGGGGATGTCGGGGAACCGGACGGGTCTGACGGATGTGTGGACGGCTCCGGGGCAGGCTTCGGTGTCGACGTCGACGTCGTATTGCTATGACTGGGCGGACAGGTTGTTGTCGTCGTCGGTGACGGGGGCGATTCCGGGTGCGACGTCGGTGGCGGATGGTGTGGCGGTGTCGGAGATCGTGTATGACGTGCGGGGGAACACGGTTCGTCTGGGGGATATGCAGTTCTCGTATGACGCCGCGAACAGGCATGTGGGGACGACGTATGACGATGGCACGGCGGTGCGGATCGTGCGGGACGCGACCGGACGCATCGCCACACGCACCATCGATCCTGCGGGTGCGGATCCTGCGGTGACGACGAGCTATTTGTATGCGGCGGGTGGTGATGCGGCGTGGGGTCAGAAGTCGGGTGCGGACCTGACGCGGAGTGTCGGGTTGCCGGGTGGGGTGTCGTGGACGAATCAGGCCGGGGTGGTGACGTGGTCGTTCCCCGGGTTGGGTGGTCACGGCCTCGTGACCCGCACCGGCACCACGACCAGCGCGCTGATGTTGTGGGACCCGTTCGGTCAGCCCGTGGACCCGGTGACGTTCGCGATCGGTACCACGGCGTCGGATGACACCGGGCAGGTGGCGGGGAACACCCTGTGGCATCAGGGGGCGCTGAAGCCCGCGGAGTCGGCAGGTTCGGCGTTGGTGGTGGAGATGGGGGTGCGACTGTATGTCCCCGCCCTCGGCAGGTTCCTGCAAGTCGACCCCGTTGAAGGGGGCGTCGACAACGACTACGTCTGGCCCACCGACCCCATCGGGAGCAGCGACCTCGACGGCCAGTTCGATTGGTTGCTCGCCCTCGACATCGTGTCCACGGCAATTATGTTCATTCCTGGCGTTGGCACAGCAGCGGGACTCGCGATCAAGGGAGTCGCGCTTGGAGCACGACTAATAACCAGTGCAGTCAAGATGACTAAAGCAGGCGCGCACCTTGCGAACCTGGCCTCGAAGGTAAAACCGGTTATCGATGTGATTCGAAGGCCTGGAATGGCCCTGTATAATTCTCGCAAGTTCGGTGTTGACTCACCACGCTTTGGGAATTGGCAACTTGGAACACGCGGTGTGCCGGCTCGGCCCGGCGGGACAATGAACAATTTCAACCGACCAACGAACATGGGATGGCGAACCCACAATGGATACGCAAGGTTCGGAGTCTCTTCCAAATGGATCCCAATCGCTCGAGGCGGCGTAGGCAATCATGGCCATATCTATCTTTTCCGTGGACCTAACCTGCGGGGGCGATGATGATTAACGCGATTGAGGCAATGAAAGAAGTTGCCGCCGAGGTAAAGGCTGAATTCTCCGACTTCGTGCAAGTTTCATGGGAAGAAGGTTCGGGGGTTATTGAATTTTCGATTATAATGACGCCCAAATCTCCGGAAGCGGCGTCGATATCGTGGTTTACGATTGCAGGTACTTTCACGGTAAGTGTCTCCTCGCGCCTTGAGTGGCGGTCTGAAGAATGGATCGAGTACAAGGGTGACGATGATATTGACGTTGAGAAGGGAGTGGAATGGTCTCGAGAACTCATCTGGAGGATAATAGAATCCGGTGCTTTTTATGCCCGCTTTCGCTCCCCCTTTCCTGTCTTCGTTCGCCCTACTCAGGTGGCTGTAGGGGACGAGTTCTTCGATCGCCCGCACGAACGCCTGGAATCCTGGAAGCCATGGCGCTGAGCCGTGCCGAGCGCCGACTCGTTCGGTGAACAGCGCGGCGCCCGAGGGTGGGAAGAAGAAGTAGACCGCCCGAAGGGACGGGGCGGGTCGTTTGGTGTCGGCCACCATTCCGGGGCATGAGTTCATGTATGGGTTCGGGTCGTCAGGTGGGTGTGGTCCGAACTCGGCGGCGGGGATGTCGGGGAACCGGACGGGTCTGACGGATGTGTGGACGGCTCCGGGGCAGGCTGCGGTGTCGACGTCGACGTCGTATTGCTATGACTGGGCGGATCGGTTGTTGTCGTCGTCGGTGACGGGGGCGATTGCGGGTGCGACGTCGGTGGCGGATGGTTTGGCGGTGTCGGAGATCGTGTATGACGTGTGGGGGAACACGGTTCGTCTGGGGGATATGCAGTTCTCGTATGACGCGGCGAACCGGCACATTGGTACGACGTATGACGATGGCACGGCGGTTGTGATCGTGCGGGATGCGACCGGGCGTATTGCTTCGCGGACGATGGACCCGGCGGGTGCGGATCCGGCGGTGACGAACTACCTGTATGCGGCGGGTGGTGATGCGGCGTGGGGTCAGAAGTCCGGCGCGGACCTGACTCGGAGCCTGGGCTTGCCGGGCGGGGTGTCGTGGACGAACCAGGCGGGGACGGTGACGTGGTCGTTCCCCGGTTTGGGCGGCCACGGGCTTGTGACGCGTATAGGTGCGACGACGGGCGCACTGTTGCTGTGGGATCCGTTTGGTCAGCCGGTGGATCCGGTGTCGTTCGCGATTGGGACGGTGGCGTCGGATGACACCGGGCAGGTGGCGGGGAATACGCTGTGGCATCAGGGGGCGTTGAAGCCCGCGGAGTCGGCGGGGTCGGCGTTGGTGGTGGAGATGGGGGTGCGGTTGTATGTCCCCGCCCTCGGACGCTTCCTTCAAGTCGACCCCATCAAGGGCGGTGGAGCGAACGACTACTCCTGGCCCACGGATCCCATCAACGGACACGACCTCAGCGGGAAGAAATGGTCCATCGCTCCACGAGAAGACGGGGGAAGGAAGTCGGCACCGAAAGTCGTCAAACGCCAACTGAGCTATTTTAAGAGAATCGAGCTAAGTGCTGAACGATCGCGGAAGGCCCTCTGGGACAATAATCAGGGTCGTGAGTGGGATACGCTTGTGAGCGAAATCTCGAAAAAATCACAGGCGGGGATGGCTGGCAACGTTTGTTACCTGGCTTGCTTTGAGCTTGGAAATGATCACTTCGGCCTCGGTCTCGGCCCGAAGGCTTCTCTGGATGCTTCCCTGTTAGCGGGCGTGTCATTCGATGGGCCGAAGAACAGGACGACAGCGATAACAGGAAATTGTAGTGCCGCTTTTGGCGGCGGTGGCTACGTGGAAGTATCGGCCTATGGTGTAGACACCAGCGGTGTGGATGCTGCCTTTTCTTATGGGTTCGGTGGCGTTGTTGGGTTCGGGGCAGGCTGTGCTGTAATTATCAACTACTACTGGTGATGACAATGGATTCAAGTTGTGTCCCTGCGGGATTCTCCTACCTCATAGCCTTTGGCTTCGGAATGGCTGCAATCGTGCTCAGCTCCTGGCTGGTGTTGTATAAACGGGCCGTCTATCGCGAGGACTCCGGCCTCCAGCGTGGTTTGGCGAGATCGACACCTCTTTGGTGGACGGGAGCCATCGGTGTCGCAGCTCTTTTCATCAGTGCGAATTGGCTGCTCGGCTGGGCGGAAACCTGCCTACCCGCCGACGGTTGGAGCGGACCGGGCACGGTGTTCATCGGCATCGGTATTGCTGTGGCTTTGACGGCGGTTGGCCGGCTGATCTACAACCGCGTCCGCGTGGGAACGACCGGCGAACCGGTCGACAACCGCGACGAGACCAGTTCTCAGCCGTCGTCGCCAGGCGAGGCACCCGTAGCAAAGCGTCCGCGAAACTTGCCCGTGGAGCGTCAGCGAGTGATCGTCGAGTACGCCATTACTTACGGAGCTGCGGTGATCGTCATCCTCGTAGGAGCCGGGCTTGCGTGGGTCTGAACAGGTTGCTGAGAAGAATCGAGTCCGGGCGGAGCTAAACGGAGACCTGGAGACCTACGAATGAAAGCAATCATCAAGAGCCGCTACAGCTCCGATCTGGATGTCGAAACATACCGTCCCGTAGACCCGTTCGATGACGGGCAGTGGATTCGATTGCTCGTCGGTCCGGAGGGCGGTCTCGGCGAGGAGTCGTTCGATGTGCTGGTCTGCACTACACACTGGCTCGCTCGTGAGATCGGTCGAGATGGGATGCAGCTGGTTCGGCACACCCCGGTGATGGAGAAATTTGATCTGAGCCGAGCAATTGAACGGCTCCACCATGGAGTCGGGCTTGCATCCGGGGCGACATGGCAGGAACTTTTGCTCAGTTTGGTGCAGATCGGCCGATGGGAATTCGATGGAAGCTCAGACGTTTCCTATGCGTTCTGTATGCGGCGGGTGGTGATGGGG
>JBOGEI010000100.1:0-14229 GCA_050701935.1 Microbacterium sp.
CTCGAGCGCGGCCTGAACATTCTCGCCGACGCGGTCAAGGTGACCCTCGGCCCGCGCGGCCGCAACGTCGTTCTCGAGAAGAAGTGGGGCGCTCCCACGATCACGAACGACGGCGTCTCCATCGCCAAGGAGATCGAGCTGGACGACCCGTACGAGAAGATCGGTGCGGAGCTCGTCAAGGAGGTCGCGAAGAAGACCGACGACGTCGCGGGTGACGGCACCACCACCGCCACGGTCCTCGCTCAGGCTCTGGTCCGCGAGGGTCTGCGCAACGTCGCAGCCGGCGCCGACCCGATCTCGCTCAAGCGCGGCATCGAGAAGGCCGTCGCCGCGATCACCGAGGAGCTCCTCGCGAGCGCCAAGGAGATCGACTCGAAGGAGCAGATCGCCGCCACGGCATCCATCTCCGCTGCAGACCCCGCGATCGGCGAGCTCATCGCCGAGGCGATCGACAAGGTCGGCAAGGAAGGCGTCGTCACCGTCGAGGAGTCGCAGACGTTCGGCACCGAGCTCGAGCTCACCGAGGGCATGCGCTTCGACAAGGGCTACCTGAACCCCTACTTCGTGACCGACCCGGAGCGCCAGGAGGCGGTCTTCGAGGACGCGTACATCCTCATCGCGAACCAGAAGATCTCCAGCATCAAGGACCTTCTGCCGATCGTCGACAAGGTGATCCAGGACGGCAAGGAACTGGTCATCATCGCCGAGGACGTCGAGGGCGAGGCCCTCGCGACGCTCGTGCTGAACAAGCTCAAGGGCATCTTCAAGTCGGTCGCCGTCAAGGCTCCCGGCTTCGGCGACCGCCGCAAGGCGCAGCTGCAGGACATCGCGATCCTCACCGGTGGTCAGGTCATCACCGAAGAGGTCGGTCTCAAGCTCGAGAACGCCACGCTCGACCTTCTGGGTCGTGCCCGCAAGGTCATCGTCACCAAGGACGAGACCACGATCGTCGAGGGTGCAGGCGAGGCCGAGCAGATCGAAGGCCGCGTCACGCAGATCCGTCGCGAGATCGAGAACACCGACAGCGACTACGACCGTGAGAAGCTCCAGGAGCGCCTGGCGAAGCTCGCCGGTGGCGTGGCCGTCATCAAGGCGGGTGCGGCGACCGAGGTCGAGCTCAAGGAGCGCAAGCACCGCATCGAAGACGCCGTCCGCAACGCGAAGGCAGCCGTCGAAGAGGGCATCGTCCCCGGCGGTGGCGTCGCACTCATCCAGTCGGGCACCAAGGCCCTCGACGCTCTCTCGCTCTCGGGCGACGAGGCGACCGGCGCGAACATCGTCCGCGTCGCGATCGAGGCTCCGCTCAAGCAGATCGCGCTGAACGCCGGTCTCGAGCCGGGTGTCGTCGCGAACAAGGTCTCCGAGCTCCCCTCGGGCCAGGGCCTCAACGCGGCAACGGGCGAGTACGTCGACATGTTCGCTGCGGGGATCATCGACCCGGCGAAGGTGACCCGCTCGGCGCTGCAGAACGCAGCCTCGATCGCGGCACTCTTCCTCACCACCGAGGTCGTCGTCGCCGACAAGCCGGAGAAGGCAGCCGCGCCGATGGGTGACCCGTCGGGCGGCATGGACTTCTGATCCAGCCCTCATGACAGAACGCCCCCGGCTTCGGCCGGGGGCGTTCTGCGTTGCGCCTCGAACGTGTCAGCGGAACAGGCTGGCCGAGTACTGGTCGGCGTCAGCGTATTGAGTGGCGACGGAGCCGAGTGAAGTGCCGATCGATTCGAGCACCTGCTCCACGTGAAGCTGTGCGCCCTGCCACTGCTCTGCGCAGCTCTGGAAGGCGTTGGACGCCGTGCCTGACCAGGTCGACTGCAGCTGTCGGAGCTGCGCCATGAGCGTCGCTGACTCGCCCTGAAGCCGCTCGATGGTGGCGCGTGTCGCGCCGTTGGCTGCATGCACGGCTTCGGTGTCGACGGTGAAGACTGACATGGGAACTCCTTCTCGTAGGGGTTCCGAGGCTAGGGGGACACTGATGTGTGCGTCTTTCCTGGACTCCGAGAGCACCGTGTGCTGTGCGGAACCGGCATGGTGCGCCGTCAGTGCAGAAACGCAGGCTGAGCGATCCCACCCGCTGCGGCAGGGGGCCGGACGGAACCTAGGGCAGATCGAGCCGGTCGAGGGGCTGAGTGTCTTCGAGGAGATGCGCAGGGGTGGCGCGGGCGGGTGCGAGGGGGAGCGTCACCGTGAAGGTGGCACCACCGCCCGGGGTCTCCGTCACATCGACGCCGCCGTGCAGAGCCTTCAGGATCGACGCCACGATCGCGAGCCCGAGACCGGAGCCGCCGGTCTCGCGTGCGCGTGAGGTGTCAGCGCGCCAGAAGCGTTCGAAGATCTGCTCACGAATCTGCGGGGGGATGCCCTCGCCGTGATCGACGATCGCGATGCTGCCGGTGCCGCTGACCCTGTCGGAGTCGACGACGATCTCGATCGGGCTGTCTTCGGGAGAGAATCGGCGGGCATTGCCCAGCAGATTCGTGACCACCTGACGCACCTTGTTCTCTTCGCCGAGCACGATCGGCGGCGTGCGCACCGGAAGATCGGGCACCTCGGTGAAGTCGATGGCCGGCGCCGGTTCCGTCTGGCGGGGGCGTCGGCGGAGCCGTGAGAGCGCGGCACGTGACAGCCCTCGCGGCGCAGGGGGCGTCGGCTGCGCTGGGGCCACCTCGTACACGGGGATCGTGGTCTTGCTGTCGGCGGTGCGGTCGATCACGGTCACGGTCCTGCCAGGGGCCGCGGCACGCAGGTCCAGCGCGGCGTCCCTCGCGATCGGTCTCAGATCCAACGGCACGATCTCGGGCTCGCGCTCCTCGTCGAGGCGCGCCAGCGCGAGGAGGTCTTCCACCAGGACGCCCATCCTGATGGCTTCCTTCTCGATGCGCTCCATGGCGCGCGCCGTGTCTTCCTCGCCCTTGATCGCGCCCATCCGGTACAGCTCCGCGTAGCCGCGGACGCTGACCAGGGGAGTTCGCAGTTCGTGGCTGGCATCGCCGATGAATCGCCGCATGTGCTGGACGGTGCGGTCGCGTTGCGCGAGCGAGCGGTCCACGCGGTCGAGCATCGTGTTGATCGCGGCGTTCAGGCGCCCGACCTCGGTGGTCGGCTCGAGGTCGGTGAGTCGCTGTCGGAAGTCGCCGGCAGCGATCGACATCGCGGTGGCCTCGACCTGACCGAGTCTTCGGAACGTGAGGGTGACGAGTCCACGGGTGAGGAGCGCAGCGATCAAGATCGTGATCAGAGCGATCGTGATGTAGATGCCGAAGTACTGGCTGATGATGCGATCGGCGGGAGCGAGCGGCAATGCGACCAGCTGGATGCGCAGGACACCGCCCTCGGACGGGACCACCGCGACGGCGGCGTGGAACACCTCGCCGTCAGCCCCCATCATCTCGAGCGGGATCTGATCGGTGTTGGCGGTCGCTTTCGCGAGAGAGTACTGCGAGGGGAACAGGGGCGCCTGACCGGAGGTTCCCCGTGCGGTCGCGCGAAGCTCGCCCGTGGCATCGTAGATGGCGAAAGAGAAGTCGCGAGGCTGCTCCTCGCGCGGGGTGTAGGTGGTGACGCCGTCGACCGTCGCGGTGTCGAAGTAGCGCTCCACCAGATCACTGGAGACCAGTGCAGGCAACTGTGCGTCGATGTTCGCGACGAGGGCGTTGCGCAGAATGGGGACGGTCCCGATGCCCGCGACGAGCAGGCCGAGCGCGAGCACCGCGACCGTGACTCCGGTGACCTTCGCCCGAAGACTGATGCGCCGCCACCAGCTGGTGACCGCATCGGGCTTGTGCGCCATGCGGCCCTCCCTGGTGCGGCGAATCCACCGCCGGGGTGGACTCGATGGTGGTGCGGGGTCGTCAGACCGTCTTGCCGACCTTGAGCATGTAGCCGAAGCCGCGCTTGGTCTGGATCAGCGACTCCTCGGTGTGCGGGTCGATCTTGCGGCGGAGGTACGAGATGTAGCTCTCGACGATGCCGGCGTCGCCGTTGAAGTCGTACTCCCACACGTGGTCGAGGATCTGAGCCTTCGACAGCACGCGGTTCGGATTGAGCATCAGGTAGCGGAGCAGCTTGAACTCGGTCGGGCTCAGCTCGATCGGCTCCTTGCCGACATGGACGTCATGGGTGTCCTGGTCCATCGACAGCTCGCCGGCACGGATGATCGACTCCTCGTCGGCCTGCATCGTGCGTCGGAGGATCGCCTGGGCCCGTGCCACGATCTCGTCGAGGCTGAAGGGCTTGGTGACGTAGTCGTCGCCGCCGGCGTTGAGTCCTTCGATCTTGTCCTCGGTGCCGTCCTTCGCCGTCAGGAAGAGGATCGGAGCGGTGAAGCCCGCGCCGCGAAGGCGCTTGGTCACGCTGAACCCGTTCATGTCGGGCAGCATGACATCCAGGATGATGAGGTCTGGCTCCTCTTCGAGGACAGCCGAGATCGTTGCGGCGCCGTTGGCGACCGTCTTCACCTGGAATCCGGCGAAGCTGAGACCCGTGGAGAGCAGGTCACGGATGTTGGGTTCGTCGTCGACGACCAGGATGCGCGGAGCAGTCATGACCCCATTATGGTGACTTCGGCCATGTGGATGCTGACTATTGTGCGGAACGGCGTGGAGTCGACTGCCCCAGGACTGCGTGCGGACGGCCATTCCGGGACCGAGATCCTCCCGCAGTCGGATGCGATGCACAGCTGTGCACGCGAGGATCGACGTATGAGCTCGACCGAGGACGACACCGCCGCCCCCGCTATCGCCGCCCCCGCCATCGCACCGATCACCCCGCAGCGCGCTGAGCAGATCGCCTATCACCGTCTCGCACTGCTGCGACCGCGCTACCGCTGGTGGCGGATGCTGCTGACCGGGCTCGTCGGCATCGCGCTCTACGTCGCGATCCTGCTGGTCGTGATCGTGCCGTTGCTGATCGTGGCGATGTTCGTCCCGGCGTGGGGCGTCGAGACGCAGGTGCTCCTCACGACGCAGCAGTACTTCGACCTCGACCGACCCTGGCTCCTCGTCGCGCTGGTGCTGCCCCTGATCCTGATGATCCCCGCGCTGCTGCTGGCATCGCGAATCGTGGAGGGACGCGGCGTCGGTCTGCTGTCGTCGGTCACCGGAAGGCTGCGGATGGCGTGGCTCGGCAAGAGCCTGCTGCTGGCGCTCGCCGTGTTCGCGGTCTACTTCGCGGTTCTGCTGGGCTGGTCGGCCCTCGGCGGCGAAGCGGTGGCGCCGGACTTCTCACATCCGGGGCTGTGGGCCATGGTGCTTCTCGTGCTGCTGCTCATCCCGTTCCAGGCGGCTGCGGAGGAGTACGTGTTCCGTGGATATCTGATGCAGCTGGTCGGCGGCTGGTTGCGCCATCCGGCCTTCGCCATCCTGCTGCCGGTCCCGCTTTTCGTGCTGGGGCACGGGTACGACATCTGGGGTGCGGCGAGTGTGGGGATGTTCGCGATCGTCGCCGCGTGGCTGACCTGGCGCACCGGCGGTCTGGAAGCCGCGATCTCGCTGCACATCGTCAACAACGTGCTCATCTTCTTGCTCGGATCGGTGGGGCTGATCGACGCCAACGCCACCTCGGGAACGCCCGTCGACCTGCTCGCCTCTGCGCTTGCGATGATCGTGTACGCCCTGCTCGCCGATCGATGGGCGGGAAAGCTCGGGATCGCACGGACCGCGAGCGCCGAGAGAGAGATGGGTGCGACGAGCGGCACCCACGATCTGGGCCGCGTTCTGCGCGGTTGATTGATCAGCCGCGCACCGTGTGCTCAGGCCGCGATCGCGTCCGAGTCCATGATCGTGTAGCTGTACCCCTGCTCCGCCAGGAACCGCTGGCGGTTCTGGGCGTAGTCCTGATCGATCGTGTCACGCGCGACGAGCGTGTAGAAGCTGGCGGTGTGCCCCGACTGCTTCGGTCGCAGCAGACGGCCCAGACGCTGAGCTTCCTCTTGTCGCGACCCGAAGGAACCGGACACCTGGATGGCGACGGATGCCTCCGGGAGGTCGATAGAGAAGTTGGCCACCTTCGAGACCACGAGCAGCGAGATGTCGCCTTCGCGGAACGCACGGTAGAGCTCTTCGCGCTCTTCGATCGGCGTCGCCCCGGTGATCTGTGGAGCGTTCAGCGCCTCTGACAGCGACTCCAGCTGATCGAGGTACTGCCCGATCACCAGGATGCGCTCGCCCTCGTGCTTCGCGATGAGCTCGCGCACGGCCTTGACCTTGGCGGGTGCGGATGCCGCGAGTCGATAGCGCTCGTCGTCCGTCGCGGCGGCGTACTCGAGCCGGTCGCTCGGCGGCAGATCGATGCGCACCTCGTAGCAGGCGGCGGGAGAGATGAAGCCCTGTGCCTCGATCTGCTTCCAGGGTGCGTCGAACCGCTTGGGTCCGATCAGGCTGAAGACGTCGCCTTCGCGCCCGTCCTCGCGCACCAGGGTAGCGGTGAGTCCGATGCGGCGGCGAGCCTGCAGGTCGGCGGTGAGCTTGAACACCGGCGCCGGAAGGAGGTGCACTTCGTCGTAGACGATGAGGCCCCAATCGAGAGCATCCAGCAGCGCCAGGTGCGCGTACTCGCCCTTCCGCTTGGCCGTGAGGATCTGGTAGGTCGCGATCGTGACCGGCTTGACCTCTTTGGCCTGTCCCGAGTACTCGCCGATCTCTTCGGGGGTGAGGCTTGTGCGCTTGAGCAGCTCGTCGCGCCACTGCCTCGCCGACACCGTGTTCGTGACGAGGATCAGCGTGGTCGTCTTGGTCGCGGCCATCGCTCCGGCGCCGACGATCGTCTTTCCTGCGCCGCAGGGGAGCACCACGACGCCGGAGCCGTCCTTCGAGAAGGCGTCGACGGCGTCCTGCTGGTACGGACGGATATGCCATCCGTTCTCGGCGAGGTCGATCTCGTGCGGGGTTCCCGGGGTGTACCCGGCGAGGTCTTCGGCGGGCCAGCCGATCTTCAGCAGCTCCTGCTTGATCTGTCCGCGCGCCCACGCGTCGACCACGAACGTCTCCGGAGAAGGGTGTCCGATGAGCAGCGGCTGGATGCGCTTGTTGTTCGCGACCTGCGCCAGCACGGCGGGGTCGGAGGAACGCAGGATAAGCGTGCCCTCGTCATCGCGTTCGATGACCAGCCGCCCGTAGCGGTTCACCGTCTCGCGCAGATCGACCGAGACCGACGGAGGAACGGGGAAGCGCGACCAGCGGTCGAGCGTCTCGAGCATGTCCTCGGCGGTGTGCCCCGCAGCGCGCGCGTTCCACAGCCCGAGACGCGTGATCCGGTATGTGTGGATGTGCTCGGGAGCGCGTTCCAGCTCGGCGAAGATCGCCAGCTCGTGACGGGCGCTCTCGGCGTCGGCGTGGGCGACTTCGAGCAGCACGGTGCGATCGCTCTGGACGATCAGTGGGCCATCAGACATAGCTCACCAGTTTAGCGGTCGGATGAGGGACCGGGCCCTACGGCGCGACGATCGTCGCGGTGAGAATGCTCGACACCGGGAGTGTGCGCTCGACATCGGCAGCGCGGTCCCGTCCTCGAAGCCTGCCGCCGCCGATCCCGGTCGCTTCGAGGAGGAGCTCTCGGGTCGACCCGTCCGGCATCCCGACCGTGACCTGGAGGACAGACTTCGATCGCACGGCTGCTTCGAGCTCGCGATCGAGCCACGCGGCGTCGGCATCCGGCCCCTGGTGGGAGCGGAGACGTGAGATCAGCGGCGCGAGGTCTGCGGAATCCGCGCTCGACGTCGGAGCAGGGGGAGCGGGGTGTCTCTCGCGCACGGGCAGCGCGCCGTCTGCGCCTACGAGGGTCGCCGGATACCGTGCGTCTGTGAGCGCCCAGTAGACCGTCTCTCGGCTGACCCGGGTCGTGAGCGACTCGACGTGCGCGGTGAGCGCGAGCGGACGCAGCGACTGGTCCACGGCCATCGCCTCGATCAGGTGCGAGTCGGCGCTCTCGATCCGCGTGCGACCGGTCTCCTCGTCGGTGGAGACCCGGACCAGGCCGTGTCGCTGGGCCGTCTGCGCGATGAGGTAGCTGAGGGGCTGGGGGATGCCGGTGAGCGAGACGGAGGTCAGGAAGTCGATGATCGACTGCTCGGTCTCGCCTGCGACGAAAGCATGCGCGACGGATTCCGAGGTGAAGCGGTAGGACGATGCCTGGGCAGCGGACTCTCTGGCCGCTATCGTGCGCAGGCGCACATCGAGCGCCGGCTCCAGAGGACCCGGTGCGATCGCCGTCAGATCGTTCTGGAGGAAGATGCGATCGACCTCGGTCGGAAGCAGCTTCACCAGACTCGTCGCGTCTGCACCTTCCCCACGGCGCAGACCCACGGCCCACTCCGGCTCGGTCCCGTCTTCAGCGATCAGTCCGAGGAGTCGGGCAGCTTCGTGCAAGGTGCGCGAGCGGTCCGGCCAGGTCGGGTCCCAGGGGTGGGCGAGAGCCCACGCTTCAGGGGGGATCCATCCTCCGGAAGTTGACCGGATGCCGCGCGGGAGGGCGTCGCGGAAGGACGTCGCCAGCAGCGCCCATCTGTCCCCGGCGGAGGAACGCAGCCAGTCCTCCGCCGACTGGCTCGATCGCAGCCGGCGGTCCGCGGCGACGGCGAGTCCGGCTTGGAGCGCGATCGCTGCGAGGGTGTCGACGATCTCCGCGGCCACACCCGCTTCGGCGAGCTGACGCTTCTCGCCGGCGCTGACACCGCCGCCTGTGAGAAGCGCGAAGGGGCTCTCCCTGGCGATCAGCAGCAGATCTGCGAGGACGGCGACGGTCGTGAACGCGCGCTCTGCCGCATGCGCTGACGAGGTCTCCGATGACGGGGAGGCCGGCGTCTCCTCAGCACGAGAGGGTGCCGCGCGCCCGGCGATCGCCGCCACCACCGGCGGGTAGGGCGTGCCGTCGGGCCTCAGCAGGGCGAGCGCCGTCAGCTGCTGCGCCTCGTGCCCTGTCGCCTCGCCCGCCACGGCAGCGAGCAGCGCCGTGGCCTCGGACGCTGTGAGAGATGGAAGGACGCGGCTCAGTGACACCGGATCCAGCAGGGCCTCTGCGGCGTCGAAGAAGTCCTGCCACGAGGCATCCGGTCGCACGCCTCGTGCGCCGAGAAGGTGGCGGAGGTCGTCGTCGCTCGCCGCGGCCAGCCAATCCGCCAGCGGTCGCGCGTGAGTGCTCATGGCAGAGGCCTCAGGAACGCGAAGACGCGCGGCCCTTTCGAATGAAGCTCATCGTCAGGAGAGCGATGATCATGAGGAAGGCGACTGGTAGGCCCCAGTAGGGGATCGCGGCGACGACGGGCCACAAGCCCTCCCCGAAGGCGGCCTGCCCCATTCCCAGCCAGGTTCCGATGATGATGGCGAAGAAGCACACCACGGATGCTGCGGCGATTCCGAGCGCGCCGAACGCCAGGATACGATCCAGCCGGCGGACGGGAACCTCCGGGTCAGAATTCTTCGTGCTCATCAGTCTCACCCTACTCGCACCGCGGCCTTCGGGTCCGCGCACCCCGCGACCGGTAGGCTGGGATGGACGCGCACGAGCGCGTCGACCGTTCTGCACATCGATCTCAGCGAGGTTCTCCCATGCCCACCGGCAAGGTCAGGTTCTACGACGAAGACAAGGGTTTCGGCTTCATCGCCAGCGATGACGGCCAGGACGTCTTCCTGCACGCCTCCGCAATGCCGGAAGGCACCGCGATGAAGGCGGGCGCACGCGTGGAGTTCGGTGTCGCCGACGGGAAGCGCGGCCTGCAGGCGCTCTCGGTGCGCGTGCTCGAGGCTCCGCCCAGCCTGTCGAAGGCCAAGCGCAAGCCGGCTGACGACATGGCGATCATCGTCGAAGACCTGGTGAAGCTCCTCGACAGCATCGGCGGAGACCTGCGCCGCGGGCGCTACCCCGCTTCCGGGCATGGCCGCAAGATCGCGGCCGTCCTACGCAAGGTCGCTGATGACCTCGAAGCCTGACGCCGACGCACGTCTCGTCGACGCACACGATCTCGCGCTGGCCGCACTGCGCGAGATCACGCCGGCGTCTACCGTCGGGCCTGCCGCTGGGTACCTCGCCGAAGAGGACGGTTCGGTTTCGCTGCGATTCGCGAACCGGCTCCCCGGCTATCCCGGGTGGTACTGGACCGTGACCGTCGCCCGGGTGGACGACGAGGAGCCGACGGTGCTCGAGGTCGAGCTCCTTCCTGGAGACGGTGCGCTCCTCGCCCCGGAATGGGTGCCGTGGGCAGAGCGTCTTGCAGATTATCGAGCGCATCAGGTCGAGCTCGCCGAGGCGGCGGCAGCGACCGACGACGGTGCGACGGCCGACGAGGATGTTCTCGACGAGGACGTTCTCGATGACGATGACGACGACGACCTGGACGACGGCGAAGCCGACATCCTGCACGCCGGCGACCTCGACGGTGTCGACATCGATGAGCTCGACGACTCGGAAGACGACGACGCCGGAGAAGACGAGGCCGAAGACGACGACGCCGACGTCCTGGATTCGGACGCCGGCGAGGTCGACGAAGAGGAGTGACCTCCGGCGGTCAGCCGCCCAGGTTCTCCAGCACGTAGTCGATCGACCGGGTGAGCTGGCGCACATCGTCCGGCTCGATCGAGACGAACGTCGCCACGCGCAGCTGGTTGCGGCCGAGCTTGCGGTAAGGCTCCGTGTCGACGATGCCGTTGGCCCGCAGGGTCTTCGCGATCGCGGCGGCATCGATGCTGTCGTCGAAGTCGATCGTCGCGACCACAGGAGAGCGGTGCGCGGCATCCGTCACGAACGGGGTCGCGACCGAGGAGGCCTCGGCCCAGTCGTACAGCACCGAGGACGACTCGGAGGTGCGCGCCGCGGCCCAGGAGAGACCGCCGTTGTCGAGGATCCAGCTGAGCTGGCTGTCGAGCAGGTGCAGGGTGGTGAGGGCCGGAGTGTTGAGCGTCTGGTTGAGTCGCGAGTTGTCGACCGCGTTCTTCAGGCTCAGGAACTCCGGGATGTAGCGACCGGATGCCGCGATGCGCTCGATGCGCTCGATCGCGGCGGGGGACACCGCGGCGAACCACAGACCGCCGTCCGAGCCGAGGTTCTTCTGCGGTGCGAAGTAGTAGACATCGGCCTGGGCCGCGTCGAAGTCGATGCCGCCCGCGGCGCTCGTCGCATCGATGACGGTCAGAGCACCCTCGGCGTCGACGCGCTTGATCGGCGCCGCGACACCGGTCGAGGTCTCGTTGTGGGGCCAGGCGTACACGTCGACGCCCGGTACGACCTCGGTGACGGTCAGGGAGCCCGGTTCGGCCTTGCGCACATCGGGCGCTTCGAGCCAGGGCGCCGCGGACGAGGCGGCGAACTTGCCACCGAACTCGCCGAACACGAGGTTCTGGCTGCGCCGTTCGATGAGTCCGAAGGCTGCGGCGTCCCAGAACGCCGTGGACCCGCCGTTGCCCAGGAGGATCTCATACCCCTCGGGGACGCGGAACAGCGCGGCGAGCTGCTCGCGGATACTGCCGACGAGGTTCTTGACCGGGGCCTGGCGGTGCGATGTGCCCAGGATCGTCGCTCCCGACGAGACCAGAGCCTCGAGCTGCGCGGGGCGCACCTTCGAGGGACCGCAGCCGAAGCGGCCGTCAGCGGGCAGGAGGTCACGGGGAATCTCGATCGCCATGCGTCGATTCTAGGGGGCGCTCGGCATGTCGCCGGACCGGGAGCGGGCCTGATGTCCGCCCGGGAATGTAGGCTTGCCTAAGAACCTCGGAGGGCCTGCACATGACCGATCTGATCGACACCACGGAGATGTATCTCCGCACCATCCTCGAGCTCGAGGAAGAGAACATCGTGCCGCTGCGTGCGCGCATCTCCGAGCGTCTCGGCCATTCCGGACCGACCGTCTCGCAGACTGTCGGTCGCATGGAGCGCGACGGCCTCGTCATCGTCTCGGAAGATCGCACCCTCGAGCTCACCGAGGCCGGTCGCCGCAAGGCCGTCGACGTGATGCGCAAGCACCGTCTCGCCGAGCGCCTGCTCTCCGATGTGATCGGGCTCGACTGGGCTTTCGTGCACGAAGAGGCATGCCGCTGGGAGCACGTGATGAGCGAGCAGGTGGAGCGCCGCCTGGTCGAACTGCTCGGGCACCCGACGGAGTCGCCCTACGGCAATCCGATTCCGGGGCTGGACCAGCTCGGTGACGTGCCCGCTCGTACTTTCGATGAGGGCGTCATCGGTCTCGTCCAGCGACTGAACGCGGCGGGCGAGCCCGTCGAGGGCACCGTCCGTCGACTCGCGGAGCCCGCTCAGGTCGACCCGGAGCTGCTCGAACAGCTCCGCGACGCCGGAGTGGTTCCGGGTGCGCATGGTGACTTCCGCTTCAGCGAGGGCTACGTCCTCATCCAGATGGACGGCAAAGACGATGGGCTCGAGCTCCCGGTCGAGCTGGCATCGCATATCTTCCTCGTGGGCGAACCGGCCTGATCCGGCCGGAAATCCGGGTCTGGCGTCGATGCGGAGGCGCGCGGTCGCGAGCTTCTGCGGCGATTGTCAGTTTCCCGGGGTGACATGATCGTTATCTTCCGGTAACCTCGGTCAGGTCGCCAGCGAAGAAGCCCGCTGGAGATGAACCCGCGAAGATTTGCCTTCCAGGCTCGTCGTCTTCACGGCAGGAACGCACAAAGTACCCGAGCTACATTCGTGCCACGAGAGCAGAGTGCCGACGAGCCAGCGCTGACCCGAACAGCGCGAGGGCCCAGGAGGACCAAGTTTTGGCCGCAGACATCGAACCGCCCGCGAAGAAGACATCTGAAGACCGAGTGCCAGCCCGCCGTGACGGCGCGCGCATGAGTGCTCGAAAGGCCGTCAAGCCACTCCGCTCCATCGCCATCTTCGGGGCAGTCGGTGCGCTTGTCGCCGGTATCGCGCTCCCGGCCTTCGCCTCGTCGAAGCCGAACGAGGCCGCCCCCACGACGGTGCAGCAGCTCGCCGCCGTCGATGCGCAGTCGCTCGTCGTCGCTTCGCAGGCCACCTCGGCGCCGCTCGCTCGCGGCACCTTCAGCGCCACGACTCCTGAGGAAGTCGCGAAGAAGAAGGCAGAAGAGGCGGCTGCCGCTCGCGCCGCAGCTGCTGCCACCACCGCCGCGGCTTCAACGTCGTCCCGGTTCAACACCGCAGGGTACGCCCTCACCTCGCCGGGTTCGGGCGAGGTGCGCTACCCGCTGCCGATGGGTTCGTGGAACGTCAGCCGTACGGTGGGCGGTGGGCACAACGGTGCCGACATGCTGGCTCCGGCCGGCACCCCGATCTATGCGGCCGCAGGTGGCGTCGTCCGCGCTTCGGCGGAGAGCATCGGCGGATACGGTGTTGCCGTGATGCTCGACAGCGTCGTCGGCGGTCAGCGTCTGCAGACCACCTACGGCCACATGCTCTACGGCTCGCGACAGGTGCAGGCCGGTCAGACCGTCTCGGCCGGACAGCTGATCGGCTACGTCGGCAGCACCGGACGCTCGACCGCCAACCACCTCCACTTCGAGGTCTGGATCAACGGCGGACTCGTCGAGCCCATGTCGTGGCTCTCGGTCAACGCCGGCTGATCCCCGGACACGCCTCATTCCATTCATCTGCTGTTTCGCCTTGCACACAGCGTGATGGGTTAGCCTGATCCCGTTGTCGTACAGGTGGGAGAGGCTGATGGAGCGAATACCGAGCATCCGAACCATGGATGCCCTCGGTCGTCACGTCCTTCTGCATAGCCCGCAGGGATGCCACGGCGTTGCCGTGCGCGAAAGGCGCTGTCTTTAGACGGCGCCTTTTTTCGTCCCCGCGATCGCTCTGCCTCCTGCACGACCTCGTGTGAGTCGAGAGTGCCGGGAAGCCGTCCCGGCGGATCGAGAGGATGACGAATGCGCACACTGGTCCTGAATGCCGGATACGAGCCGCTCGCGATCGTGTCGTTCAAACGAGCGCTCGTGCTCGTGATGAACGACAAGGCGACCGTGATCGAACACGTGGAGGAAGACCCCGTCTGGGGCACCCACGGCGTCTACGACCGCCCGGCGGTCATCATCCTCGCCCGGTACGTGCGGGTGCCGACCAGCAGGCGCGTGCCGGTCACGCGCCGGGGAGTGCTCCGTCGCGACAACCACCGCTGCGGCTACTGCGGCAAGGCGGCATCCACGATCGACCATGTGCTGCCGCGTTCGCGGGGAGGCGCCGACTCCTGGGAGAACCTCGTCGCCTGCTGCCTGCGCTGCAACAACGTCAAGAGCAACCGCACTCCGCAGGAGATGCGCTGGC